>NZ_CP199005.1:635534-953301 GCF_052399005.1 Streptococcus sp. HJ1 | reverse complement strand
AGGTTAGAATAAAAGGTAATAAGATAGTTATTGATCATTTTCTGTCTTTTAAGTCTGATTATAAACTTAACTCTATCATTGATATATATCCCGATTTTCAACAATATGGATTGCCTATTGCAAAAACTCCTTCTGGTGATAGTATCATTTTGTCTTCAGATGGAAAAATTCGTTTTTTTAATCATAATATCGACTCTATCGATGAAGAGATCGGAGTGATTGCAGATAATTTTTTAGAATTGCTTGAAAAATTATATTAGTAATCTATACCCTGTATAAAGCAAGCCGTTGCCTGCACAAAACCTCCAGTTAGGACGTAGGATATGTTCAGTATGCACACACTTTCTGTTTTTCAAGCGACCTCAATCCTTTTTTCTAGGTAGTCTGAAACATTTATTCCGTAACAATCTAAGCCAAAACCGCCTATGAATACGGCCAAGACAGTCATACTCAAAAAATACAAGAACGTAAAAACAGATTCAACAATCTAAAAAAAGAGCATAAAGAATATTGTGTCACAAGTATTAAATAAACTCCAGATATTAGATTTATCAACTTAGAACTATAGGTACTGTTAATGAAAAAAGAATTATTATGTATTTTAAAAAAATATGAAACGCATCCTGATTTTTTAGGTGACACTATTGAAGATATAAATCAAGTAGGAGGTATGGATGATACAGTTTTACATATTGCAGCCAGAAATAATTCTTTAAATGATGCTCTTGTATTTCTTCAAAATGGGGCATTGATTGATCTTAAAGGAGACTTAGGATATACACCCCTACATTATGCATGCATGTTTGGAAATATAGAAATGGTGAAATTACTCCTTGACAATGGATCTGATAAAAATATACAAAATGAATTTGGAGAAAATGCCATTAGAATTGCAATTAACTCATCCAGCAAAAATAAAGAGAAGATAATAAAACTATTAAATAATTTTAATAAACGTAAATAAAAAATAGATAATAAATCAATCAAATGGTGCCACACCTTAAAATGTAGAAAGTAAGACATGATAAAAAACAATCTAATTTTATTAATTAAAAATCAAATGTCAGATAAACAAAAAAATGAAAATGCCTTACATTTAAACACACTTTTACTAACCTCAATAGAAAACCCTAGTATAGATAATGATTGTTTCATAGAATTATTTAGCTATTATTCTAATATATCCCAAGGTGAAGTGAGTGAACTATTTAATTTACTGCAATCTTTAACCAAAGATGAAATCAATATCATTTATGATTTTTTAGAATATATTTCAAAGTTTGTCAAAGACTTAGGGGTATATTGTGAATTTGAAAAATTTCTTACGGAGGTAAAATATATACAAGAACGAAATTATCTAGAGGAAAAAATTAGGACTACTTTTCCAGTTTTCAAAGTTGATAAAAATAACATCATAAGTTTTGATGATAGTGATAACTCTTATATATTTTCTATAACGCAACTATCTACTAAAACTTGGATTGAGATAACATACGATGATTTTCTCTCAATACTTGAATCATTAGAGTGGCAAGCATATACTAATAAGGCTATATTATATTTTACTCCTTGCTGTTTAAAATATATTTTTTCTAATTTATCTAAATTTTATTTATATGGTTACGTTGTTGAATTTTTATATATTGCCCTAAGAAACCAAAGTATGATATTTAACACTACTCAAATCAACTTAATCATTAATTTTTTAAAATTAATCCAAAATTTTAACCAGGAAATTAGTGTCGAAACACAAAAAAAAATAATAAGTACTATCCAACTTTGTTTATAACTTCCGGGAAGCAAGGACATACTTTCCCGTACCGTCACCAAACTAGCCTGGCCGATGCGCCATTCTTCCTCAGTTACAATGAGCAAACGCTATATCGTGCGCACCGGCGATATGTTCCATATGAACGGCAAGTTCAATAAAAGATCCCCCGTCCAATCTGACCAAGACGCGATTAGGTTGCTAGGGGGCCTTAACCTTT
Organism: Streptococcus sp. HJ1; assembly: GCF_052399005.1. GTDB lineage: Bacteria > Bacillota > Bacilli > Lactobacillales > Streptococcaceae > Streptococcus. Next base: position 951,313 of record NZ_CP199005.1, on the reverse strand, counting down.
ATCAACTTGCATCGAATACGCAAGGATGGGTTGATTGGTTAGGTCTATCCCAAAAATTAACTAAAGGCATCGTATATCGAATGGGTTCTGCAACTGATAATACTTTAACTCAAAGACCTGGGAAGGATACTTTAAGTGGCTTATCTACATCAATGGATAAACCTACTGGAAAATGCCAAGCAATTGATGTTTCAAAACTTGAAAAATCAGGACTTGAGGCCATTAATGATCATGGAAATCATGTATCCATTCGGCCAATTAATGCCCCTGGTTTTATAAAATTGAAGGAATGGGCTTCTACTAGGGGAACAGATGTCACACATTCATTTACGCAAGCAGTCAAAAATGCAATAATTAAATAAACGGAGGTTTAAAATGGAAATTAATAAAATAATTGAACATTTTACAAAATTAAGAGAAACTCAAGCTTCAAATGATAAAATTCTTAAAGCGGATTTAGATATTTACTTAAAACAATCTAGTTTAAGAATTGTATTCAGTCTACTTTTAAAGGAAAATATTCTTATATACGACGATAATGATGAAATAGTTTTAGAGTTATTTATAAATCGAGAGAATTCAAAAGGAATGGTTGATATATCTGACTCAAGAGGATATTATTTTTTCAAAGACAAAGAAATAACTATTTGCAATGAAAATATTAGTTATTTGGAAGAATTAATGTATGATTCTATAAAGAATATTACTAAAGTTTAACTTAACCAAGTGCGAGTTGTTAAATTAAGTTCCTACAGTAGGTAGCAAGGTTATATAAGGTAATGAAAATGAAAAAGCTTTTTTTAAATCTAGAAGTAATTGATGGTTATCCTCCAGTATCTATGGAAAGCATTTGGGCAGAAGTGACTGAAGAAGGCTATCTTAAAATAAATAATATTCCTTTTTATAGCAAAGAAATCTCTTTAGGTGATATTGTTAGTGGAATACAAACGGAAGAAAATTACTTATTCTATGATAAAACGATAATTCATAGTCAAAATAGTACATTGCGGATTGTTTTCTTTAATGAAAATCAGAAATTTAAAGATAAAATACTAACGAAACTAATAGATCTTGGATGTGAGTTTGAAGCATTTAATGTAAATTTCTATGCGATAAACATCCCAATTCCAGTAGATATAGAAGAAATATATCTTTTCTTAGATGAGTTTGTGGAAACTGACGATTTAGATTATGACACAGGGTATTTGGCACAATAATTTATGCAAGCTATATCTTGCGTAATATCGCAATATGTAGAAAATTCTAGCATTGTTTACGTAGTAAAAATTTTAAGACTATGTGGTAGCAGCCACCTCTTGCAAGAAGTTCCCCCGGACGGCAGATATAGCTATATCTATACCGAATAACGGATTCTACTACCTTGGAAAATGGAAAAATCGTACCAATTCTGCAAATATTTGAACCTATTTAGCAGGAAGCATAGGGAGGTTGCATTATGAATACCAATAAAAAGATCATAGATATAAATTTATTAAAATTAAAAACAAAACAAATTTTTTTAAATACATTAAATCAAGAACTTAATTTTCCAAGCTATTTTGGATCAAATTTAGATGCTTTAGATGAATGCATGAGAGATTTAAGTTGGATTCAAGAGAAAGAAATTATTTTGAATTTTAATAATATTAATAAACTAAAGGATAGAAATAGTGAGTTATATTATTTAATACATGATGCATTATCTTTCTACAAACAATACTGGGAAGAAAATAATCATGAAAAAATAGTTACAATAAATTTCTAACTTACATGCTTGTATGAAATGATTTTCAGACGACCTTCTTCTTATATAAAAATCGTTGTCCTGACAATTCAGATAATGATAAAGATACATATAATGTAGCAAGTCGTAGCCTGCATGAAACTTCCAATCCTGACATAGGGCATTACGGTACACACGAACCTTTAGCGCAAGTCCACGACTGGACAACTGAAGATGGCGAAAGCTGACAACAAACCCACTACTTCCACTGCTACCAAATCGGCATCCCGAGAGAAATGACCGATGGTGAAGGCAACCTGGTTTGGTTCGGGGATTATTATGGTTGGGGTAAACTGAAGAGCGAAACGAACGTAACGGGAACAGCGCACCAACCCTTCCGATTGGGTTGTGGGGGGCGAGAATCTTTATTGGTTTGCACCTAATACCTAAGTATGGGTCGATTGGTTAGGTTTAGCTGGACTTGATATGAATTTATTCCCAGCTAATGAAGACATACACTCTTACGTTCAAAAAGTTGCCAATAAATCGAATACTTTCCAAGTAGGAGGGCATGACAATCCTTCGTTGATGGTAGATGGGGCTACAGGTGAAAGATTAGATGCTAAAAAATTAGCAGCGAGAATTAAAAAAATCCTAACTATAAGTCAAGTATGACGGTTGAGATTTTATCCTGTAATACAGGAAAAGGAGCAAACCCTCTCGGAAAACAAATTGCTAATGAATTAAATACTATAGTTAAAGCATCAAATGAATATCTTTGGTTCCCAAGTAACGGGAAATTAACACCGATGGGAATCAACACCTTTAATATCATGTAAACAACAACCAGAAAGGAATGAGAAAATGACTAATTGCATATCAACAGGTAGTATTTATTGGATTTCAGATGAAGAAATTCATATTCTCGAAGAGAAGGCCACTAATGGAGATAAAAACTCAGCATTTAAATTGTATCAATACCATATGTTTGTATCTTTAGATCAAGATTTGGAATTTAAATGGCTAGAGATAGCGGCAAAAAATGGACATCCAATTGCCCAATTCAATTTAGCTGATTTATTTTTCACACAAGGCTATAAAGAGAAAGCCATATTTTGGGCTAAAAAGGCATATAGAAATGGTGCCAAACTACCAGACGAATTAAAAATATTGATAAATATCAATTAATTAATAAGATTTAGCCGATTATCTTTACAAACCTAAAACTTCTGGAGGAGGAGGATTAAGAAAAGAAGCCAATAAATTTCTTAGAAAATTGAAAAAAGCAGGTAAGAAATGCCCTTAAATTTTTAGGAGAATTTAAATGAAAAAAAATGGATACGTTAATTTTAACTTTTTAGATTGTAAACCCAATATAAATAATATATTAGTTGGGCTAGATTTAGACTATTCAAATAAAGTGATAGCGCCAGATGGTCATGAGTTAGCATTGGTTGCTTTTATACCAATTGAAAATCTATTAACAATTGCACCTCAATTAAAAACAGATTTTCAGGATAAGGAATATAAAGATAAAGCAATTTACGTTTTTTCTTATTATGATGAAGAAGATTATTTTCTTGACTACATTACTGAAATTGACGATGCTATTCAAGGATACACGAGAGTTATCATCGGAGATAAACATCAGTTCAAGTTTAACCTAGATAAATTTTATCCAATTAATCCTATTGAGAATTTAGATGAAATGAGTTTTTTAGGAGGACGACCTGAATATTTACAGCAAGAGAGTGATGATTTTCTAGAAAAATATATTTTCATAGGTCAAATCTTAGGAATGGATCTACCTGAAAAAGTAAATGAAATTTTTTATCTAACTGAGAACATCGGATATATTTTTATAAATCGAGATCTATCTGGTGGATTATTCTTCGTACAAACAACTTAAACAAAACTAAAAAGGACATGACTATGAATGAATTTTACATGTGGGTTGTTCAAGGAAGCAGAGCAAGCTTCCCATCGGCTATCTTTTCAACTAAAGAAAAAGCTGTTCAATGGATAGAAAAATATAAAATTAGTGGAACGTTATCAAAGTACCCTATTGATATATCTATATACGATTGGACAATTATGAAAGGATTCTTCAAACCCAAAAGAGATGACCAAAAAACTCCCGACTTTATACAAAGCTTCTCAACTGTATATATTGAGGATTCTCAATATGTTGATGGAATTGAGGTAAATTAAAACACCAAAATTACTAATACAATCGACTAGCAAGATAAAATTGAATCATGTAGTAGCCGTAGGTTGGGTTAAGACACAATACACCTGCAAGGCCGTCTGAAAGACAAAGAAGTTTCAGAAACGTCATTCCCGCATGATTTAAGCGGGAACGGCCTCGAAAACCAAACCCGCTTCGTTTGGGACGGCAGCCACCTCTTACAGGAAGTGTACGCGGACGGCAGGTATACCTATATCTACACCGATCAAGATTCCTACAAGCCTTTAGCGCAAGTCCACGATTGGACAACCGAAGACGGCGAAAACCGCCAACAGACCCACTACTTCCACTGCGACCAAATCGGTATCCCGCGTGAGATGACCGATAAAGACGGCAACCTCTTATGGTTCGGCAACTATACCGGCTGGGATTGTCTAGAAGAGGAAACCAAGGTAACGGATAACGCATACCAGCCCTTCCGCCTGCAAAACCAGTACGTCGACCACGAGACGGGGCTGCATTACAACTTCTTCAGGTATTATGAGCCGGATGCGGGTCGGTTTGTGAATCAGGATCCAATTAGGCTATGGGGTGGGGAGAATTTTTATCAATTTGCATTTAACGCAAAAACTTGGTTTGACCCATTAGGTCTATTAAATATACAGTTTGGAAGTAATCCTAATCAAATTTATCACGCCTTTCGGCATACTGATGATTTAGGATTAGATAGAGAGTTAGTAAAAAAAGCAGTAATAGCCGATTTATCCAAATGTGCTAATCAAGTCCCAAATGGCAAACCTTTTAATCAAAAAATTACAGTAAATGGTATAGATATTCAATATACAGAATTTAAATTAAAAAATGGTACTTTAAATGTAGGGAGGATACATGGAATTTAATAAACGACCGCTTACAAGTAATGAGGTTAATCTACTCAAAATTTTATTGGCTAATAAAAAGCCCCAATATGATAGTTTAAAAACCTCTTTTACTGATAGTGTTATTTCTCTTGATGATGAGGGGATGGGTAGCATTTCATTTTTAAATGAGCATAATGAAAAAAACAATCTAGAAATTATAGCTATATCAGAATATCAATTTAATGACAAAGATGATGTCCCTGTATTAGCGACGTTATACTCTTATAGCGATGGAAGATTATATGAACTAGATATATGGAAGGTAGATTTTAGCCCACTGTTAGCCTATCCAAATGAAGAATAATCTAAACCGAATCCAAACGAGATGTATTGGGACGGCTGATTCGCACCTTCGCCCGCGATAACGACAAGGTTCAGGAAACCGCTAACCAATACGTCCCTGACGGCAGACAGATCAACTACCTGTATTACGGTAGCGGACACCTGCACCAAATCAGTCTCGACGACGAAGTCATCACCGACATCGAACACGATAAGCTGCACCGCGAAATCTTCCGCACACAGGGCAAACTCTCCAGCCGCTACGAACTCGATCCCCTAGGTCGTCTGAAAAAGAATTAGAGGGTTTACAAGAACGCGCATCAGCCGTTTAGATTGCAAAACCAATACTTCGATGAAGAGACCGGTTTGCATTACAACTTCTTCAGGTATTATGAGTCGGATGCAGGGCGGTTTATCAATCAGGACTCAATCGGATTACTTGGTGGAGAGAATTTATATAGATTTGCACCTAATGTGCAAATCTGGGTTGATCCAAGTGGAAACATTGCATTCATTCCAATATTAATTGTTGCTGCCTTCTGGAGCTGCTACTGATGCTTGCATTCAAGTAGTTTCTAACATAGCAAATGGCAAAAAATGGAGTGATATCGACTATGGAAGCGTTGCAACTAGTGGTGCTATCGGTGCAGTAGCTGGACCAACATTAGGGAAGGCTGGCAAATTAGCTACCAGTAAAGGTAAAAATGCCTTTGGCCCTGCAAGAAAGAAACCATCCTATAGCAAGTCTGGATGGTTTAAAACTAAAAACTCTATTTCATGGGGTGCTTCTCCAGCTAAAAATGGAAAATATGTTAATCAAATAGGAAATCCCACACTAAGAAGGTTTAATCAATATATTCGAAATAAACACCTGCCTCCAGGTAAATTATGGTGGAGAACTAGAGATCCAGGGCATTTTCATATCAAAAAACAAATAAATATAGAGGATTGGAAAATGTATAAAAGAATTCAAAGAGAAAGCAGTGAAAAAAACACTCAGATTAACTTGAAAAATATTTTAGAAAAAGTAAATAAGAGTCCAAATTACCGCTGCTTTTTATGTGCAACTGGGTTAGATTTAAAATTTTTTGAATCTCTATCTAAAAATCATAATGTTAAGATTATATGGCATGGTAACCTTAAAAAAGGCTTTTTTGGTTTTTTGTTAAAATTCATTCCAAGTCGTATAGGAATTATTGAATTTTTAAAACCAATTGACGAAGATTATTTTGAAAATCTTTTATATGATTGCGGTCCCTCTCTAACAACTATAGTTATTATGAGCAATGAAAATAAAATCCCAAATTTCATAAGCTCATTTCAAAATAATCCGAGTCTAGAAAATTTTGAATCGAGCATACTAGAAGATAACAATGCTCTAATTTATGTCATTGGTGTCAGCGATATCGATGATGGTATTAATTACGAGGAAATAGTCTTTACACAGGATGCATGGTTAGATATTCTTAATAACAAACCACATGACTAATATTCTAGAAATCGTCGAGTTGTTTACACAACAGCAAGTTGTAGCCTGAATATGCAGGTTGTGTACCGTACGCACGCGGTTTCGCCTATCGAAACCTCATTAATGAAGACGGAGAAAGCGACCAACAGACCCACTACTTCCACTGTGACCAAATCGGTGTACAGAGAGAGATGACCGATAAAGTCGCAACCTCTTGTGATTCGGCGAATACACCGCTTGGGGCAGTCTGAAAGAGGAAACCAATGTAACGGATAGCGCATACCAACCCTCCCGCTTACGGAACCAGTATGCCTACCGTGGGACGGGGCTGCATTACAACTTCTTCAGGTATTATGAACCTGATGCGGGGCCGTTTGTGAATCAGGATCCGATTGGGTTGTGGGGCGGGGATAATCTATATCAGTTTGCGCCGAATATACAAATTTGGCCTCAAATAAGGTATTTACCTGTAGGTACTCCTATAAAAAATACGTATTCTGTAGAATATTAATCACATTTATGATTGGAGGTTGTTATGAACTTATCTCAAATAATTAAACATTATAGAAATTGTTTGTCTAACTTACCTGATGCTCCTTTATACGGAAATATTCCTCAAGGTGCGGATAGGATAAGTGAACAGCTAGAGCAATTTTTGGCACCTGAACATAAACAATTTTTATTATTATGTAATGGAGGTTCTTTTGGAGATATAGAATTATGGAGTACAGAAGAGATATTGGATAGACAATATAGAGTACCAAAAAATTTACAAGACTATACTTATGAAATAGGACAAGTTTTATATGAACCAATTTTTTTAAATAGGCTCAATGATCAAGTAACATTTAATGTTGATAGTAGAAAAAGTATTCCTTTCTCTTCATTTATTGAGGAATATATATTTGGAAGTGGATATAAATATATATTTGATAGTGCTGATATAGATGATATGTGGTACTCCTTTCTACAAGATAACCCTATTTAGAATCTAAATTGTGTAAGGACGACCTCACTATCTTCTTTGAGATCGTTGAAAAAGGATGAAAGGTTTTACAAGAACACGCATCAGCCGTTCCGACTTCAAAACCAATACTTTGATAAAGAAACCGGGTTGCATTACAACTTCTTCAGGTATTATGAACAGGATGCCGGGCGGTTTGTGAATCAGGAAAAGATTATGCTATGTATAAAGAAACGGGGCGTTGTAAAGAACATGATAATCCAAAAGGAACAGGACATGGAAAATACCCGCATATAAATATTAGATGTCCGGATGGAAAACAAGTACTTATTGATATTATAGGAAAATAGATATGTTAAATTTAACTAATTTACAAACAAAAGGATATGATGAACTTATTGAAATTGATGGAGAAGTTGTTTATCAAGTGTTTGCTATTAAGAAAAGTAATGGAATTTATATTACATATTACTATACGGTACCCAAAAATAAATTGGATCAGGCTGAAGATTATGAGATAGAAGAATTCAATGAATTTAATGAATTTGAATTAGCTATAAAACATATTCAATCAAAAGGAGCAAATCTATCAAGATTTAATGTATTTAAAGGTAAAAAGCCTCTTTAAGACCATTTTTAGACCATAGGTTGGGTCGACGAGACCCAACAAAACATAAAGGTAAGCTCTCCAGCCGTTACGAACTAGACCCCCTAGGCCGTCTGAAAAGGCAAAGCCAGCAGCGAACTGTTCGCATTCAATCCCGCCCACAATATCCTCGACATCCCGACGAAAAAGGTCAAACCATACTAACCAGGAAATAATATGAATACTATTTTTAAACTAAATGAAAAATTGGAAAACTTACCCTCTATTTTAAGTATTGAGGATGAATTATTTTTTATCGATAGATTACAAACGTTACCTATTGATGAAATTAGGAAAAATAAAGAAATATTTAAGAGAATTATCTCAGCTATCCAAGAATCTCACCAAGACAACGGGATATTTGAAATAACAGATGAAAATATTAAGACTTTCTTTGAATTTGTTATCTGGATTAGAAATTTAAAAAAACTATATCACCTTGATTTTGAGAAATATATAGATGGGTTAGACACAAATTTTGATGGTTCACAACAAATTTGATCCTCAAATGAAAAACTATACAGCAAGACGTAATGAGTAAAACTCGTGGAGACAATAAAGGATTTACATTAAGAGAATTAAATTCACGGGGTAATGAATTTACTGATTGTTACATTCAATACCACCCAGGGAACCCTAGGCATTATGAGGGGGCACCTTATTGGAAAGTATCTTCTGATAAAAGTGGAACGCAAAGATTTCCTGCAGAATAATATGAAAGGTTGATAATGAATATTTATGATGAAATTATCCCCGCGAAGAGTTTAGGGGGAATCAGATTAAAAGACAATATTATAAATTACTCCAGTATCATTAATAAAAATATGTTAAATGGAAAATTAAAATTTTTTCAAACTAATGTTAATTCATGCAGATATATATTTACTGATATCCCAATTGAAATTAACGTAGATATTACTTCAGGAGAAATTTATAAAATTTCTGCATTAGAAGGATATCAAGGTAAATTCAGAACTATTAAAATAGGAATGCCTATCAATGATATCTTAAATTCTAATTTAGGTTTCTATTACGATGAATGTGAAGAAGCTTTTTTTTCAAAAATTATTGAAGGAATTGCACTGGAAGTTTCTGAAGATGACCCTCCGTTCGAAGAAGCCATCAAAATGAATATAAAATATATCTCTGTTTTTGATCCAACCGCTTTTGATAAATAAATTTAATTAAGTGTTGAATATTAATTAATTCTAATTAAACAGAAATTCAAATAGTCGTCCTAGGGTGAGTTGAGACCCAATGTTCCAGTAAGGTCATCTAAAAGAAGAAACCAAGGTAACGGATAGCGCTCACCAACCCTTCCGCCTGCAAAACTAGTACGCCGACCGTGAAACGGGGCTTCATTACAACTTCTTCAGGTATTATGAGCAGCATTCGGGACGGTTTGTAAATCAGGATCCTATCTTACTATTAGGTGGGAGCAATTTGTATAGTTTTGCTTCTAATACAAATGCTTGGTTTGATCCATTAGGTTTGAAGAGAAAACGGAATAAGAAGCTTAGAAGAATTATTCCAGTATGATGATATTATGGATGATGTTGATAAGTGGTCACTGATTCCTGTTAGTCAAAGACAAAAATGTTTGATTAAGGATAAACTACCTAGTGCAAAACAAAGAAGCGTCCAACAAAATCGCATGATGCGTAGAAACTTTTCTCGAAGACAAAAAAGCTTAATACGAAAGTGGGAACTTGGAACAGGGCATACATGGCCTGCAGGAGCCACTCCTCATCATATAATTCCACTTAAAAATGGTGGTGTTCAAATACATGGTGGAGTCCAACTCCTGTGAAACACCCTCATACTGGAACTATACACGGTACTGGGCCTGCCCTACGAACACATTTGCCATATAGCACCCTCAACAGGAATAATTAACTATATTGTTCCTAGATAATAGATATAAAAATTGAATGAAGGATATTAATTTATGGATAATTTCAAAAAAATTCTTGTAGATATACAAGATTTAATCAAATCTAGTAATGGAAACTTAATTAATTATGGAAAATCAAATTTTATTTTTAAAAAAAGATATGATGTTTCTTTAGATGAGATAAATGATTTTGAAAAAAAATTTAAAGTCACATTCCCTAGAATATATAGAGAATTTCTTCTAACAGTAGGATCTTGTACTTTGTTTCAAGATGAGTTACTACCTGGATTCGATTTTTTAGCTCCTTACGAGCTTTATGATTGGTCACAACAAGTTTTTGAAGGAACTGATTGTAATTTATTCCCTAATATCTTAATTACTATTTCCATTCCAAGAACTGGCGATCAAGCTGGTTTCCTTCTTACAAAAGAAAATGAAAATTTTGGTGTTTTTTTTCCTGATATTCCTCCTGAAGAGTGGGAAGAGGATACTGAATTTGAAAAATTTGAAAACTGGCTAGAAAACTTGATGAAAGAAAAACTAGAGGAAATTTAAAAAATTTTGAACAACCAATTTTAAAAATATTTATTATTTAGCAAATCTAACAAAAATAACACCATGCCGTCTGAAAACACTATCCTAAGCCTTATCAGACGGTCTTTCCCCTTCTTTAACAATTCAACTTCTCACTATCGTTTACGACCGCAGCGGCAAACATCTGTGTGGTGTTGCCTACCGTAACCACATCATGATTGAGCGCAACCAGCAAGCCGTAGCCCGCACAAAACCTTCAGTCCTGACATAGGGGGTGTGTAGTACGCACTCGGTTGCTGTTTTTAGACAATCTTTGTTGTATTGCGTTCAACCGCCACTATACCTACAACAAAGGCGCTAACCTGATATCGCCTATCGTGAAGATGGCCGTTTAGAATAGCAAAAATATCCTGCAAGATTGACTTGCAGGATATTTATTTTGTATTAAATCAAGCCCTCTAAGAGACCCTTCATAAAGTTTTCTGAGTTAAATTCCCCGATATCATCGATTTTTTCACCAAAACCAATCAATTTCACTGGGATATTGAGTTCTTCACGGATAGCTAGTACAACACCACCTCGGGCAGTTCCGTCAATTTTTGTCAAAACAATTCCAGTCAATGGTGTTATCTTCGAAAATTCCTTAGCTTGTACCAAGGCATTCTGTCCAGTTGAAGCATCGAGTGCCAGGAAGGTTTCATGAGGTGCTTCAGGAACGACACGTTTGATAATGCGACCAATCTTTTCCAACTCGGCCATAAGGTTGTCCTTGTTTTGCAGACGACCTGCTGTATCAATCATAAGGATATCAATCCCTTCTGCTACAGCACGTTCCATCCCATCAAAGACCACACTAGCTGGATCAGCCTTTTCAGGCCCCGTCACAACAGGAACATCAACACGACGGCCCCATTCAGCTAGCTGGGCAACAGCTCCAGCACGGAAGGTATCTGCCGCAACCAGCATGACTTTCTTGCCAGCTTGTTTGTAGCGATGAGCCAATTTCCCGATAGAGGTGGTTTTACCAACGCCATTCACTCCAACAAAGAGCATAACTGTCAAGCCATCTTGGAAATGGATTTGTTCATCGTAGTTGCCATCCTTTTCGTAGAGCTCAACCAATTTCTCGATAATGACACGGCGAAGTGCATCAGGCTTCTTAGCATTTTCTAATTTAGCTTCATAGCGAAGCTCTTCTGTTAGGTTCGAAGCGACCTGCACACCAACGTCACTCATGATGAGCAGTTCTTCTAATTCTTCAAAAAAGTCTTCATCGACAGAACGGAAGTTGGCAAAGAAGGCATTCAAGCGTGCTCCGAATCCCGTACGCGTTTTCTTGAGACTGCGGTCATATTTTTCCTGAACCGTTTCTTCAACTCGTGGATATTCTTCTACTACTTCAAAAGCTGGCTCTTCGTCACTTTCTAGAGATTCTTGGCTCTCTTCTTCTAAAACTTCTTCAGGCTCTTGGCTTTGCTCTGTCTCATCAACTTCTAGCTCAAACTCTTCCTGAGCATTTTCCTCGACTGCTTCTGGTTCAATGACCTCATCTGTCGTGACCTGAGAAAGTTCTTCTTGAGCAAGTGTTTCTTCCACTTTTTCCGCTACTGTCTCTTCCTGACTTGTTTCTTCGACTGCCGTTTGGTTTTCTTCAACCTCTTCTGACAAATCAAGATTTTCCAGAGCTTCTTTTACAATATCTTCGATTTTCGGCTCTTCTTTTTTCCCGAATAAACGGTCAAACAATCCCATATTCTAGTTCTCCTTTAGCACGTATTCTTCGATAGCCCATGCAACGGCTTCCTCGTCGTTGGTCATGGGGGTAATGACATTGGCAACTGCTTTAACCGCAGGAACTGCATTTTGCATGGCAACTCCCAGACCTGCCCACTCAATCATAGAAAGGTCATTGGCCTCGTCCCCACAAGCCATGACTTGACTTTGGTCGATACCCAAGTGTTTAATTAATTTCGCTAACCCTGTTGCCTTGTGGACATTTTTTGGCGACCATTCCAATAAGAGTTCACGCGATTTGAAGATTTCATATTGGTCAAACAATTCTGGAGAAATCTGTTGAATCGCTGCATCCAAGGGTTCTTGGGGGAAGGCAGTCACGCATTTATTATAAGTTATCTGACTAGATAGCTCTTCAAAAGCGACTGGCACGAAAGTCAGAGCTGGATTAAACTTAGCATAGAGACTTTCTTGGTCCGACTGGATTTGATAGACTGTTCCTTCTGAAATAGCATCTAACGGCAACCCTAGTTTTTCAGTTTCCTCGTACAAGCGTGCCACATCGTCGATTGAAAAGACTGTTTTATCGAGAATCTCGCCCGTATTTTTCTGAACAAGCCCTCCATTAAAGGTGATGGTGTACTCGTCCTCCTGACCATCAGTCCCTAGCTCATGGAGAAAGAAATCCATAGCCTTCAAAGGACGACCTGTTGTCAGAACGACCTTGATACCACGATCACGCGCAGCCTTGAGGACCGCCTTGGTACGATCTGTCAACTTTTTATCCGTTGTCAGCAAAGTACCGTCCAAATCCAGTGCAATCAATTTAATATCTGCCATTACAAACCCTCCATATAAGCCATTACTGACTGGTCCTTATGGTGGCCAATCACTGTCTCTGCTAATTCTAAAATCTCTGGTCGCGCGTTTTCAGGAGCGATTGGATGCCCGACGACCTGCATCATGTGAAGGTCATTGAGATTATCGCCAAAAGCCATGACCTGATCCATGCTAAGCCCCAGTTTTTTGGCTAGCTCAACAATAGCCACACCCTTATCAACGTAGTCCAAGACAATATCAATGGATTCAAAACCAGTTGTCATGGCTTTCACACCAGAAACATTTTCGTTGACCCAGGCCTCCCCAGCTTCTATCGTATCTTCTGTAAAGTTAGTAGTAAATTTAAAAATCTCATCTGTGATATCTTCCAAACTCGCTACTTTTTGAATATTCTCATTGTAGTGACTGCTTAACTTAAGATAAGTTTCATCCACTGTTTCCAATACATAACAAGCTTTTTTCCCTGTCAGAAGCATTTTTCTTTCATCAAAATAGGGTGATTTCTTTAAAGCTTCAAAAGTGCTCAAGTAAAAGTCTCGAGACATCGTAGCCTCGTACATATTCTTCCCATGAAACTCAACATAACTCCCATTTTCAGCTATAAAAATCACTTCATCACGCACATCAGCAAATAGCTTTTTAAGGGATAAGATGCCACGACCCGAAGCCACTGCAAAATAAATTCCTTTTTCCTTGTAGGAAACAAGCAAGTTTTTGAGGCGTTCCATATCAAACCGACCCTCTCCGTCTAGAAAGGTTCCATCCATATCGGTTGCTACAAGTTTAATCATAAAATCCTTCATACTCCAATTGATAAATCTACCTTCTATTATACCATAGATAAGCTAAAAAAGGACTAGTACAGTAGGAGTGGCTACTGTATTGCCGTGCTTTTTCGGTAAAGTCGAAAAGGGCTTAAAAATTAGAATCGTAGAACTTTTTTCAGATAGTTTAAAAAGTTTGTATTCCCCTACTCTTTTCTCTATAATGAAAAGAAAGGAGATGACTATGACAGAAATAAAACATGAAATTGATGCAAACTTTGCAGGGCGACTCAATATCTTACGAGCGGGCGTTCTCGGTGCCAATGATGGGATTATTTCCATTGCTGGAGTCGTAATCGGGGTTGCTAGTGCGACAAGCAATATCTGGATTATCTTTTTATCAGGACTAGCCGCTATCCTCGCTGGTGCTTTTTCTATGGCAGGTGGCGAATATGTCTCTGTATCCACTCAGAAAGATACGGAAGAAGCCGCTGTTGCTAGAGAGCAATTACTCTTGGATAAAGATATGGAATCTGCAAAACAATCCCTCTATGCTGCTTACCTTCAGAATGGTGAGTGTGAAACGTCCGCCCAACTCTTGACCAACAAGGCCTTTTTGAAAAATCCTCTTAAAGCCTTGGTCGAAGAAAAGTATGGAATCGAGTACGAAGAGTTTACCAACCCTTGGCATGCTGCGATCTCTAGCTTTATCGCCTTTGTACTGGGAAGTCTTCCTCCTATGCTTTCAATCACCGTCTTTCCAAGTGACTATCGCATTCCTGCTACTGTTTTTATCGTGGCCCTTTCCCTTCTTATTACCGGCTATACCAGTGCTAAATTAGGAAAAGCTCCTACGAGAACTGCTATGATCCGTAACCTCTGTATCGGACTTCTCACCATGGGCGTAACCTTCCTCTTGGGACAACTCTTTAGTATCTAAGATAAAAGAAATACCTCGATGAATTTCGAGGTATCTTTTTTACATTTGTACAATCTTACGATAGCTTCTTGAAGTAATCATAAAGATTAAAACGTAGACGATGAGGAAGATGGCACAAATGGACAGAGTGACGGTCAACATCATGGTCGCATCGAGCACGCCAATAACTTTTAGGATGAGGCTAAGCATATGATAGGCAAAAGCAAGGTGTAGGAAAGCAAATAGCAATGGAAGGAAGAAAACAGTTAGAACCTGTTTGTTAATCGTTTGCTTGATTTGCTTTTGATCGAGTCCGACCTTTTGCAAAATGATGAAACGTTCACGGTCTTCATAGCCCTCAGAGATCTGTTTGTAGTAGATAACGAGAACTGTTCCTACCATAAAGATGATAGAGAGGAAGATACCGATGAAGAAGACACCTCCATAAAGGGCACTTATTTGCGCACTGCTATCAGCCAGATTGCTTCCGTATACATAGCTTCCCTCTTTGTTTAAGTCTCTATTGAAGTTACGAAGGTATTCTGTAAAGTCGTCAGCGAGTTTGAGCTGTTCTTCTTCACTAGCTGTTACATTCATGCCACCATAAAGTTGATCAAAAAGAGAAGAATCCGGATATTGATCAATAAAGGCTTGCAGATTAGGAACAACAAGATAATTGTAGTCAGATGTGAGAATGTTAAACTGATTTGGCACATGTTCCAGAACGAAATCATTTTTAATTTCTTCTTTAACAGTGTAAGTCTGGTCATTTAGAGTGAGTTCTTTCTGCCCTTCAAGCACCTTATTCTTAGTAAACAAGCCGACTTCATTGCCTGAAAGGGAGAGTTTTTGACCAGTCATGATTTCATAGTCTTTTTGATCAAAGACCATGAAAATGGTTTTCGGTTGGACAAAGTTATTCCCCTTTTTAAAGATACGGAGTTTGGTTCCATCTTGACTCTCGATGCCAAAATTGCTGTGACGAAAGACTTCTTTTTTGGTGACAGTTAATCCCTTATCGCTAGCATACTGACTCAAAAGTTTATCTAAATCTTCTTTATCAACATTTCGCCCTGAAATTCCAAAATCATGTGGATTCATGAATTTCTTGAAGGTTTCTGAAGCCTTGAAGATACTAGTTGCAGCAGACATGGTCACCAAGACCATGGTTGAAAGAATGGCAATCGTCGCAAGACCAACCGCATTTTTCTTCATACGGAAGATGAGATTGGATACGGAAATCATGTTGTTGGGTTGGTAATAATAACGCTTGTTTTTCTTCAAAATTTGTAGAAATACTGTAATCCCCGCATTAAACAAGAGGTAAGTGCCAAAGATTACCAACAAGACTGCCACAAAGAAAATCACAACAGCAGAAAGTGGATTTTCAACTGTTACTGCTAGATAGTAGCCTGTTCCCATACTAATCAAACCTAGAATAGTTTGAAGACTTAAGAAACGTCCTTTTTTCTCACCACTGGCTTTCTCACGAGAGAGCTGAAGGGCATTCATGCGTGCAATCCGAAAGGCATTGATAAAAACCAAACCTAGGAAAATAGCTCCAAAAATAAGGGTAACTAGGATAACGACACTTGGTTGGAAGGTCGCTACGAGCTCCACCTTCATATTCATTAGCTTCAGAAGCAGAGCAAAGATGAGCTTATCAAAGAGAGCTCCTAGGCCAAGTCCAGCTGTCAAGGTTAGGGAACCAAATATAAGAAGCTCCTTAAATACCATACTGATCAAATGGCGTTTTTCTAATCCTAACATGCCATAAATCCCTAGTTCTTTGGAACGGTTTTTCATGACAAAACTATTTGCATAAAAGACGATGATGGCAGAGGCAATAGTGACAATCACCATACCGAAACCTAGCGTCATGGAGATAGTTTCTCCCCCTCGAATCTTGCCAATATTAGGGTTAAGTGTCAATGAGTAAAAGAGATAAGTGATGGTCACAGCTAAGAGAACAGCTAAAGCAAAGGGATAATAGAGTTTGCGGTTTTTAATCAAGTTGGATGCCGCTAACTTATTGGTTAATCGGAACATACTAATTCACCTCACTTGCCATGACTGTCAAGGTATCAGAGATTTCTTGGAACATTTGACGTTCTGTCTTGTCTCCACGGTAGATTTGGTTGTAAAGAATGCCGTCTTTGATAAAGAGAACGCGCTTGGCCCTGCTGGCTGCTGCCGTTGAGTGGGTTACCATGAGAATAGTTTGACCGCGTTCATTGATTTCATCAAATACATCGAGTAAGGCTGCAGATGACTTGGAATCAAGAGCTCCTGTTGGCTCATCCGCAAGGAGAATTTCAGGTTCAGTGATGATGGCGCGTGCTACTGCTACCCGCTGTTTTTGACCACCAGAGATCTCGTAAGGGTACTTCTCTTGCAATTGGTTGATGCCCAAATTTTCAGCAGTCACTACCAATTTCTTCATCATCTCTGTGATAGGTTTTCGTGATAACACTAACGGAAGCAATATATTGTCCTTAACAGACAAGGTATCTAGCAAGTTAAAATCTTGGAAGACAAATCCCAACTTCTCACGACGGAAGCTAGAAGCCTGTGAATTCTTAATAGTGGCTGTGTCTGTTCCGTTTAGGTAGACCTGCCCCCGAGTTGGCTTGTCAAGCATAGCTAGGATGTTGAGTAGGGTGGATTTCCCAGAACCAGACTCACCCATGATAGCAACGTAGTCACCCTTTTCCACAGTAAAGTGAATGTCTTTGAGAGCCTCTACTTGGTTGCCTTGAAAACGTGTTTTGTAGATTTTTTGAACGTGTTTTACATCTAAAAGTGTCATGATCTTCTCCTTCTTAATATCCCATCAATTGAAATTGTGCTTGCATCATAGCGCATCCTAGTTGAACACGCTCGATATCTTTTTGACTTGGTTTTCTTCTTTTCTTTTGTAAAATTCTTTTCATGTTTTTGCTCCTTTGTTCTTTATGAGTCTAGTTTATCGCAAAAAAAGACGGCTTGCCATAACCTAACCTTACAAAAGAGACTTTAATCTTACATTTTTGTAAGATAGAAGAATATCAAGCAATTTCGCTATCAATATTTTACCATAAAAGAAAGGCAAGAAGAAAACCCTTGCGGATGCAAGGGTTAAAATTCACTTCTTTTTCTGACGTCTTTGAGAAATAAGGAAAGTGTCTATAAACTATTTTCAAATCTGACTCACCAAAACCAACCATCGTTGTCTTCAATGGCTTGGGCTTCCTTGCGTTTGCGTGGTCCTGTTCCGTACATTTCGGCTTCGATTTCTTCCTTAGTTGGCAGGACAGAAGCAAGGATGATGTAGATTATCACACCAATTCCAAAATTTGCCACGGTAAAAATGGCGAAGAGAAAGCGGACTAGGGTTACATCAAAATTCCACTTGTCTGATAGACCAGCTAAAACTCCCGATACCATGCTGTTTCGTTTCATTTTATAAAATTTTGTATTCATGATTGTTTCCTCTTTCGGTATTCTTACAAGTAGTATAGCATGAATCAGAACTATCAACATCAGTCCTTAGGCCGATTTATGATAACGAGTTTACCTCGACAAACTCCACAGCGATAGCGTTTGGTATCAATTCTTCTCTTACGCTGATAACTTTGCTGGCAATATTGGCACTGATAGACTAGGTAGGTACTTTGAGATTGTGTTTTCAAAGGTGGTACAAAGCGCAGTCCATCCACTTCTTTCAATAGTTCCTTAAATTCTCGGTCCTTATGGCGATAACCCTTTTTCTGAAAATAAAGGTGATAGTGACATAGTTCATGGCGCACGATTTTACGAAAGACTTCCAAACCTAGTTCATTATAAACCTTGGGATTAAAATCCAAATGCCCATCCTTGGGGAAAAATCGCCCACCTGTCGTTCGCAGACGAGAATTCCACTGGGCTTGGTGGGTGAAAGGTCTACCAAAGTCTTCTAGTGAAACAGACTGAACGTACTCAGTTAGATTCATCTGGAGCGAGGAGCGACAGATTGACTTTTTCACGTTCCGTATCGATTTTCTTAACCCAGACCGTTACCAAATCTCCCACTGACACCACTTGGCTGGGGTGTTTGATAAATTTACGACTCATATGGGAAATATGAATCAGGCCGTCCTCGTGAATCCCGATATCAACGAAGGCACCGAAGTCAACGACATTACGCACCACACCTTCCAGCTTCTGGCCGACTTTTAAGTCTTTGATATCCAAGACATCTTGACGGAGAACTGGAGCATCAAAAGAAGCACGGAAATCACGACCCGGTTTTAGGAGGTCAGCAATAATATCCTTAAGGGTTTCTGGTCCAAGTTCTAGTTCTTGCGCCATTTCCTTGACAGAAAGGGACTTAAGCTTGTTTTGTGCTTCTTCATTCAAGTCCTTGATATCCAAGCGTTTGAAGAGCTCCTTGACTGCAGCGTAGTTTTCTGGGTGAACTCCTGTATTATCGAGGATATTGCTACTTTCAGGGATACGAAGGAAACCAGCTGCCTGCTCAAAGGCTTTTGCACCCAGACGAGGAACCTTCTTGATTTGAGCACGTGAAGTGATTTTGCCCTCTTCCTCACGATATTTGACGATATTTTCAGAAATGGTTTTATTTAGTCCAGCTACGTGGGAAAGAAGAGCTGGGCTGGCTGTATTAACATTGACACCGACTTGGTTTACCACGGTATCGACGACAAAGTCCAGACTTTCAGACAGTTTCTTCTGACTAACATCGTGCTGGTATTGCCCGACACCGATTGACTTAGGATCGATTTTAACCAATTCGGCAAGGGGATCTTGCAAACGACGGGCGATTGAGATAGCAGAGCGTTTTTCAACGGTTAATTCTGGAAATTCCTGACGAGCAAGTTCACTGGCAGAGTAGACCGAAGCGCCACTTTCATTGACGATAACATAGCTGACTTCTGGAAAATCTTTCAGAACTTCCGCCACAAAGGCTTCGCTTTCACGGCTGGCTGTTCCATTTCCGATGGCAATAATTTCCACACCGTATTGACCGATCAGGTCGGCTAAATCTTTCTTGGCTCCCTCAATCTGACGAGCTGAGGCTGGTTTAACAGGATAAATGACCTGGGTCGTCAGCATTTTCCCTGTTGCGTCAACAACAGCCAGCTTGGCACCTGTACGAAAAGCAGGGTCAAATCCTAGAACCACGCGCCCTTTCAGTGGAGCAACCAAGAGGAGATTGCGCAGGTTGTCAGAAAAGAGTTGGATAGCTCCTTCTTCTGCTTTCTCAGTTAACTCTGTCCTAATGCGTCGTTCGATAGCAGGCAAGACCTTTTTCTTAACTGACTGTTGAACAACTTCATCTATATAGGCATTTTTCACCTTGAACCGGGCAGCAAAGAAAGCAAGAATACGATCCGTCGCATGTTCAAAGCCAACTTTCAAGATGCCTAATTTTTCCCCACGATTGAGAGCCAAGGTACGATAACCCTGCATGTTAGCAACTGTCTCTGAAAAATCATAGTAAATCTGAAAAACTTGTTTTTCATCGAGACTTTCATCTTTGACTTGCGAAGTGATTTTAGAATGTCTCAACACTTCCTGATAACTCATAGCACGTAAATTGACATCTTCCGATAAGGCTTCGACTAAGATATCAACCGCACCTGCCAAGGCTTCTTGACCAGTCGCAAATCCTTCACAGACAAACTTCTCAGCTTCTTTCTCTAAGCTAGTAACATTCTGCAAAATCAAGCGAGCAAGAGGAAAGAGTCCAGCTTCTCGGGCAATAGTTGCCTTGGTCCGACGCTTTTCCTTATAAGGAAGGTAGAGTTCTTCTACGTCTGCTAATTTTTCAGCTGCCAGGATAGCTGCTTCCAATTCCTTGGTCAGCTTGCCTTGTTCTTGAATCTTAGCCAAGACAGCTTCCTTACGGTCATTGAGATTTGTCAGACTTTTATCCAAGTCGATAATGGCCTTAATCGCCACCTCATCCAGACTACCAGTCATGTCCTTGCGATAACGCGCGATGAAGGGAATTGTCGCCCCCTCAGCCGTCAAACTTAGAACAGTATCGATTTGCTTTAAGGTTACACCCAAATCTTGGGAAATTTTTCCATATTTTTTATCCATAAATCTATTATACCATAAGGGACAGCCCTTGTTTCGTCCTACCCTTTTTTACCTCTTTGATTATCAAAATAATCCCATTTCCACAAAATAATAGTATAATAGAGGTAGAATGTAGAAAAGAGGTAGGCCCATGGCTGTTAAATTTACAAAAACCGACGACTTGGATAAGATGTTTGAAGAATTCGCCAAACTTCCTGACTTAACACAAATCACTTTCCCAGATGACAAAGACAAAAAAGAAAAAGTTGAGAAGAAAAAATAGATGACTGTTTTCCAATCTCTTCCTCCTAGTGTATTACAAGCGGGGGCAATCTTTCTCTCCATCATGATTGAAGCCCTTCCTTTTGTTCTAATTGGGAGTCTCATTTCAGGCTGGATTGAGGTCTATATCACACCTGATAAAGTTTATGAGTTTCTTCCTCGAAATCGTTGGGGGAGGATCTTTTTTGGTACCTTCATTGGCTTTCTCTTTCCTTCTTGCGAATGTGGAATCGTTCCGATTATCAATCGTTTTCTGGAAAAGAAAGTGCCCAGCTACACAGCGGTTCCTTTTCTGGTGACTGCTCCCATCATCAATCCTATCGTTCTTTTCGCTACATATTCTGCCTTTGGCAATTCAATAAAACTTGCCTTCTTGCGAGCTCTGGGAGCTATTGTGATTGCTTTGATTCTGGGGATTTTCCTAGGATTTTTCTGGAAGGAACCCATTCAAAAAGAGAATCCTATCACTTGTCATGAACATGACTTTTCACACTTGAGTCCCTCTAGAAAAGTGTTTCAGGTCTTTATACAAGCTATTGATGAGTTTTTCGATATGGGGCGTTACTTGGTCTTTGGCTGTCTCTTTGCGGCTATCGTGCAGGTCTATGTCCCGACTCGGATCTTGACCTCTATCAGCGCAAGTCCAGTCCTTGCGATTCTCTTGCTCATGTTTCTAGCCTTTCTCCTCTCTCTTTGTAGCGAGGCGGACGCCTTTATCGGTGCTTCTCTCCTCTCGAGCTTTGGCCTAGCGCCAGTCCTTGCTTTTCTGGTCATTGGCCCCATGCTTGATATCAAAAATCTCCTCATGATGAAACACTATCTAAAAGCACGCTTCATCTGGCAATTCATGGGCATCGTGACAGTGCTTGTTTTGCTTTATTCTTACATGATGGGGGTGATGCTATGATCCGATTTATCATTCTACTAGGTTATTTTGCTCTGACCCTTTATCTGCAGCTATCTGGCAAGCTCAGTCACTACATTAACCTCCACTATTCCTATCTAGTCTATATCTCTATGGTCCTTTCTCTTCTGTTGGCTCTGGTCCAATTCTATATCTGGATAAAGAAAATCAACTCTCACAGCCATTTGGAAAGTCGTCGGGCTAGACGAATCAGCATCCTTTTACTGTCACTACCTCTCTTGATTGGAGTTGCCTTTCCGACAGTAAGTTTAGACTCGAGAACCGTATCTGCCAAAGGATATCATTTCCCACTTGCTGAGGGAATCAACACAGCCATTCAGGCAAGCGAAGGAACATCCAGTCAATACCTCAAACCCGATACCAGCACCTATTTTTCCAAATCTGCTTATGAAAAGGAAATGAGGGCTACAGCTGATAAATACCTCGCCCAGCCAACCATTCAGGTTACAGATGAAAACTATATGGAGGTCATGGAAGTTCTCTATGACTATCCTCAAGAGTTTGAAGGAAAGAAAATCGAGTTTACAGGCTTTGTTTATAACGATCCTAGCCATCCAGATAGCCAATTCCTCTTTCGCTTTGGGATCATCCACTGTATCGCAGACTCTGGTGTATATGGACTCCTAACTAAGGGAAACTCACGCCAGTATCCTGATAATGCTTGGATCACCGCTAGAGGAACCCTGACCCTCCAATACCATAAAGAACTCAAACAAAAACTCCCAACACTGGAAGTTGAGAGTTTCACAAAAGTAGACAAACCAGAAAATCCTTATGTCTATCGTGTGTTTTAATAAAAAGTAGCCTTTTCAGGCTACTTTTTATTATCTAGAAATTTTCTAACCTCTTGAGCACCAATCTGATCGCCTGCCTTTTCAAAAAGAGCGATAGCTTGTAAAAAATTTTCATGTGATTCTTCAGGATTTTGTATCGAACCAATCTCTCCTAAACCTCTATAGGCACAAGCTTGGGCAATTAAATCATCTGTTTGCAAAGCTTGTTTTAAGGACTGTTCCATATACATGAATGCCTCTGCTACTTTTCCTAGCTTTAATCGTAAATAACCTTGCTCATAATTGTTAACAGAAGATTTGAGGGTATCCTCTGTAAAAGCTTCTTCAATGACTTTTTGCTCTCTTTCGATATAGAAAAGGGCTGTTTGAAATTCATTCATTTCACGGTAAACCATGGCTAACTGATGATAGCCTATATGTTCATTTTCTGGGTCGCTTTTAGTTCGTGCTAAGTCAATGTAACGCTGATAGATATTTAAGCACTCGTTGTATTTTTGCTCTTCAAGATAAATATACCCCATCAAATTTAACAAACTAAAATCCGTGCAAGTTTCCAATGAAAAATCAGCTTCAACTAATTTTTTAGCCTCTTCAATCTTGCCCTCAAACAATAAATCCCATGCTTGATTCATACATTTTCTCCTGCATCTTATGTTGTATAGAAATCTATCGACAAATCGCTATCAGACTCGTATTTTTTCCAGACTAAACTGAAGCCATAATAATCTTCAAATTCAGGGTGCCAGTCATAATAAAGTGGGATACGACTATACTTTCTTGCTACAACTTCGTCTTCAAATTCTGGCGACTCCCCTGCAGTAATACCAAATTGAAGACCATTTAGTTCCCAGCTATTGCCCCAAACATTTTCATCAGAGAGAACATCGATCCATCTCGAGGCATCAATATCAAAATCTGCACATAACTCCAATTCATAGAATCTTCTACAATTAATCTCTGAAGGCTTAATATAAAGGGCACCATCAACTTGGTACTTTTTATCGCTGACTTGAATCTGTGTGATTTTCATTGGAATCGGAACTCCATTTAATTCTAACCAGAAATAGCCTAAAGGAGTTTTGATACTATAATATGTTTGCTGAGAGTTGGGGTTAGCGTTTTTAGAGCAAACATCTAGAATTCTTCCTAGCTTTTTTAAATTTCTAAAAACGTTTTTCGAAGTGATTGGGTCGAAATGTGAATACCTACGAATGACACGTTTTAACTTCTCAACAGGAAAAGTGATATCCTTTGGTAGGGCATGATACTTCTGTACAACTAAAGCAGTTTTTTCAGTATTTTCCTTCCCTACTGGAACAATAACAGCGTGCCCAATATGGATACTTGGGTCATCGCAGATATAAGTATAGCCATTCCCTCCCTCTTGAAACTCAACGACAACAAGATTTAACTCTTGATCTGGATCAAAGAGAGGCTCTACCTTTTCTACTTCCTGGCGCTCATAAAAAGTAAAGCGATCTCTATCCCCGTATTCACCAAAAACCATGAAACTGCCACACTCAGGGCACTTCCACATATAAAATGAGGCCTCTGAAATGTCTTCATAAGAAATTGAATCATTACCATCTTTTTTATTCATGATTTCTACTAAGAACTCATCCGAATAAACTGAATAAGCATTTGGATCAGGCGCTCTATGGTTGTTCATTGCTTGCCCGCATTTACATGTCCATTTACCCATAAAAAACCTCAGTCGTGGCCTAATTCTTCAAGGAAAAATTGATTTAGAGCTTTCCAGTCTTTCTTTTCCTCTCTAACACTTTGAACGTATGCATCCAACTCTTTGATATTTTTGATGATGTAGTATTGGATCGGCATAATCGGATCAATTTCCATACCCTCAGGTCCCTTTACCTTGATATCAAGCAATCTTGATACATGCTCTTTCATCTCATCAGGAAGCAATTCTTTGACCAAATCGTCAAATAAAATTGGAGGAACAGAATGGTATTTTTCAATCCAACGACAAGCCAAAATAGGACGCAGCGCATAGAAATACTTTTTAGGTTTGACCTTGTCTCCTGAAAGATACTTATTCATTTGAGTTCTAGCAGTATTCAAGTAATGGTGGAGCATTTTCTTCTCAGAAAAGTACTGGTTGGCCAGAGGACGTAGGCGCTCGATAAAATCCGTTTGTTGATAGACAATTGGTGACTGTAACCATTCAAACAGTGTAGGATTTGACTTATAAAGGAGTTTTAAAGTCTTGTCTAAATCCCAACCACTCACATCCCAAGTATCGTCAATTGGTAGCTCGATAACATCACGCTGTTCATTTAAACGGAGATAAAAATTTTGCTTGTGTTTGTAGATAAATCGCACATCAAAGTCACTATCAGGAGACTCAAATCCCCAAGCACGACTACCAGACTCAATAGCCCACAAAACTTTGACATCGAAATCACGCTCAATTTCTGCTAATTTTTCCGGTACCAGAACATTCATTTCTTCTTGCGTTTGCATAATAAAGCCTCGTCTATAATTAGGACATAAATAGTTGCTAAAATAGGTAACTAAGAGGACTGAAAGTGCGTTATATCAAACTTTCAAAACTACTAGAAAAAAAAAACTAATCCTTCTAGTAGATTTTCAGACGTTTTCTATACCTCAGCCCCTTGAATGACAGACTCTCCATCCTTCCAGTTTCGAGCAATCTCTTCGTCTTTCTGGAGTTGGTCTACCAGTTCCTCTACGGAGTCAAATTTGACCATATCGCGAACACGGTCCAGCCAGTAGACCATGACTGTCTCACCGTAAATATCGTCTGAAAAGTCGAAAATATTGACTTCAAAACGTGGTTCTTCTCCATCAAAGGTGACATTTTTGCCAACGCTCGCCATTCCACGATATCTCTGACGTTGCACTTCGATATCGACTACGTAAACACCGTCCGCTGGCATGTAAGTTCGGTCTCTTAGGACCAGATTGGCTGTTGGATAACCGATAGTACGCCCACGAGCATTTCCATGAACGACCATTCCGCGAGATGGGAGCGGAGTGCCGAGCAGATGATTGACTTCCTTTACATCTCCATCAAGAATAGCCTGACGAATCCGTGTAGAACTAATCTTGCCCTTTTCGTCTTCGACCGGAGGAACAATGATGATCTCTCCATCAAAATAATCCTTCAGGTCATCCGCAGTTTTCTTATCAGAGCCAAAGGTGTAATCAAATCCT
This sequence comes from Streptococcus sp. HJ1, assembly GCF_052399005.1. Taxonomy (GTDB): domain Bacteria; phylum Bacillota; class Bacilli; order Lactobacillales; family Streptococcaceae; genus Streptococcus. The sequence continues at coordinate 925,172 of NZ_CP199005.1, read as the reverse complement.
GCTACGATAATGGCTGGTTTTAAAGCTCTAACATAAGTATCAAAGAATTCTTGACCCGTTAAACTAGCAAATTTGCTACTAAAGTCGAGTAAGAATAGAGCCTCTACTCCATGCCATTTCATCTTGTGCTCCCGTTCTTCGTGATTGACGATATGGAGCATGAGTTCAGGTTGGTAAGGTTGTAAGGCAAGTTTTGGCGATTCTGTAAAGGTCATCACGACAACTGGCAGATAATCCTTCATAGAAGCCTTGCTAGCTACTTCAAAGAGTTTCTGATGTCCCTTGTGGATGCCATCAAAATAACCTAGTACAAGGACTGTATTACCTGGTACTGCAATATCTTTTTCGTTCTTAATAGGTACTGTTGTAATCATGAAACTATTATATCATAGAGAAAGTCTTTTCGCTAAGAGGAAATCCCAAATGTCGTTTTTTGCGCCTGAACTGACCTTGATGGACAATTCAAGCTATGAGTTTTAAAAAATAGCACCTCCTAAGAGATGCTATCATTTGATAACTAGTCTACTGTTTCTTCCAAGTCTTTTAACTTAACCGAAACAATCTTAGACACACCTGATTCTTGCATGGTAACTCCATAGATAGAGTCCGCTGCCGCCATCGTCCCCTTACGGTGGGTTACGACGATAAACTGACTATCCTTGTCAAAGCGGTTAAGGTAATCCCCAAAACGTTTGACATTGGCTTCGTCCAGCGCCGCCTCTACCTCGTCCAAGATGACGAAAGGAATAGTCTTAACTCGGATGATTGAGAAGAGCAGAGCCAGAGCAGATAGGGCTTTTTCACCACCACTCATGAGGTTGAGAGATTGGATTTTCTTACCTGGTGGTTGAACAGAAATCTCCACACCAGCTGTTAAAAGATCGCCCTCAGTCAATATCAAGTCTGCCTGACCACCGCCAAACATCTGTCTAAAGGTCACTTTAAAGGACTCACGAATCGCCTCAAAGGTTGATTTAAAACGTTCCTTAACCTCATCATTCATCTCTGTGATGGTCTCAAGGAGCAGGTTTTTCGCAGACAAAATATCATCTCGTTGGCTATTGAGGAAATCCAAACGATTGTGGACTTCTTCGTACTGGTCAATAGCATCTAAGTTGACAGGACCCAGTGAGCGAATAGCCTTCTCTAAATCCTTAACCTCTTGCTCTGCCAGAGTGAGATTTTCCAGTTCATGAGCCTTTTCTAGCGCCTCTGTGTAACTGATCTGGTACTGGTCAGTTAATTGAGCTTGTAGATAGCGCAAGCGTTCGCTGACCTTTTCCTTCTTGGCTTCAGCACGTGTTTGCTTGCGAATCCACTCTTCATTCTGCTGGCGAGCCTGATCCAAATGGCTGGCAATATCATCCAGTTGACCCTCGATATCATCCAATTCAAACTGCTTGCGAATCAGACCTTGTTGAAGATTGGCTTTCTGAGTTTTGGCCTCTTCCACCTGCTGGTTTAGCAAATCCGTATCCACTTTCTCAAGATTATCAACCTTTTCTTGAAGGAGACGCTGGATTTCTTCTTGTTCAAGATTGAGGTTATCTAATTCCTTACCTAAGCGTTCAATATCAGTCACTTCATACCGCTTTTGTCCTTGCAGTTCTGACTTAAGCAAGCGCGCTCGAGAAATCTGTTCCTGCAAGTTTTGATAGCGTTCTTGAATAGCGTTTTTGTTAGACTTAATCTCTTCAATCTCAGCTTCCAAATTTTGCTTTTCTCTAGCAATAGTAGCAAGGCGCTCTTGGCATTTTTCCTTATCCGCTTGCCAATCTCCTTCAGTAAGGCGATTTAATTCCTCTTCTTGAAGTTTCCAAAGCGTTTCCAGTTCTTCGACCTGCTGATTGGTTTGTTGATAAGCAAGATACAAGCCTTGCTCCTGAATACGAGCTTGCTCACCCTGAGATTTGATAGCTTCTAATCTTTCTGCCAATACCGCCATCTCATCTTGCAAGGTCTTCAAACTCGCTTCTTCTGACCGCAAGTCAGCTTCTTCTTTAGCAATTTCTTTTTGTAATTGCTCCAGCTCTGGCTTGATGAAAATACTGTTGTTTTGACGATTGGCACCCCCCGCGTAGGAACCACCTGTGCGCAATTCGGTACCATCAAGCGTCACCATGCGAACCTGATAGCGAACTTGACGAGCTGCGGCACGCGCATGTTCTACAGTATCAAAGATAGCCGTTGTAGCAAGCAAGTTTTTGAAAATGGCTTCTAGTCTCTTATCAAACGACACCAACTCATCTGCCATTCCCAGAAATCCTGGACTTGCTGCGATAGCATCTTGATTCTGACTAGAAATGGTACGAGCCTTGATAGTCGTCAGTGGAAGAAAGGTTGCACGACCAGCTCTGTTACGTTTTAGGAAATCAATCGCCTTGGTTGCCGCGTTTTCATCTTCTACGATGATATGCTGACTGCTAGCTCCAAGCGCAATCTCTAGGGCAGTTTGATAATGCACATCAAAGGTCAAATGTTCACTGACTGCACCAATGATCCCACCAAGACGGGCTTTTTCTTGAAGAACACTCTTAACACCCGCATAAAAATTACTATGATTTCTTAGGATGTTTTCTAAACTCTGGGCTCTAGCCTGCTTGTTTTTGAGACTGTCTAGACGATCAAAGAGTTGGCTCTGCTGGGCTTGGTAAGAAACTTTCTGCTCCTCTTGTTCCTTGGAACTAGCTTGGTAGTCTGCCAATAATTTCTGAACCTGCTCCTTGGCAGATTCAAGCTCAGCCTGTTGTTGACTGGCCTTCTCTTTAGCTGTAACCAGTTGTTCTTTCAACTTCTCAAGTTGGTCTGCTTGTTTTTGAGATAGTTGACGGCTGTTTTCCAACTCATTCTCGATGCGGGTCAGTTGGTTTGAGACATCCGCTTCTTCTTGTAAAAGAGCGACAAAGCGTTCGCGCAAGAGCTCAATCATCTGGTCAGGATCATCTGAAAAAGCTAGCAATTCTGCTTCTAAGTGATTGAGTTCCTTGTTATTTTCAGCTAGACTTTCCTCTAACTGTTCCAAATTCCCTTCTTTTTCAGCCTTTTCCTTACTTAGAGCCTTCCTCTTATCTTCCAAAGCAGTCAAACGGGTTTGTGCTTCTTGTTGATTAAGGGCAACTTGCTCGGATTCCAGTTTGGATAGGGCTAGTTTTCGCTCTAAGTCACTGATCAAACTAGTCAAATCCATCAAACTTCCTTGATCCTTGGCCATTTGAGCTTGGAGATCCTGGCGTTTCTTTTTAAGACTTTGATTTTCCTCTTCTAACTCTTCACGCTTTTGGTAATAACTGGTCAAGAGTTCCTGAACCTGCGTTAACTCTTCTTCTGTTAGCTCTAGTTCAGTTTTGTTTTCCTTGATTTGGGCAACCAGTACATCCAAATAAATCGTCTTGCGTTGACCATCCAAGTCAAGAAACTTGCGCGCATTCTCGGCTTGTTTTGCAAGGGGCTTGATTTGATTGTCCAACTCGTAGATAATGTCCTCTAAGCGGTCGAGATTGTCCTGAGTTTGTTGCAGTTTGCTTTCTGTTTCTTTTCGACGAGTCTTGTATTTTAAAACTCCAGCAGCTTCTTCAAAAATAGCGCGGCGTTCTTCGGGCTTGGAGTTAAAAATTTCCTCAACCTTCCCTTGGGAAATGATGGAGAAGGAATCCCGACCCAAACCGGTATCCAAGAAGAGGTCGTGCACATCACGCAAGCGCACTTTTTTGCCATCAATCCGATACTCGCTATCACCACTACGATAGATATGGCGTTCTACCTTAATGACTTGCCCTGCATCCTTGATGAAGCCATCTTCATTGTCTAAGGTCACGACAACAGAGGCATAATTGAGCGGCTTACGACTTTCGGTCCCAGCAAAGATAACGTCAGGCATCTTGCCACCACGAAGGCTCTTGACACTAGACTCCCCCAAGGCCCATCGCAGACTTTCTGTGATATTTGATTTTCCAGATCCATTTGGCCCAACGACAGCAGTCACACCTTGGTCAAAGACGACCTTGGTCTTGTCAGCAAAGGACTTGAATCCCTGAATCTCAATTTCCTTTAAATACATGAATTCAGCCCTTTCTCAACTGCATTTTTTGCGGCCTCTTGCTCTGCTAATTTTTTAGAACGGCCTTGACCTTTTCCGATACTCTTGCCCTCAACCAGAACTTCTACATCAAAAACCTTGTCATGGGCAGGCCCCGTCTCAGAGGTCACCTGGTAACGAATATCTACATCTCCATTGACTTGGAGCAACTCTTGCAGGTGTGTCTTGTAATCCTTAATCATTTCAAAGTCACCTGCTTCAACCTTGGGGATCATGACCTGATAGATAAACTCTTTTACTCTAGCAACATCCTTGTCTAAAAGCAAAGCACCCAGAAAGGCTTCAAAGGCATCACCAAGAATGGTGTCACGATTGCGACCACCAGACTTTTCTTCTCCTTTTCCTAGCTTGATAAACTGATCAAACTGGCAATCACGCGCAAAACCAGCCAAACTTTCCTCACGGACAATCATAGCACGGAGTTTAGACAAATCTCCCTCTGGTTTCTTAGGATATTTTTTATAAAGATATTCTGAAATCAATAATTGCAGAACAGCGTCTCCTAAAAATTCCAAGCGCTCATTGTGTGAAATTTTTAAGAGGCGGTGCTCATTGGCATAACTCGTATGAGTAAAGGCCGTTTCCAGTAAGTTTTTGTCTGCAAATTCGATTGCAAAACGCTTCTTTAGTACAGTTTGTAATTCTTTCATACCAACCTCTTTCTAACTGATAACAGTCTCTTTTATTATAACAAAAAAAGCCCCCTGAGTCACTTTAAAACGGGAGTGAAGGGGATTTGAACATTTTTTAGAACAAACTTTTTATTTTTAGGGGAAAACTTGGGGCGTGATAAAGAAAAAAGCCTTATGTAAGGCTTTCTTAGACTTTTTACATCCACCCTGAGGGAATCGAACCCCCATCTCAAGAACCGGAATCTTACGTGATATCCATTACACTAAGGGTGGAAACTTGTCTTATTATAACAGAAATTTGCTCTAATAACAAGTTTTTTATGGGTGGACTAAGCGTCCATTAGTGGGATGCATCCCCGTTCCAGATAGAGTTTTTCACGATCACATAATCAACGTGTTTGAGGTCCGCAACCTTGCGTCCACCTGCGTAGGAAATAGCACTTTGCAAGTCCTGCTCCATCTCAGTAAGGGTGTCTTGCAAATGCCCTTTAGCAGGCAGTAAGATGCGCTTACCTTCCACATTTTTATAGGCTCCTTTTTGATATTGAGAAGCTGAACCATAGTATTCTTTGAACTGTTCGCCATCGACTTCAATCGTCTTTCCTGGGCTTTCGATATGTCCTGCAAAAAGGGAGCCGATCATGACCATGCTGGCACCGAAACGGATAGACTTGGCAATATCACCATGAGTACGAATCCCACCATCAGCGATGATCGGTTTACGCGCAGCCTTGGCACACCAACGTAGGGCAGCCAACTGCCAGCCACCTGTACCAAAACCTGTCTTGACCTTGGTAATACAAACCTTACCAGGACCGATTCCAACCTTTGTTGCATCCGCACCAGCATTTTCCAATTCACGAACAGCTTCTGGTGTTCCCACGTTACCAGCAATGACAAATGTATCTGGTAATTCTTTCTTGATGTGTTGGATCATAGAAATCACGCTATTCGCATGACCATGAGCAATGTCAATCGTGATATACTCAGGAGCATCAGCCTTGAGTTGGCTAACAAAGTCATACTCGTAATCCTTGACACCGACAGAGATGGATGCAATAAGGCCTTGATCGTGCATGCGTTTGATAAAAGGAATGCGCCCAGCCTCATCAAAACGATGCATAATGTAGAAGTAGCCACCTTTAGCCAGTTGCTCTGCTACGTTCTCATCCAAAATCGTCTGCATATTTGCTGGCACAACAGGTAGTTTGAAAGTGTGATTTCCAAGTGTGACACTCGTGTCTGCTTCTGCACGGCTTTTTATGACACATTTATTTGGGATCAACTGAATATCTTCGTAATCAAAAATTGGAAATTCATTTAACATATCGATGTCTCGTTTCTTTTGTAATGACCTACCTATGCTTGCGCATCTCTACGCCTTTTGCGACGTTTCCTTAATTTATTATAAACCAAAGTACAGTTTTTGTCAAATAATTTCAATTATAAAACAATATCGTTCGGTTTTTGCTTTGAAAATAGAAAGAGAAAAAAGAGAGATTAAATTCTCTCCTCTTCTTCAATCTTAATAATACTCACCTTGACGGTAGTCCCATGAGTTAAAGGTATCTGACAAATGCATCATGATTTTATCAATGTCAAGCCCTTTACGGATAACGACTGGTGCTGGTGAGATTGAACGGTCTCCTCCTTGTTCTGGGATGAGTTTTCCGTCCTTATCGACCATAGAAACCATCACACCTTGCTCGTAGCGCGTTTCAATCGTTTTGTCAGGTTGGATTGAAGCAACGTAGTCATCTGCTTCTATGACAAGGTCCACTGCTCCTTCGATACGTTCTCCGATTCCTTCTACCTTACCACGGTTTCCTTTTCCAGATGGGTTGGCTGATGAGGCGTAGACCATCTTGCCTTCTTCCCAAAGTTTAGCAGCCAACTGTTCACCAGCTTTACCAAACTTGATGACAAAACAGCTAGTACCACGAACGTCTGTCATGAGTTCTTCACGGCCATCACCGTATGCTTTGAGTTTTTCAAAAGCTTCTGGTTTCCAAGGAAGGATACAACCAAGGAGAATGTCTTCATCCCAATGTTTTTGGTAGAAGGCTTCAATTTCTGGGTTGAGTTGTGCTAAAGCGCGTAGCTCGTCCATGCTACCACAAAGTACAACACCTGGTTTGTTACGGTTACGCTCTTTAGCTTCAAATTTGCGTTCAAGTCCTGCTTTATCGCTCGTCATGATAATGTAACCAACTTTTGTAGGGCATACAATGCACCCACCCTCACCTTTTAAAATGTCATAGCCTTCTTGTGAAAGTGTTCCGTTCCATTGAATGTGTTTTGTCATAATTCTATATTTCCTTTTCTATTTTTCTATTCCTGCCAGTAGGCCGGTCGTTGTTTTTCATAGGCAGCAATCAAATCTTCATACTGCAAAGTAATACCGATATCATCCAAACCATTTAAGAGCTTGTGTTTCCACTCGCTATCTATTTCGAAAGTGAATTCTCCAACTGGTGAGATGATTTTTTGTTGTTCCAAGTCCACAGTTACCTGGTCAGTCGGTTTGAGTTGGGCTAGTTTCTCTCTAACCTCCCTAGGCTGGACAATAGGCAGCATGCCATTATTGAGTTCATTATTGTAATGAATATCCCCAAAAGAACCTGCAATCACGACCTTAAAACCATAGTCGGCTAGAGCCCAAGCTGCGTGTTCTCTCGAAGAACCTGCCCCAAAGTTATCCCCTGAGATGAGAATACTAGCTTTACGATATTCAGGTCGGTTAAAAACAAAGTCTGGGTCCTCAGTGTAGTTATCGTCCAGATAACGCCAAGCATACATGAGGTACTTTCCAAAGCCTTTTTTATCAATTAACTTGAGAAACTGCTTGGGGAGTATTTGGTCGGTGTCGATGTTATCATTCATGAGAGGAACGGTCGTTCCCGTATAAACTGTAAATTTCTCCATATCCTCTCCTTACTGGGCCTCTGGCATTTGCCGAACATCTACGAAGCGCCCTGCGATGGCCGCCGCCGCTGCCATAGCTGGACTGCAGAGATGGGTTTTAGCACCAAATCCCTGTCTGTCTTCAAAGTTGCGGTTACTGGTTGAGGCACAGTGAACCCCATCAGGGACCTTGTCAGGATTCATCCCTAGGCACATAGAGCAACCTGGGTCTCGCCACTCAAAACCAGCATCTAGGAAAACCTTATCCAAGCCCAACCTCTCCGCAGCTCGTTTCACAGGACGAGAACCTGGTACTACGATTGCTGTTAGATTGGGAGCAATTTTCTTCCCTTTGACAAATCGCGCAGCCAGCTGTAAGTCACTGATTCGAGCATTGGTACAAGACCCGATAAAAATATAGCCTAGTTCAATGTCCGCTGGCTTTTGACCAGGCTCCAAGTTCATGTAATGATAAGCTCGTTCATCATTCATATCCTTAATTTCTGGGAAGCTACTGTCAAAGTCGACGCCCATAGCAGGATTGGTTCCCCAGGTCACCATAGGAGCCAAGTCTGAGACATCCATCTGGATAACCTTATCATAAACAGCATCATCATCGCTGACAAGGGTCTTCCAGTCGGCAACTGCCTCCTCGAAATCCTCTGGAACACATTCTCGTCCTTTGAGATAATCATAGGTAGTTTGATCTGGATTCATGATGCCCATCTTAGAGCCAAACTCGATGGACATATTGCAGATGGTCATTCTCTCTTCCATGGTCAGTGCATCAATGGCTTGTCCACGATATTCCACCACATATCCTACACCACAAGCAACGCCATACTTGGCAATTAAAGCGAGAATGTAATCCTTAGAATAAACTCCTTTTTGAGGAACACCAGTGAATTCTACCAGCATTTTCTTAGGTTTAACTTGCCAGAGTGTCTGGGTAGCAAAGACATGCTCGACCTCACTGGTCCCAATCCCAAAAGCGATAGCTCCGAAAGCTCCGTGAGTAGCTGTGTGACTGTCTCCACAAACGATGAATTTTCCTGGTTGGGTCCGTCCTGTTTCTGGACCTACCATGTGAACGATTCCCTGCTTTTCAGAACCGTGGGCAGCATGTTCAATCCCAAACTCCTCAACATTTTCAGCAAGCTTATCAATTTGAGCCTTGGAAATGACATCTCGAATATCATAGATGTTGACCGTTGGTACATTGTGGTCAAAGGTCCCAAATGTCAAGTCTGGTCGTCTCAATCTGCGGCCTGCATCTCGTAATCCTTGAAAAGCTTGGGGACTAGTCACTTCATGAATATAGTGCTGGTCCACATACATGAGTTGGGGCTGCCCTTCTTCTCCTGTGATGACATGACGGTCCCATAATTTATCAAAAATCGATTTTCCTGCCATCCATTACCTCCAAATAAAATATAAGGCTACTAGTGTGGTCACCATCCCGAGAAACCAAACTGTTTTGAAATACCATTTTCTAGTCTTGTGGTGAAAGGTGATTCCTGCCAACCAGGCACCAAAACCACCACAAGTAAGGGCTAAAATGAGTAAGATTTTCTCTGGGACGCGCCAAGCACCTCTTCTTGCCTTGGATTTGTCAATGCCATAAATCAAGAAAATCAGCAAATTCCAAATCAAGAGGGCAAGCGTGATTCCTTCATTTATCTTCATAATCTTTCAATGATGGCTTCTGTCATTTCCTTAGTAGAAGCCTGTCCTCCAATATCTCTTGTTAAAATGCCAGCCGCTAAACTAGCTTCAACAGCACGCTCGATACGCTCTGCATCCTCATAACGTCCAAAACTGTCTCTCAGCATCATGGCAACTGACAAAATCATAGAGATAGGATTGGCAATTCCTTGACCTGCAATATCAGGTGCTGAACCATGAATAGGCTCATAAAGACTTGGCCCCTTTTCAGAATGACTGGCTGATGGCATGACGCCAAGTGTGCCTGATAGAACGCTTGATTCATCAGATAAGATATCTCCGAAAAGATTCTCCGTCACAATGACATCAAACTTGGCAGGATTAGTAATAATAAGCATAGCAGCTGAGTCCACCAACTGGTGTTCCAAGGTCACATCTGGAAAATCCTGCGCAACTTCCTCAGCTACTATCCGCCAGAGTTTTGATGTCGCTAGAACATTTTGCTTATCGATACTGGTAACGAGTTTTCTGCGACTTCTTGCAATTTCAAATGCCTTGCGAATGATCCGCTCTACTTCCTCATAGCTGTAGTCGTTGATATCACGGGCTTTGCGCTCTTCAAGGATATGATCCCCAAAGTAGATACCACCTGTCAACTCACGCACCACGACAAAGTCTACACCAGCAATTCGTTCTGGTTTAAGTGGTGATAAATGCTTGAGACTATCAAAGATTTTTACAGGCCGAATATTGGCATAGAGATTGAGTTCCTTACGAAGAGCTAGCAAGCCTTGTTCAGGCCGAATAGCTGCACCATCATACTGGGGACTACCGATAGCCGCAAGGAGAATAGCATCTACTTCTCTACATGCCTTGAGGGTTTCATCAGGTAAGGGATGCCCCGCAGCATCAATACCTGCACCTCCAAAGGGGCATCTGTCTATCTCATAGTCAAAACCTGTTTTTGAAGCTAGAGCTTCTAGAACTGCTAAACCAGCTTCCATGATTTCTGGACCGATTCCATCCCCTGCTAGAACTACTATTTTCTTTGTCATAGCCATCTCCTTTACACACTAGGCATGTCTCGGTAGGAAACGCTATGCCCCATCTCACCTGCATTCTCTTTTTGAACAAAGGTATTAGCATTGATATAAGCAATAGCCGAAGCCTTCAATACATCGAAATCGAGACCTGCTGCGTTAAAGATGGTTTCTGTATCTCTGTTTTCAACAGTAACCAAGACACGAGCTTGAGCATCAATTCCATCTGTCACAGCATCAATGGTATAGGACACCAAGCGGACAGATTGGTTAAAGAACTTATCGATAGCGTTAAAGATTGCCTCAACGGAACCTTGTCCTGTCGCATTAAATTCGACTTTTTCACCATCCATATTAGCCAGACTAACAAGCGCTTCAATGTCATTATCTGCATGGGTTTGAAGTTGCAAATCATCAAAGTGGAAGCCTTCTGGATTTTCAACCATGGTTCCAGCTACCAGAGCTCGAATATCTGCATCTGTGATTTCTTGTTTCTTGTCAGCCAGTGCCTTGAACTTAGCGAAGAGTGGTTTGATATCCTCTTCTGTAAAGTCTAGAGCCAATTCTCTTAGTTTTTCAACAAAGGCATGGCGACCAGACAATTTACCAAGTGGAAGGCTATTACTCTTAACACCGACCAATTCAGGTGTGATGATCTCATAAGTGAGAGGATTTTTAAGGACTCCATCTTGGTGAATGCCCGATTCATGAGAGAAGGCATTACCACCAACCACAGCCTTGTTTTTAGGAACTGGAATACCAGAAAAGCGAGAAACCATTTCAGACGTATTCATTGTTTCATCCAAAACAATATCACTAGTGGCTTGGAAGAAATCCTCACGAATCTTCAAAGCAACAGCTACTTCTTCAAGAGCAACATTACCTGCGCGTTCACCGATACCATTAATAGTTCCCTGGACGCGTCCAGCACCGTGTTTAATTGCTGTCAAAGTATTTGCAGTTGCCATACCGAGATCATCGTGACAGTGGACACCAAAGACAACTTTATGATCTGATTTAATATTTTCAGTCAAGTGATCAAAGATACGTGCAAACTCTTCTGGAGTCGTAAAGCCAACTGTGTCAGGGATATTGATATAAGATGCACCTGCATCGACCGCTGTTTGAACGACTTGTAATAGGAAATCCAACTCTGTTCTAGTCGCATCTTCAGGAGAGAATTCGACGATTTCAAACTTAGAACGTGCGTAAGAAACATGCTCCTTGATAGCTTCTAAAATCTCTTCCTTGCTCTTATTGAGCTTATACTTGCGGTGAATCGGACTGGTAGCGATAAAGACATGAATTTGAGGATACTTGGCATCCTTAAGAGCCTCATAACAAGCATCAATATCAGATTTTACAGAACGAGCTAATCCTGTCACTGCTGTTTTTTTCATGGCTTTAGCAATTTCTTGAACAGCTATAAATGAATCTGGACTAGCAGCCGGAAAACCAGCTTCAATTACAGAAATTCCCCATTTCTCCAGCTGTCTTGCAATAGAAACTTTTTCCTTTATTGAGAAGTTAACACCAGGTGTTTGTTCCCCATCACGAAGGCTTGTATCAAAAAATTCAACTTTACGCATAAGATTTCCCCTTTTCCAAATGTGGTTTTAAAAAAACATCTCGCTTAGAAGCCCAAGCGAGATGTTGATTTACTCCCGCTTGGTAAGCCAAACAGGACTAATGCTTTTGCACTAGCCCGAGTACCTCAACAACAAAGCGAATTGATTAAACTTAGCTGTTTTCATGTTTGACTTTCTCCTTCGTTTGATATCTTGTTTAGTATTTTAGCATAGGAAAAATCTCTTGTCAAGAAAAAATCCATTATTTTCTGAAAATTTCTTCAGTAAAGAATATTTTGCTAATTGAAAGTATTTGAAAAGTCAAGTAACTTTCCTTATTTTTTCACGGTTAAGTTCCAACTTTTTTCGATGAGTTCTATCACTTCTTCATCTTGCAAACTATCATCAAGTGCCAGACTAAGCCAGTAGCGTTTATTCATATGAAAAGCTGGATAAATACCCTTTTGTGAAAACAGATCAGCTACTTGGTCGTGTTTGAGGTTGACTGCTTCGACTAGCCCTTCTCTCCCCTTTTCCAGCTTATCCCATGGGATTCTCATCAAAACAGCATACCACTTTTGATTGCCTTCATGACGCAATACAGCTGTATCAGGCGACTTTTCCCACAGATACTCCAACTGATCACCATACTTTTCCTGAACCTTATCCATGATACGCTTAGTCTGAGGGCAGATAAAATCCTGTACATCAAAGCAAGCCTTCCGAATCTGGTAAAGAATCTCCAAACAAGCCTCACGGACACTTGCAACAAAACTCCCACGCATGCTTTCCATATGAACTTGAGGATAAAGGTCACCCGTTTCCTGATCAAAAACCTGAAAACTCACATTATCAGGAGTGATAGAGACTGTCATGGAAAAGTCACCTTGCAAAATCTGGCAACTATAGTTCCATACTTCCCCATTTTCTACAAAACCATAGGCATGGGCTTTTTCTTTATTAAACTGATAGGAGTTAAAAATTTCAAACATAAGTGAAAACTGCTACCAAAAGCTAGCAGTTCCTTTCTATTTTTTAAAAGACAACCTTGGTTCCATGCAATTGTGTCACGCCCAGCTGGTCAATAAAGGTTTGACGGTTGTCCAAGTCAATCCCCCCACCTGGTAAGATTTCAATTTTACCAGCTGCATGTTCTAAAATTCTGTGATAATGAGCGAAACGTTTCTCTAGCGAGTCTCCAGACACACCAGCTCGAGTTAAGATACGAGTGACACCGGCTTGGCTGAGCCAGTCAATGGCTTCTAACTGGTCTTCATCACTCAATTCATCAAAGGCCATGTGAAAGACAATTTCCATTCCTTTAGATGCGGCAATCAGCTTCTCAAGATTAGGCTTATCTAACTTTTTATCAGCAGTTAATGTCCCAAATACAACCCCTTGACTTCCAGCCTGTGCAGTCAAACGAATGTCTTCTAGCATGATCGCTATTTCAAGATCAGTATAGACAAAGTCGCCACCACGGGGACGAATCATAGTCATGATGGTGCTATCATAATTAGCTGCCAATTCAACCGCTGCCTTGGTCACTCCATAACTTGGCGTTGTTCCTCCTACAGCTAGATTATCACAAAGTTCGATTCGACGAGCTCCAGCCTGCATCGCTTTTTCAAGCAAGGTCACATTTTCAGCGCAAAATTCGTAAATCATTTGATTCTCCTTGATGTTTTCTTTGAATTTATTATATCATATTATTTTAAATAGGCTTTCATTTTTATCAAGGCAAATAACTACTATTTTTATCTATTCTTTGTCAGGAATGACTTTAAAGAGATAGTAGGTGATAAAGATAGTCAAGGCTCCCAGACCGATTTTGACTGGCAAAAGAGGAGCAAAATAGATAGAAATTCCCATCAAGATATAGATAGAAACGATGATTTTTTTCTTTCGTTCTCGCGCGATTGACTTGGTTTCCCGAAAGTCAGCTACATAGGTCTGATAAAGCTTTGTATGATAAAGCCAGTCTTCAAAACGCTTAGAAGATTTTGAAAAGCAAGCGATAGCTAACAAAAGAAAGGGGGTTGTTGGTAAAAGTGGTAAGACAACTCCAATAACAGCTAAAGCCAGTGAAATAAAGCCAATACAGAGATAAATGATACGCATGATTTCTCCTAGATAAATTACTCTCCCTCTAGTTTCGCATACAAGGGGGAAATTTGTCAAGCATCAACAAAAAAGAGCCTGAAATTCATTTTCAGGACTCTGCATTTTATTTAATTTTCTCTTCTTCGTAGTCGCCATTACTACATACAACCTGCTTACCACCACCACGGACTTTTTTCTCCACAAGGAAGTGTCCGCATTTTGGACAGTCACGGCCAATTGGTTTGTCCCAGGAAGTAAACTCACATTCTGGGTAACGATTGCAACCATAGAAGATACGATTGCGCTTGGTTTTGCGTTCGATGATTTGTCCTTGATGACAGCTTGGACACTCGACTCCAATCTCTTTGACAATTGCTTGTGTGTGACGGCAGTCTGGGAAATTACTACAAGCATAAAATTTACCAAAACGACCGAGCTTAATCACCATCGGACTGCCACAAACTTCACAGTCAAATCCAGCTGGCTCATCCTTGATCTGGATTTTTTCCATTTCGGATTCAGCCTTGGCCACTTCTTTAGAGAATGGTTTATAAAATTCATCAATGACCCGTTGCCACTGCTCTTTACCAACTTCGACATCATCCAGTTTTCCTTCCATCTCAGCTGTGAAGGTCACATTTACGATATCTGGGAAATATTCAACAATGAGTTTATTAACAATTTCCCCCAACTCTGTTGGTTCAAAACGTTTAGCTGCCAGACGAACGTAGTAACGTTTTTGGATAGTTTCAATGGTCGGAGCATAGGTTGACGGACGTCCAACTCCATTTTCTTCCAAGGTCTTAATAAGTGTCGCTTCTGAATAGCGAGCTGGCGGTTGGGTGAAATGTTGCTCTGGCTTGCTATTGACCTGCTTGACCACATCCCCAACTGCCATATCTGGCAACATCTTGTTCTTGTCAGAGTCATTGTAAATAGCAAGATATCCATCAAACTTAACTTGGCTTCCATTTGCCGCAAACTGAACCCCCTTTTGAGAGAGCTTAACAGCCATGGTATCAAAGATAGCAGCTGTCATCTGGCTAGCCACAAAACGGTTCCAGATAAGGGTATAGAGCTTGAGCTGGTCTTTGTCCAAGTACTTAGCGATGCTTTCTGGTGTGTTAAAGACACTAGATGGGCGAATGGCTTCGTGAGCATCCTGAGCACCTGAGGCATTCTTGATCTTGCTACCATGCTTGGAATACTTGCTACCAAAACGGTCGTTAATGTAGCTTGCCGCTTCATTCTGAGCCACAGGACTGATACGAGTCGAGTCTGTACGCATATAGGTAATCAAACCTTGCACGCCCGATCCGATATTGATCCCTTCATAGAGCTGCTGGGCCACCATCATGGTCTTTCGAGTACGGAAATTAATCTTGTTAGCCGCATCCATCTGCATGGTTGAAGTCGTATAAGGTAGGGGCGCATTGCGTTTGCGTTCTTTCTTATCTACCTGGTCTACTGTGAAATCTTTACTAGTCAAATGGGACAAGACTTCTTTGACCTCTTCATTGGTGGTCAATTTCATCTTTTTGCCATTCATACCATAGAAAGAAGCCTGAAATTGCTTGGTTCCCTTCTTAAAAACACCATCAATTGTCCAGTATTCTTCCGGTTGGAAGGCATTGATTTCATTTTCACGGTCAATGATGAGTTTAAGGGCAACTGACTGCACGCGTCCTGCTGATAAGCCCTTCTTGACCTTTTTCCACAAAATTGGCGAAATTGAATACCCCACCAAGCGGTCTAAGACACGACGAGCTTGTTGGGCATCGACCAAGTCCATATCAATCTTACGAGGTTCTTTAAAGGCATTTTTTACTGCGTCCTTGGTGATTTCATTAAAGACTACACGGTTGGCATCATTCTCATCCAAGTTGAGAATGTGAGCCAAATGCCAGGAAATTGCTTCTCCTTCACGGTCCGGGTCACTCGCTAGAAAGACTTTATTGGCCTTTTTAGCTTCTTTTTTTAAGTCATTGATGAGAGGACCTTTTCCTCGGATATTGATATACTGTGGTTCATAGTTATTTTCAATGTCGACTGACATACTGGATTTCTTCAAATCACGGATATGCCCGACACTGGCTAAAACCTTATAATTTCTGCCTAGATATTTCTCAATCGTTTTCGCTTTAGCAGGCGACTCCACGATGACTAGATTTTTTTTAACTGTTGATTTTTTCTTCTTTGTTGCCGTAGCCACACTATCACACCTTTTCAAAGTAATAAACTTTATAAAGTGTAAACCATTTTTCTATAGCTGTCAAGACCTAAGTCCTATATATAGAAGAAAAGTTTATCTGAGTGAACAAATTTCTCCTTAAAATTCAAACTCAGCCAGCACATCTTGACCACTGGAAATCAGCTTTGCTCCCTCTTGAATCAGGTGGTGGCAACCATCTGAATGGCCATCAAGAATGTTCCCTGGAATAGCAAAGACATCGCGTCCTTCCTCCATGGCGCGCTCACAGGTGATGAGACTACCAGAACGCATCCTTGCCTCTGCTACAATCACACCACGGCAAAGGCCAGCAATGATACGATTACGAGCTGGAAAGTGAAATTTCAAGGGCTCGTCACCAGGTCCATACTCGCTAAGTACCAAATGGTGATTGCCAATGTGTTCCTGCAAACGTTTATTGGCGCGGGGATAAAAAACATCCAATCCTGTTCCAATCACTGCAATTGTTCTTCCTCCATTCTGGAGTGCAGCCATATGGGCAGCCGTATCAATCCCTTTGGCCAAACCACTGACCACGATTAACTCGTTTTCCAAACCTTGAATGACTTTCTGGACCGACTTTGCTCCCTGACTAGAACATGAACGACTCCCTACAACAGCAACCTTTGGAAATTTCAACAGGTCTAGATTTCCTTTATAAAACAAGAGCGCTGGAGCATCATAAATCTCACTCAGATCCCAAGGATAACAGTCATCAAGAATAGAAAAGGATGGAAATTTCTGAAACTCCTTCTCCAACTGTGCATCATCTATCTGGAAATAGCGTTCCATAAAGACAGTAGGATTACGACACCCAGATATTTCTGCAATATCACCTAGCAAGAGCTCCTGATCTACAGTCTCATCGTATTCAAGAACTGTTAAAATTTGTTGATTGCTCAGCCCAGCTTTTCTCAATTTGTAAATCTCATAGTTTGTGATCTTCATATACAACTCCATTTCTTTTTCTACTCATCTATCTATTCGTAAAAAAAATAAAAAGAAGACCAAGGATCTTCTTTTTTCATTTATTCAGATTTAGTAGTTGACCAGCTACTTTCAATCATCGGTAAGATTGTTTTTAAAGTTTCCCCATCCCCTTCAAGTGAAACATAGCGGATTTTACCATCATTTGATCGGAAAACCCAGGTAACGAGGTATTTCCCTGACTTAGCAATTGCATTGACAACATAGGCTTCATAGCCTCCAATGGTCGATTTGGAGCCCCAAACCTTACTGAAATCAGAGCTTTGTTCTTTAGAAGTTAAAATACTAGATGAGACAGTCACAACATCCAGTTTAGCATATTCTTCTTCGCTGATATTAAACTGCTCAGCCTTGAAGGTATTCAGCGTAACAATGTTGATATCTGTTCCATCACAATACTGTATATCATTTCCACCTTCTACTTCATGGAATCGAACCCATGATTTGGGTACCTTGACAAAGCCATACTCATTCGAGCCGATGATTTGCGTCTCTTCCTTTTTCGCTTCAGAAACAGCAGAACTAGAGCTACTTGTTTCCTGACTGCTAGAAGAACTAACAACCGCAGTCGAATTTTCTTCGGTTGCTGTTTGCGATTTATTGGAGCATGAAGCTAAAAAAGCACTAACAGTAAGTACAGTACCTAAAATTAATAATTTTTTCATCCTACCACCTTTCCATCTGCATTATAAGAAAAATAAGGACTTCTGTCAAATTCTAACCTGATCGATTCTGTTAGTTTCCGATTTAATAGCTCACATTTAAAGCAAAAACTCTTGAAAAATCTTCAAGAGTTTAGTTTTCTATTTCTATTCTTCATCCATGCTCAAGACGCTGAGGAAAGCTTCTTGTGGAACTTCCACTGATCCGATAGCCTTCATGCGTTTCTTACCAGCTTTTTGTTTTTCAAGCAGTTTGCGTTTACGAGAAACGTCACCACCATAACACTTGGCAAGTACGTTCTTACGAAGGGCCTTGATATCAGTACGAGCCACAATCTTGTGTCCAATAGCTGCTTGAATCGGCACCTCAAATTGTTGACGAGGAATGATTTTCTTGAGCTTATCCACGATGAGTTTCCCACGTTCGTAGGCAAAATCCTTGTGAACGATAAAGCTGAGGGCATCCACCTTGTCCCCATTGAGAAGGATATCCATTTTGACCAGTTTAGATGGGCGGTACTCTGACAATTCGTAGTCAAAGCTTGCATAACCACGCGTCGAAGACTTAAGCTTATCAAAGAAGTCAAAGACAATTTCAGCAAGCGGAATTTGATAGATAACATTGACACGATTATCATCAATATAGTCCATGGTCACAAAATCCCCACGCTTGCGCTGAGCTAGTTCCATAACTGCTCCGACAAACTCCTGCGGTACCATGATTTGCGCCTTGACATACGGTTCTTCAATGGTCACAATCTTAGTTGGATCTGGAAATTCAGAGGGGTTAGACACATCCATAGATTCACCATCAGTTTGGTTAACCTTATAGATAACAGACGGAGCTGTCATGATGAGGTCAATATTGAACTCGCGCTCTAAACGCTCTTGGATAACATCCATATGGAGAAGTCCAAGGAATCCACAACGGAAACCAAATCCAAGAGCCTGAGATGTTTCTGGCTCAAACTGCAAGCTGGCATCGTTGAGCTGCAATTTTTCTAGGGCTTCACGTAGGTCATTGTACTTGTTTGATTCGATTGGATAAAGACCTGCAAAGACCATAGGATTCATCTGCTTGTACCCATCTAGCGGTTCTCCTGCTGGATTGGTTGCCAAGGTAACTGTATCGCCGACGCGAGTGTCTTGAACCGTCTTGATAGAAGCCGCAATATAACCAACGTCACCAGTCGCAAGAAAATCACGACCAACTGCCTTCGGCGTGAAAATACCGACCTCTGTCACATCAAAGGTCTTTCCATTGCTCATGAGTTGAATTTTATCGCCAGGTTTAACCACTCCGTCCATAACACGCACTTGGAGGATGACCCCACGATAAGCATCATAAACTGAGTCAAAAATTAAGGCTTTTAATGGAGCTGAAACATCACCAGTTGGAGCTGGCACTTTTTCAACGATCTGCTCAAGAATCTCTTCAATACCAATACCAGCTTTGGCTGAAGCCAAGACCGCTTCGCTGGCATCCAGTCCGATGACATCCTCAATCTCTGTACGCACACGCTCTGGATCGGCTGCTGGAAGGTCAATCTTGTTAATGACAGGCAGAATTTCCAAATCATTATCCAAGGCTAAATAAACGTTAGCAAGAGTTTGCGCCTCAATCCCTTGGGCCGCATCAACCACCAAAATTGCTCCTTCACAGGCAGCTAGCGAACGCGACACTTCATAGGTAAAGTCCACGTGCCCTGGCGTGTCAATCAAGTGGAAAATATAGGTCTCACCATCTTTCGCAGTGTAATTAAGCTCAATGGCATTGAGTTTAATGGTAATCCCACGTTCACGCTCAAGATCCATACTATCCAGAAGTTGGGCTTGCATTTCACGACTAGAAACCGTCTCCGTCTTTTCCAAAATGCGGTCTGCTAGGGTTGATTTCCCATGGTCAATATGGGCGATAATAGAGAAGTTCCGAATCTTCTCCTGTCGTTTCTTCAATTCTTCTAAGTTCATGATGCTCTTCCTTTCAGGGTATCTATTAATTATAAATTGTTTTTAACATTTTGACAAGACCATACCCTGCTAGGAGTACTAATCTTCGGCAACAAAACCATCATTTTCGATAAAGTGGTGTTCTGTCATTCCTTGGTCTGTAAAGACGATTCCATGAAGGACACCACCATAGACAGCTCCTCCATCCATGCCAATCTTGCCATCCTCTGTTATCCAAAGCTCAGCTGTACCTCGGTCTTGCTTCAGTAAGCCATAAACTGGTGTATGCCCAAAGACAATGGTTTTCCCAGTATGATTTTCGGCTTCGTGGAATGGTTTTCTGAGCCAGACTTTCTTGTAATCTGTGGTTTCATGCCAATCATCCAAAGTTAAATCAATACCCGCATGAACAAAGATATACTTGTCTGTCTCTACTACAAATGGCATTTGACGAATAAATTCGACCAAGTCTGCTGCTTCTGTCGCAACCCGTTTGGCATCTTCTACGCCATCAACTGGTGCATCCAAGGGACGACCTAAAATTGAGTTAATGGTTGTATCACCACCATTGCGACGATAATGGTCATAGCTTTCTTCTGGGTCATCGAGCCAAGTCAGAAACATATACTCATGATTACCTGATAAACAAATAGCTCCTTGATTGTCGACCAAGTCTTTGACCATCTCTAGAACACGGCGACTGTCTTCACCACGGTCAATCAAATCCCCTAGAAAGAGCAACTGAGTTTGACCATCCCATGTTTTGAGAAGATCTTCCAGCATACCTGCTTTTCCATGGACATCTCCAATTACATAATAGTCTGTCATTTATTTCATCCTCGTTTGCAATAATTCTCTGGCTTGGGTAAGGGCAGCTTCAGTTACATTTTCCCCAGCCAACATCTTAGCTACTTCCTCTACTCGCTCTTCTATAGTCAAGAGACGAACCGTCGACACCGTAGAATGCTCATCACTAATCTTCTCAATAAAGAATTGATAATCCGCGATGGCAATCACTTGTGGAAGGTGAGAGATAGCAAGAACCTGACCATGCTGGCCAATCTTATGAATCTTTTGCGCAATGGCCTGGGCTACACGACCTGAAACTCCCGTATCCACCTCATCAAAGACAATACTGGTCTTTCCTTCCTTACGAGAAAAGGCTGACTTGATAGCCAACATGAGGCGGGATAATTCCCCACCAGACGCAACCTTAACCAAAGGCTTAAAGTCTTCACCAGGGTTGGTGGAAATGTAAAATTCAACTGTTTCATTCCCCTCACGACTAAATTTGCCCTTACTAAAGCGAACCTGGAACTGTGCCTTCTCCATATAGAGATCCTGAAGTTCTTGTTTAATCTCTGCCTCAAGCTGCTGGGCCAAATCATGACGAGCTGATGCAAGTTGCCCTGCCAAATCGACAAGATTAACTTCCAATTTCTTGAGCTCTGCTTCCATGTCTTCAGAAGAAAGGTTATTTCCAGTCAAGAGATTGTACTCATCCATAATCTTGGCAAAATAAAGCAAAACGTCGTCCACAGTTCCACCATACTTGCGGGTAATAGTATTTATAAGGTCTAAGCGATTTTCAACCTGCATGAGGCGATTGCCATCAAAATCCAAATCCTCAATAATATCTTCCAAACGCTTGGTAATATCTTCTAAAACATAGTAGGTCTCAGACAGAGAACTTGAAATTTCACGGTATTCAGGGTCGTATTCTTCAACACTTTCCATGTCATTCATGGCTGAACGGACATTAGCAAGACTGGAGAATTCCTCATTGTCTAACATGCTATAGGCATTGGTCAGCGTATCCGCAATATTTTTATGATTGAGGAGTTTATCTCGTTCTTGGTTAAGAGCCAAGTCTTCACCAGCCTGCAAGTTTGCAGCCTCAATCTCTGCCATTTGAAATTCCAACATTTCGATACGTGCCTTATGTTCCTGTTGGTTTCTCTTGACTTCCAAAACCTGCTTACGCATTTTGCGATAGGCATCAAAGCTCGTCTGATAGGTCTCCTTCAAGTCCAAGAAAGCAGCATCACCAAACTCATCCAACATCTGAATGTGCAGTTGAGGACGCATTAACTCTTCTTGGTCATGCTGACCATGGATATCCACAAGGTGTTGCCCAATAGCACGCAAGACAGAAAGATTGACCATCTGGCCATTCACGCGACTAACACTACGACCATTTTGCAGAATTTCACGCCGGATGATAATTTCATCCCCCATTTCTAAACCTTGCTCATCAAAAAGTTCCTGTAAAAGGCGACTGTTTTCAACCGAGAAAAGCCCCTCAATCTCTGCCTTTGGCGCACCGTGGCGAATAACGTCTGTCGTTGCACGAGCCCCCAACATGAGATTCATAGCGTCGATAATGATAGACTTTCCAGCACCCGTTTCCCCGGTTAAAACAGTCATACCCTTTTCAAAATTGAGCGAAATCGCCTCAATAATGGCAAAGTTTTTTATCGAAATTTCAAGTAACATACTGACCTACCATTTTTTGACTTGTTCAACAATTTCTTCAGCTGCCTCTGCTGTTCTAGCTACAATTAAGATAGAATCATCATCAGCTAGACAGCTAAAAATCTGTTCAGAGAATGCCTCAACCAACTGACTCTTCACAAAAATAGTATTTCCAGGAATGACAGCAAGGTTGATCATATTTCCCATTAACTCAGAACTCACAATGTTGTCCTCAGCCAACTGCAAACTTTTGACGATTGATTTTGGCAACTCATAGATATAGGTGTTGTTTTTCAAAGGAATTTTAACAATCCCAAGCTCCTTGATGTCCCTTGAGACAGTGGCTTGCGTAGCAGAAATACCTGCTTCCTTCAAATGCTCAACGATTTCTTCCTGAGTCCCGATTTGGTAATCCGTAACAAATCTTCTAATTTTTTCAAGTCTCTCTTTTTTATTCATCTTTAAATTCTCTATGTGCTCTCTCTACAACTTTTTCTATTTCAGGAGCAACTTGGTTACTTGCTCCCTCTTCCTTTTTCAAATATGCCAGAAATTCGATGTTTCCATGTCCACCTTGGATTGGTGAATAGTCTAATCCAAATACTGAAAAACCTTGTTCAACTGCCATAGCAGTAACCGATTCAAGGACAGTTTGATGAACCTTGGCATCTCGAATGATTCCATTCTTTCCAATCTGCTCACGACCTGCTTCAAACTGGGGTTTAACCAGAGCCACCACCTGCCCTTGATCAGCCAAGACACGATGCAAAGCAGGCAAAATCAGACTGAGGGAAATGAAACTCACATCAATACTGGCAAAGCTTGGTTCCTGCTCAAAATCAGTCTTTTCAGCATAACGAAAATTAAACTGCTCCATGCTGACAACTCGTGGGTCTTGGCGCAATTTCCAAGCCAACTGATTGGTACCGACATCGACTGCAAAGACCAACTCAGCACCATTTTGCAACATGACGTCAGTAAATCCTCCAGTGGAGGCCCCAATATCAATCGTGGTTGCGCCATCCACTGATAAATCAAAGACCTGCAAAGCCTTTTCCAGTTTTAGACCACCTCGACTGACATACTTGAGTTTTTCACCCTTGAGTTTTAGTTCAGTATCATCTGGGATTTTCTCTCCTGGCTTGTCAAATCTTTCTCCATTAAGGACTGCTACGACAAGTCCAGCCATGACACCGCGTTTAGCCTGTTCTCGTGTTTCAAACAAGCCCTGTTTATAAGCTAGTACATCCACTCTTTCCTTAGCCATTGATTCTCAAACTTTCTACTACTTTCACAATCGGCGCTGTTTCAAAGCTGACTTGCTGGGCAATTTCTTCTAATTTAGCCTCGGCTTGATCAAGAGTTTGGTTACAAAAGGCAGTCGCCTCTTCCAAGCCCAGTAAGGCAGGATAGGTTGATTTTTCAGCTTGTAAATCCTTTTGCGGAGTCTTGCCGATTTCCTCAAAACTAGCTGTCACATCCAGCACATCATCTCGAACTTGAAAGGCCAGCCCAATCAATTCACCAACCGTTTTCAATTTTGCTTGGATTTCTGGTTCCAATTCCGCAATGATAGCAGCTGCTTGAAAGGGATAAGCTAGCAATTTTCCAGTCTTATTGGCATGAATGGTCTGGAGTTCTTCCAAGGACAAATGCTGGTGTTCGCCTTCCATATCTAAAACCTGCCCTGCCACCATACCTAGACTCCCTGAAGCAAGGGATAAGTTGGCAATCAAATCCACCTTGATCTGACTTGGCAAATCTGCCTGCGCTATCAGGGCATAGGGATCTAGGAACAAGGCATCACCTGCCAATATTGCCATAGCTTCGCCAAATTTCTTATGATTGGTCAAACGCCCCCGACGATAATCATCATCATCCATGGCAGGAAGATCATCATGAATCAAGCTTCCTGTATGAATCATTTCCAAAGCCGCAGCCACCTGCGCGTGAGCTGGTTGGATAACCACTCTCAGGGATTCCAAAACTTCTAACAAGAGAAAAGGCCGAATACGCTTGCCACCAGCATGAATGGAATAGAGAACAGACTCTCGCAAACTAGAGGCAAACTGCTGGTCTCCATAAAAATCTTCCAAGGCAGACTCGACAAGAGATAATTTTTCTTGCTTCTTCATTCAAAATCACTTTCTGTTCCGTCTTCTTGCATGACCTTAACCAAGGTCTTTTCAGCCTTGTCCAGCGTCGCTTGGAGCTCTTTTGACAAGACCATTCCCTTTTGAAAGGCAGCAATCGCATCTTCCAAAGCAATTTCACCATTTTCCAAACTTTGGACAATGGTTTCCAGTTCTGCTAGATTTTCCTCAAATTTCTTTTGTTTTGACATCTTTAACCTCTAATTCTACTTGACCATCTCGCATCAAAAGCGTTACTTGATCTTTTTTCTTCAAACTCTCAACCGAGTCTACTACGGACTCTTCCTTTTTGACAATAGCATAACCACGCGCCACGATTCGACTGGTATCCAACATCAGCAGAGCTTCTGAAAGTCGCTTCACTTCAGCAACTTTAGCATCATAAACAAGAGCCATTTGGCTACGTAAGAGCCTATCCAACTGACCAAGCCGGTCTTGATAGCGTTGGATTTTGGTAATAGGTGATATTTGGACCAATTGATGCGTCCTTGCTTGGACTAATTGCTTGTTATCAGAAATCCGTGTTCGCAAACTTTGTTTTAAGCGCAATTGTAGTTGGTCCAAGCGTTGCAAATAGCCATCATACAAGCGCTCTGGCTGTCTAAAGATGACTGACTGACTGCATTTTTTCAGAGCTTCTTGTTTCTTAGATATGACATTTCGGACTGCTGTTGCCATTCGTTTTTCTTGATTTTGTAAATGGCTCAAGAGATCCAACTTGGTCACAGGCGTTGCCAATTCAGCCGCAGCTGTTGGCGTCGCAGCCCGTCTATCTGCCACAAAATCCGCCAAGGTCACATCCGTCTCATGACCAACACTAGAGATGATGGGCAAACGGGATTCAAAAATAGCCCGTACCACGATCTCTTCGTTAAAGGCCCAGAGATCCTCGATGGAACCCCCACCACGACCAATGATGAGAACATCTAGGTCCTCACGTTGATTGGCACGCGCAATATTTCGAGCAATTTCCTCCGCAGCTCCATCACCTTGTACCTTGGTCGGATAGAGAAGAATGTCAACACCTGGAAAGCGCCTGCTGACAGTCGTGATGATATCTCGAATAACAGCTCCACTGCGACTGGTTACCACACCGATTCGCTTAGCAAATTGGGGAAGAGGTTGTTTGAAACGTTCTTGAAACAGACCTTCTTCCGTCAATTTTTTCTTAAGTTGTTCAAACTGAATCGCAAGCGCCCCGACCCCATCAGGCTCAGCTTTTTCAATGATGATAGAGTAGCTCCCGCTGGGTTCATAGACATGCACACGCCCAATCACATTGATTTTCATTCCCTCTTCCAAGTCGAAACCTAATTTTTGATAAATCCCAGACCAGATGGTCGCTTGAATGACTGCATGATCATCTTTTAAGGAGAAATATTGGTGAGTAGGTCGTTTACGAAAGTTGGAAACTTGACCAGTTAAATAGACCCGTTCCAAGTAAGGGTCTTTATCGAATTTCATTTTCAGATACTTGGTCAAAGTTGTTACCGATAAATACTTTTCCATCTCCACCTACTATTCATTTTCTTGCTTTTCCATGGGTATTATTATACCAAAAACATGCTTAAAAATCACCTTTTTCCTACTGAAACTAAAGGAAAAATAGAAAAAGGAGGCTAGGCCTCCTCATCTGATTATTTGCTGTTTCGCGCTTCTTCCAAAATCTTTGCAATTTTTGTCGTCAAAAGGTCGATAGCAACGGTATTGCTGACTCCTTCAGGAATGACGATATCGGCATACCGTTTGGTCGGCTCAATGAACTGGTGGTACATAGGTTTTACCACACCTAGATATTGGTCAATCACGCTATCCAGGCTACGGCCACGCTCCTCCATATCTCGCTTGATACGACGAATAATACGCACATCATCATCTGTATCCACAAAAATCTTGATATCCATCAAATCGCGCAGACGCTTGTCCTCCAAGACCAAAATTCCCTCAACGATAAAGACATCCTGAGGCTCCTGACGATAGGTCTTGCTACTCCGTGTATGCGCTGTATAGTCATAAGTCGGAATGTCCACTGGGCGCCCTGCCAACAATTCCTTAATCTGCTCGATCATCAAATCTGTATCAAAGGCAAAAGGGTGGTCGTAGTTGGTTTTGACACGCTCTTCAAAGGTCAAATGAGACTGATCCTTGTAGTATGAATCATGCTCAATCATGGAAATCTTTTCATCAGGAAAATGCGATAAAATGGCTCTTGAAACACTGGTCTTACCACCACCAGAACCACCTGTCACTCCGATAATGATTGGTCTATTTTGCATGCTATCCTCCGTTTTTTTATCCGTCGTCTATTCTATCACATTTTT
This sequence comes from Streptococcus sp. HJ1, assembly GCF_052399005.1. Classification (GTDB taxonomy): domain Bacteria; phylum Bacillota; class Bacilli; order Lactobacillales; family Streptococcaceae; genus Streptococcus. The sequence goes on along the minus strand of NZ_CP199005.1, from coordinate 898,386 downwards.
AGCAAAAATTATAGTCTGATTTGGATAGTCTAGGGGAAACACAAATCTATCCCCACACTCCAGTTAAACTAGCTAAAAACCTTTCTTGGTTTGTAGAAATTGTCCCTTTTTTCTAGAATAGCTAGCAACTTATTTCCTTCAAAGGCAGCCAATTCTTTGTCCATTTGGTCTAGCTCGATAAAACGACCAAAGCGCACTTCTGTAGCCTCTTCTGGAGTTAGGAAAACTTTGACAAGATCTCCTGTACCAATCTCAAGAGGATGGAGAAAGTCCAGCTGACCAGCCTCCACTTTTGCAGCAATTTCATTCAAAGTCAAGGCATCTTCTAACTGTAAACCTGCAGCACTGGTCCGTGTCAAATGGGACATATGGGCCGCGTAACCAAGCTTCTCTCCCAAGTCAACTGATAAGGTACGGATATAAGTTCCTTTGCTACATTTTACACGAAAAGTGAATCGGACGAGGTCATCCTCATAAGAAATCGGACTTGTCCGCTCAAATTGATAAATAGTCACCTGACGTTCTGGACGCTCCACTTCCTGACCTGCACGCGCATACTCATAGAGCTTACGACCATTAACCTTGACAGCCGAATACATAGGTGGAATCTGAGTAATAGGCCCAATCAGACTAGCAATCGCTTCATCGACAATGGTTTCATCCAAGGGCGACAAAACAGGTGTCTCTGCGACCACTTCTCCACTAGCATCCTCGGTCGTCGTGGAATAACCCAGAGTGATTTCACCCTCATAGACCTTTCCCTCATCCTGCATAAATTCGACCATACGGGTTGCCTTGCCAACCGCGATTGGCAGAACTCCCACTACATCCGGATCCAAGGTCCCACCATGACCAATTTTCTTGGTCCCCAAAATCTTACGCAGCTTAAAAACCGCGTCATGCGAGGTCATCCCCGCTTCTTTTTTTAAGTTAATAATACCGTTCATCTGTTGCTTTCTCACTCCCCCTTCAGCGCATCAAACTTGGCTTTCATAGTTGGATTTTTTCGGGTCAATTTTTTAACCGAAACATCTTCCAATTTGTTATTGGCGAGGCGGAGTTGGTTTTCGGATGTGGTTAGGAATTTCTTAACCTCTTCCATACGCTTAATGGCCTTGTCGATTTCGTCGATGGCTTTACCAAAGTTAGTTGAAGCTGAATTGTAGTTCTTGGCGAAGGCTAGTTTAAAGGCATCCAAATCTTCCTCAAAATGTGTAATATCGATATTCTGCTCCCGAACCAAGGCCAATTCTTGTTTGTATTTTAGGGAATTAAGAGCCGCATTACGCAAGAGACCAATTAACTGGATGAAGAACTGAGGACGAATCACATACATCTTTTCATACTCATGACTGACATCCACGATACCCGTGTTAAAGTAGTCGTTATCAGCCTCAAGCATAGTCACCAAAACCGCATATTCACAGTTTTTCTCCCGACGGTCCTTGTCCAATTCCTTGTAGAAGTCCGCATTCTTGTGCCTTTTCTCTGTCCCATCCGCTTCGTTTTTCATCTCAAACATGATGGAAATAATTTCCACTCCATTTTCATCACATTCACGGAAGATAAAGTCTCCCTTAGATCCACGCGCAGAGACCTTGTTATCCTTCTCAAAGTAGGCATTTGGAAAGGCAAAACTACGAACCTTGTTAAATTCACTCTCTGCATACTGTTCCAAACTTTCACCGATAGCTTTTGTGGATTGTTGGGCTTTGAAATTCTTGTAAAATTCGACTTGTTCACTAGCAGCCTTAAGCTGGGCTTCGTAATTTTGCTTAACAGAAGCCAAAGACAGCTCATTTTCTTTTTCTTTCAAGAGGAGCTGATTTTTGACCTGATCGCGTTCTTTTTCTAGGTCAGAAAGGGTCTTTTGCAGTTGATTTTCATGCTCCAAACGCAAGGTAGCCAATTGGTTTTCCAAGGCCTGCACTTCCTTGTCCTTGGCCAAGAGAGCCTGACGGCTTGTCTGCTCAACTTCTTTCTTAGCTAATTCTTTTTCTGTATCAAACTTTTGGATTTGACTCTGCAGTTGCGCAATTTCTTGATCCTTTTGAGCCAGTTTAGTCTGTTGCTCATTCATAGCCTTTTGCTCAGCCAAGGCCAGCTCCTGCTTCATGCGATCGTGTAATTCCTTATCAAACTCGGCAGTTCTCACTTGGGATAAAAGTTCGGCATACTGACTCTCATTTACTGTAAAGACTTCCCCACAGTTGGGACATTTGATTTCGTTCATAACTTTCCTCTTTCTAGACTTCTGTAACCATTATATCATGCCTGAGGGAAAATCAAAAACAGCGAGTCGAAACCCACTGTTTATATCTGTTACTTTAAATTTTTTCCAAGGCCAAGCGCAAATCTTCAATCAAATCCTCTACATTTTCAAGACCGATAGACAAGCGGATTTGGTTTGGTGTTACACCTGCTGCTTCTAGATCTTTTTCTGACAACTGACCGTGAGTGGTTGTCGCAGGATGGACAACAAGAGATTTGGCATCTGCCACGTTTGCAAGGTCAGAGAAGATTTCCAAATTATCAATTACCTTGCGAGCTTCTGCCTCTCCGCCTTTAACATGGAAGGTAAAGATTGAACCAACACCTTTTGGCAAATATTTCTCAGCCAAGGCATGATAAGGACTGTCAGCTAGTTTTGGATAATTTACCTTCTCTACCTTAGGATGATTGACAAGGAAATCAACAATTTTCTCTGCATTTTGCACATGACGTTCAACACGAAGAGAGAGAGTTTCAAGCCCTTGGAGCAAGAGAAAGGCATTAAATGGCGACAAGGCAGCACCTGTATCACGGAGCAATTGAACACGAACAGCGATAATAAAGGCTGCTGCACCCACATCACGAGTATAGCTCAAGTTGTGGTAACTAGGATCTTCCTCAACAAATTGAGGGAACTTCCCTGAAGCTGCCCAGTCAAAACGACCGCTGTCCACGATGACACCGCCAATAGTCGTACCATGCCCACCGATAAACTTAGTTGCTGAGTGAATGGAAATATCTACACCGTGAGAGAAGACGTTAATCAAATATGGTGTGGCAAAAGTGTTGTCTGAAACGAGAGGAATCTGGTGTTTATGCGCAATCTCAGCCAATTTTTCCAAGTCAGGAATGTTAATCAAGGGATTCCCCAAGGTTTCAATCAAGACAAGCTTGGTATTGTCACCGATAGCTGCTTCCACTTCTTCCAAATTATCCACATCCACAAAGGTTGTTGTGATTCCATAACGAGGAAGGGTTTCCTTCAAGAGGTTGAAGGTCCCACCGTAAATAGTTGATGCAGCCACCACATGGTCACCTGCGTGAGCAAGCGCCAAAATAGTGTAGGTTACAGCAGCCATACCTGATGCTGTCGCTAGCGCTCCAACACCACCCTCAAGAGCAGCGATTCTTTCTTCAAAGGCTGCTGTTGTAGGGTTTGTGATACGAGTATAGATATTGCCAGGTTTTCTCAAGGCAAACAGATCGGCACCTTCTTGCGTGTCATCAAAAACGAAGGATGTTGTTTGATAAATTGGTACTGCACGAGACTTAGTTGCCGGATCAACTACTTGCCCAGCATGTAATTGAAGAGTTTCAAATTTAAAATCACGAGTCATATGACGACCTCCAAATAGCTTCATTAGGGATATTGTATCATCTTGTGCTAGTCTTTTCCAATACCGTTTTTCTATATTTTGATATAAGGAACAACTATGACTAGTCTTACACATCAAACAAAAAAGCACGATTAACTCGTGCTCGTTTTTTAATCTACATAAGTATCTTCGTTTTTGTTGAGGAAAGCGTATGGCAAGCCCATCAAGAGGCCTCCTCCGATAAAGTTTCCGACAAAGGTTACACCCCAGTGACGAAGAATATTAGGTATGTCAAAATTAGCAATTGAATCAGCAGCAACACTGAACTTAACAATCGCAAAAGAAGCAAAGTTCGCAGCAATGTGTTCGTTTGTTAAGAATACAAACATGTAAATTGCTGACAAAACAAGCCAAAGTTTAGCCCCACCGTCTTTCACCAAAACAAATGAAAGAATGGCGATGTTTACAAAGATATTGGCTAAAATACCTTCAAGCAAGACTAGCTCATTGGAACGGCCTAACTTCATCTCTACTACCCCTGAAATGAAGCTATCATGTGTTAGATTTGCATAGGCTGCTGAGTGGGCAAAGCCCCAACCTGCTATCAAAGCTCCGATGAGATTGAAAAAGGTACAGTAAAATAAAATCTCAGCTGTTTTTCTCCAAGAGATTTTTTTCAAGAAACTACCAGCTGTTAAAAACATCATATTTGAAGTTACCAACTCGGCATTCAAGAAAACAATGTAGGCCAATCCCCAAGCAAAAACAAATGGGAAGAGAAAACGTCCACTACCTGGAGCAATTTTATTTATCAAGTCAGCCCCAACTGCACCTGCAGCCGTACTAAATGTTAGAAAAGCACCTGCAAACATGGAACGAATCGCATACTTAAACTTACTTTGGCTATAAAGACTTTCTTTCTTCTTGCAAGCAAATTCAATCTTTGAAATAAATTCTGAAGAGACCATAAAAAACTCCTAAAACTTTTATTTGTGATAATTATAACATAATTCTTACTTTCTAGAAAGCGTTTTCCGTAAAATTCTAAAATATTTATCTTAAGCCTTCTTATCTTTTTTCATACGAACTATTTTGATTCTATTTATTCATATAAAAAACCAGTGAAATGGCACTTCACTGGTTCATTCATTCTTAATAACGTTGTCTATACGGTTGATTAAAGGCCTTCAAAATATCCTCAGAAGTCTCAGAATAAGCTTTTGATTCTTTAAAGATTCCTTTGACGATTATACGCTCGGTCGCATTATAATCAACACAGGTAACCAAAGTAATCTCCTTTACGCCGTCACGATCTTCGATTTCATCTACACGGTCCGGTGTAACACGTTTAACTTCTGTAATCTCATAAGTATAAACTTTATCCTTATCCGTCAGGTAAATTTTCATACCTGCTTTGGCATTGACCAAAGGTGAGAAGAGCATTTGACTGGCATTTTCAGCAGTAAAGATATGGTGACTAGCTAGAGAATAGTTGCCTTCTCCCATTCTTTGGTCAGGTTTCATAGTCCCTGCTCCATAGAACAGGTTTACATTATCTAAGCCTTTAAAAATCGGTAAGTTAATCTCCACTTCGGGAATAGCAATACCTCCAATAACGGGAAGTTTCTGAGCATCCCATTGTGAAGCCAATACAGCTTCAGATGAAATAGACTTAACAGAGTCAAAATCAAAATTTCCTTCGGTTTTTAGATTTTCATCTATATTTTCCTTAGTAACCTGATTGACTTGGTATTTATTGGTATTCCAGACCAAAAAGATATCGCGAATCTTTGAATTAAAAATTAAAGCTAGCGATAAAAGAATTAAGAAACCCGCTAAAATATTGATAAATAGATTTCTGCGCTTGTTTTTCTTACTCTTTTTATTTTTCGTTCTTCTATGAGACATTATGCTTCACCTTCTGTTTCAATTTCAGTCCCAACTTCTTCTTTTTCTGCCGCAGCAACCGTTGTAAAGGTCACAATCTTAGCATCCTGATCTAGACGCATTACCTTAACTCCCATAGTTGAGCGTCCAGTTTGTGAAATATTGGCAACATTTGTACGGATCATGACACCTGTATCTGTGATAATCATCAGGTCTTCATCGCCTTTAACAGTAAGGAGACCAGCCAGAGGACCATTCTTCTCAGCAACATTAGCTGTCTTCATCCCTTTACCACCACGGCCCTTAGTAGGATATTCAGTAGCAAGTGTACGTTTACCATATCCTTTTTCAGTAATGATAAGAACTTCGTCTTGGTTTGTAATCACGCTAGCACCAACTACTGTGTCACCCTCACGAAGATTGACTCCTCGAACACCTGTCGCGATACGGCTCATACCACGTACAGCTGATTGATTAAAGCGAACAGCATAACCAAACTTGGTACCAATGATAATATCCGTATCTTCTTCTGTCAGCAAGACATTAATCAATTCGTCTTCATCCTTGAGATTCAAGGCTTTCAGTCCATTTTGACGAATATTAGCGAACTCTTTAACACTGGTTCGTTTCACGATACCGTGACGGGTTGTGAAGAAGAGATAGGCGTCATCACTACGTTCAGACTCAACGTTGATAATGGTCTGAATACTCTCACCTTCGTCCAACTTCAAAAGATTGACAACTGGCAATCCCTTAGCGGTACGACCGTATTCAGGAATTTCATAACCTTTCAGTCGATATACGCGTCCTTTATTGGTAAAGAAGAGCAAATGATCATGGGTACTGGTTGAAACCAACTCACGCACAAAGTCATCATCCTTAACCCCCGTACCTTGAACTCCACGGCCACCACGTTTTTGTGCGGTGAACTCACCTTGATCCAAACGTTTGATATAGCCCTTGTTAGATAGGGTAATCAAGACATCCGTTTCTTCAATCAAATCTTCATCTTCAAGAGTTAAGACTTCACCGACCATCAACTCCGTACGACGTTTGTCACCAAACTTGCGTTTGACTTCGTCCAATTCCTCTTTGATGATTTGAGCCACACGCTCAGGCTTGGCAAGGATATCAGCCAAATCTGCAATCAAGGCAATCAATTCATCATATTCAGACTGAATCTTATCACGTTCCAATCCTGTCAAACGACGAAGACGCATATCAAGGATAGCTTGACTTTGACGTTCAGAAAGCTTGAACTTGCTCATCAACTCAGCTTGCGCTTCCGCATCTGTTTCACTGGCACGAATGATACGAATCACTTCGTCGATATGGTCAAGTGCAATTAAAAGACCTTCTAAGATGTGCGCACGCGCTTCTGCTTTTTCCTTGTCAAAACGAGTACGGCGAACAACCACTTCTTTTTGGTGCTCGATATAAGCATCCAAAATTTGACGAAGGGACAAGATTTTTGGTACGCCATTTTGAATTGCCAGCATATTGAAACCAAAGTTGGTTTGCATCTGGGTCATCTTGAAGAGGTTGTTAAGTATAACGTTGGCAGACGCGTCGCGTTTAACCTCGATTACAAAGCGAACGCCTTCACGGTTGGACTCATCACGTACAGCTGTAATACCCTCAATTCGTTTTTCCTGAACCAAGCGAACAATATGCTCATGCACCTTGGTTTTATTAACCATATAAGGGAATTCCGTTACAACGATGCGCTCCCGACCCGTCTTAGTGGTTTCAATCTCTGTACGAGAACGAAGGACAATGGAACCTTTACCAGTCTCATAAGCCTTATGAATACCTGATTTCCCCATGACAAGAGCGCCAGTCGGAAAATCTGGACCAGGCAAGACTTCCATCAAGTCCTTAGTCGTCACTTCAGGATTATCCATAACCAACTTCACTGCATCAATGGTTTCACCCAAGTTGTGAGGTGGAATATTGGTTGCCATCCCAACAGCGATACCCGTTGCTCCATTGACCAAAAGGTTTGGAAAACGAGCAGGCAAAACCAAGGGTTCACGTTCGTTAGCATCGTAGTTGTCTACGAAATCAACTGTGTTTTTATTGATGTCACGAAGCATTTCCAGAGCAATCTTGCTCATACGTGCCTCAGTATAACGCTGTGCGGCAGCACCGTCCCCGTCCATAGAGCCAAAGTTTCCATGTCCATCAACGAGCATGTAACGATAGCTCCACCACTGGGCCATACGAACCATAGCCTCATAAATAGACGAGTCTCCGTGAGGGTGGTATTTACCCATGACATCCCCTGTAATACGGGCTGATTTTTTATGGGGTTTGTCTGGAGTAACACCTAGTTCATTCATTCCGTAAAGAATACGACGGTGAACTGGTTTTAAGCCATCTCGAACATCAGGAAGAGCACGCGCTACGATAACACTCATGGCGTAGTCGATAAAGCTGGTCTTCATCTCCTTTGTCAGATTAACATTCACTAAGTTTTTATCCTGCATTAATAAATGCCTCATTTCACAATTAGTAACTAGATATATTATACCATAAAGTGTAGATCATTTCAGTCTTTGGAAATCACTAAAACGTTTACATACTTATTCCGAAGGTATATCCGTGACAAAGCTTAGCAAAAGTGATAGAATGAAATCAAATGGGGGTTCCCCCTTAATAAAATAAAGGAGATGTTTAGACAAATGACAGCAACTAAACAACACAAAAAAGTGATCCTTGTCGGTGACGGTGCCGTAGGTTCATCTTACGCTTTTGCCCTCGTAACACAAGGAATTGCACAAGAACTTGGTATCATTGAAATTCCTCAATTGTTTGAAAAAGCAGTTGGTGATGCTGAAGACCTTAGCCACGCGCTAGCTTTTACTTCACCTAAAAAAATCTATGCAGCTAAGTACGAAGACTGTGCGGATGCAGACCTTGTAGTTATCACTGCTGGTGCTCCACAAAAACCAGGTGAAACTCGTCTTGACCTTGTAGGTAAAAACTTGGCAATCAACAAATCAATTGTTGAACAAGTTGTTGCATCTGGATTTGACGGTATCTTCCTTGTTGCTGCTAACCCAGTTGACGTCTTGACATACTCAACATGGAAATTCTCAGGTTTCCCTAAAGAACGCGTTATCGGTTCAGGTACTTCACTTGACTCAGCTCGTTTCCGTCAAGCACTTGCTGAAACTATCGGTGTTGATGCACGTTCAGTTCACGCCTACATCATGGGTGAACACGGTGACTCTGAGTTTGCTGTTTGGTCACACGCTAACGTTGCCGGTGTTAAATTGGAACAATGGTTGCAAGCTAACCGTGACTTGAATGAAGCTGACCTTGTTGAACTCTTCATCTCAGTTCGTGATGCAGCTTACTCAATCATCAACAAAAAAGGTGCTACTTATTACGGTATCGCCGTTGCCCTTGCTCGTATCACTCGTGCTATCCTTGACGATGAAAATGCGGTGCTACCACTTTCTGTATTCCAAGAAGGTCAATACGGTGTTGAAAATGTCTTTATCGGTCAACCTGCTATCGTTGGTGCACACGGTATCGTTCGTCCAGTTAATATCCCATTGAACGATGCTGAAACTCAAAAAATGCAAGCATCAGCTAAAGAATTGCAAGCTATCATTGATGAAGCATGGAAAAACCCTGAATTCCAAGCAGCTTCTAAAAACTAATGAAAAGAAGGTTCTCATCCATGGGAACCTTTTTCTTTTTGCACAGAATCATAACTCAACTCTTCAAATAAACAAAAAAAGCCTGTTGACCAAGCTAGGAAGCTTGATACAATAGGCTTTTTGAAAATTCATTATTTAACAGCGTCTTTAAGAGCTTTACCAGCTTTGAATGCTGGAACTTTAGAAGCTGCGATTTTGATTTCTTTACCAGTTTGTGGGTTGCGACCTTTACGTGCAGCACGCTCACGAACTTCAAAGTTACCGAAACCGATCAATTGAACTTTTTCACCAGCTGCAAGGTATTCAGTTACTGCTGCAAATACAGCGTCAACTGCTGCTGCTGAATCTTTCTTAGTCAATTCTGTAGCTTCTGCTACTTTAGCGATCAAATCTTGTTTGTTTGCCATGTTAACAAATCCTCCAAATAATTTCTAATTAACAAATATAATCATATCCTAAAATCGGCTATAGGTCAAGTCAAAAACACTATTTCGAACATTTTTTCTCTATTTTTTTAGGAATTGTAGCGAATTAGAATCGCCCAAGCATTCTCTCCAGTATGAGTTTGAATAATAGAGCCAGTTTCCAATACAGAGATTGGCTTCTCAACATAAGGTTGCAATAATGCCTTCATCTCATTTGCCCATTCGTTCGTTCCAGCATAGGAGATTCCAATTTCTGCAACTGATTTTTGGGAAAGAGTATTGGTTAATTCCTCAAGCCACTTTTTGAAAGTTTTCGCTCCACGTCCTTTGGCGATTGGTTGGAGTTCGTGGTTTTTCATCTGCATTACTACACGAATATTCAAGAGTGAGCTTAGTAATCCTGTCACACGTCCAATACGACCACCCTTAACTAAGTTTTCTAGCGTCGAAACACCGATATAGAGTTCTGTATGATTTTTGACGTCCTCTACATGAGCTAAGATCGTTTCTAAGTCTTTACCTTCTTTAGCAAGTTTTGCGGCTTCAACAACTTGGAACTTCATCGCTTGATCTGTAAAGGAACTATCAATAACCGTTACATCAGCAGTTGAGAGACTTGCCCCTTGGCGAGCAGCTTCCACAGTTCCAGACAAGGCATGGGACATGTGAATGGCGATAATTTGACTGCCATCTTTACCTAGCTCTTCAAAGACCTCAGCAAACACTCCCACAGGGGGCTGACTTGTTTTAGGCAGATTCTTACTTTGTTGCATAAGATGAAGGAATTCTCCCTCTTTTAAATCTGCATCCGAATAAAGCACACTATCAATCATAACTGATAGTGGGACAACAGTGATATTTAATTCTTTAACTACTTCTGGTTCGATAGTAACAGAAGAGTCCGTTACAATTTTTACTTGTGTCATAATTCAATCTTTCTATTCTTCTCGATAGGATTGGGATTTTCTCCTATATTATATCAAAAAAATGATAAAAAATCATAAGTGATCCGATGAAAAGAACTGAATTTTTGGTATAATCTATCTATAGAAAAGTGAGGAACAACTATGATTCGAAAACTTCAACCGATTATCACCATTATTCTTGGAGCTGCTATCTATGCCTTCGGTCTTACCTACTTTGTTGTTCCTTATCATTTATTTGAGGGAGGGGCGACAGGTATTACCTTGATTACTTACTATCTCTTTAAGATTCCTGTCTCATTGATGAACCTCTTAATTAATATCCCTTTATTTATCCTGGCTTGGAAGATATTTGGACCTAAGACCCTCTACTCCAGCCTTCTAGGATCTATTTCACTCTCCGTTTGGCTAGCAATCTTTGAGCGCATTCCTTTGCACATCGACTTGCAAGGGGATCTCATCATTGTCGCTTTAGTCTCAGGAGTCTTACTGGGGGTTGGTTTAGGAATTATCTTTAATGCTGGTGGAACCACTGGTGGTTCTGATATCGTTGCCCGTATCCTCAACAAATATACTAATATTTCGATTGGTAAATTGCTTTTTGGGATTGACTTTTTTATCTTAATGTTGATTTTGATTATCTTCCAGGATCTTCGTCTCGTTACCTATACCCTCTTGTTTGACTTTATTATCGCTCGTGTTATCGACTTGATAGGCGAAGGAGGTTATGCTGGTAAAGGATTTATGATTATTACCCAATATCCTGATCAATTGGCCAAAGAGATTAACGATGAACTCGGACGTGGCGTTACCTTTATATCTGGTCAAGGCTACTACAGCAAAAAGGATTTAAAAATTATCTACTGTATCGTCGGTCGGAATGAAATCGTTAAAATGAAAGATATGATTCACAAAATCGACCCTCAAGCCTTTATCACCATCACTGAGGCTCATGAAATTCTGGGTGAAGGATTTACTTATGTGAAAGATTAAAAAAGCTGGGAATTCCCAGCTTTTATTCTTCTTCTGCGAGGGTTGAATGGCGGAACCCATAAGTAAAGTAAATGACTAGACCAACTAGAAGAGCAATGCCAAAGGCGATCCAGGTATCTAGACTATATTGAAGCATAAAGGAAACACAGATAAGAATGGAAAGAATTGGCAAAAGTGGCACCAAGGGTGTTTTAAACTCTCCCTCTTTTGGCATACCCTTATCCTTTCTGAGTTTTATTATTCCATAGGCTAGCAAAATGAGATAAGCTAGCGTACAAATATTTAAGAAGGCTGCAATACTGGCTAGAGGAAAGACTCCTGCAGCAATGGCTGAAGCAACTCCTGTTAAGAGGGTCGCATTTTTAGGAACGCGACTAGTCTTGCTTAATTGTTTGAAACTTTGAGGTAAAAGTCCATCACGTGCTAAGCTATAAATCATCCGAGACAAAGCATAAGTCATGGAGATACATACGGTTATCAGGGTTAGAATGGCTACAAGTGAAACATAATTTGCCGCCCAGCCGATACCAATACTCCGTAATGAAAATGCTACTGCATCGTCCACATTGAGCTTACTGTAGTGAACAATCCCTGTCAATACTAAGGTTACCAAAGCATAGAGAATGGTGACGATTGTCAGAGAAAGGACAATTCCGCGAGGAATATTTTTTTGCGGGCTTTGGATTTCATCAACTGCCATGGAAATAGACTCAAATCCGAGAAATCCAAAGAACATCAAAGATGCACCTGCCATAATCCCAGTGCTTCCTCCATAAATCTGGCCAAAGCCAAAAGGAGCAAAATTCGACCAATTTTCAGGTTTGATGTACCAAATACCAACTAGGATAAACAGGGCGAGAGCAGAGAATTTCAAGACTACTAAAAGCGAATTAAAGCGCAAGGCTGCCTTTGAATTCAATAAGACTACTCCTGTTACCAAAGCAAGCACCAAAATAGGTAAAAGGTCAATATAGGTACCTTGTTCAGGGTTAAAAGTGCCATTTAAGGCTTGGGGCATGGAGATCCCATAATTACTGAGTAAGCCCTTAAAGTAAGCTGCCCAGCCAGACGCCACACCCGATATAGCCGTCATGAATTCCATGATGGTCAACCAACCGGCAATCCAGGCTGGCAATTCTCCTAGAATCGCATAGAGGTAACTATAAGCACCACCAGTTGCAGGCACACGAGAGGCAAATTCTGCGAAAAAGAGGGCAGATAGAGAAACACACAGGGCAGAAATCACAATGGAAATCACTAGTGATGGACCAGCTAGGGTGGCTGCTGCTGTTCCTGTAATGGTGAAAATCCCCGTCCCCACCATGGCACCTATTCCTAAAAGAATCAAATCCCACAACTTCAAATGGCAGTGCATCTCTGTCTGTCTCAGACTAACATCCTTGGTTCTAAAAATATTCATACTTCATCTCCACTAAATGTAATTGTTTTATTTTACCATATAAAAGCAGTTTTGTGAATATTTATTAGGTCCTTTTTTGAAAAAAATTCTGAACAGAAGGGATTCCTGTTCAGAATTTGCATTTTTACCCACTGATTCTTTCAATTTGTTACTTATCAAGCGAGTAAGCTCAACAGTATACTCCATTGAAAGTTTTTGGGGATTTGGGATTTTTTAAACTTCAAAATAAGGGAAGGGACGGTCACTATCTAAAGGACGATTTGGAACTTCTTGTTCCAAAATAGCGCGCCAACCTGATACCAATTCTTCAAAAGTCAATTGAGCTTCTGGAGAAGCTGTTGTCAGCTTCCGACCAAACCAAGCCATGGTTGCAGTTTCAAACTGAAGCATAGCGTACTGGATTACTGGTACATTTGCCTCTTCATAATTTTCATTTACTGCACGCGCTACTTCTGCCGCTTGCGGAAGGAGTTGATTGCTGATTTTATCAACAACAGTCGCATCCATCTCTCTCCATGAAAGAAGTTGACCATTTACCTGATAAAAGAGCTCAAAGGTTTCTTGATTTTCTTTGAAATTAGTAAGAACAAAAGCACGTTCTACTGCCTCAGGACCACCAGCAGCTTTTACAGCGTTTATCAAGAGGTTTTGTTCCATTTGTCGCCAATAATCATCTGCTTCTTCTGCTAAATCATTTGTAAAAGGTGGGACAATTTCCTCGACAGGAATTTCGCCTTTATTCGCTTTTTCGACATTACCGAATAATTTTTTTAAAAATCCCATTTGCTTCTCCTTTTTGGCCTTATCCTACCGATCCTTCCATTTCATAGCTAATCAAGCGGTTCAGCTCAACTGCGTATTCCATTGGAAGTTCTTTTGTGAAGGGTTCGACAAACCCCATAACGATCATCTCTGTTGCCTCAGATTCTGACAATCCACGACTCATGAGGTAATAGAGTTGTTCCTCTGAAATCTTAGATACTTTGGCTTCGTGCTCCAAAGCAACTTGCGAGTTGTGAATTTCATTGAATGGAATGGTATCTGACGCTGATAAGTCATCCATGATAATGGTATCACACTCGATGTGAGAAACAGATTTCTTAGAGTTTTTGTTAAAAGTTACTTGTCCACGATAGTCCACCTTTCCTCCGCCTTTAGCGATGGATTTAGACACGATTGATGAGCTTGTGTGTGGAGCGTTGTGGATCATCTTGGCACCCGTATCTTGGTGTTGACCAGCATTAGCAAAGGCGATCGAAAGCATGGTACCACGCGCTCCTTCTCCATCTAGATAAACAGATGGATATTTCATAGTTGTTTTGGCACCCAAGTTCCCATCAATCCACTCAACAGTAGCATCTTTTTGAGCTTTAGCACGTTTTGTAACCAAGTTATAGACATTATCAGACCAGTTTTGGATGGTTGTATAGCGCATGTAAGCTCCATCCAAAGCAAAGATTTCTACAATGGCAGCGTGCAAGCTGTTGCTAGAATAAGTTGGTGCTGTACATCCTTCTACGTAGTGGACACTTGCTCCCTCATCAACGATAATCAAGGTACGTTCGAACTGACCTGTATTTTCGTTGTTGATACGGAAGTAAGTTTGAAGTGGAATATCTACCTTGACACCTTTTGGTACGTAGATAAAGGTTCCACCCGACCATACTGCTGAGTTGAGGGCAGCCAACTTGTTATCAGTCGGTGGTACCAACTTCGCAAAGTATTGTTTAAACAAGTCTGGGTATTCCTTGAGGGCAGAATCCGTATCTGTAAAGATAATCCCCAATTTCTGGAACTCTTCCTTCATATTGTGGTAAACAACTTCTGACTCGTACTGAGCAGAGGCCCCTGCTAGATAAGCACGCTCAGCTTCTGGAATCCCGATACGTTCAAAGGTTTCTTTGATTTTTTCAGGTACATCGTCCCAAGAACGGGCTGGTTTGTCAGAAGGTTTTTGGTAATAGATCAAGTCATCAAAGTCAATCTCTGACAAGTCTGCTCCCCAGGTTTGCATAGGCATTTTTTTGAAGGTTTCATAAGACTTCAAACGGAATTCTAACATCCACTCAGGTTCTCCCTTAGCAGCTGATAATTCGCGAATGACTTCTTCGTTCAATCCTTTTCCTGTCGATAGGACAGGCTCTACATCGTCATGGAAACCAAATTTATATTCACCAAGGTCAATTGGTTTTGGTTCTACTCTTTCTTCAGCCATAATATCCTTTCTTTCATTCTTCATTTCTACTGATTCATAAGACAAAAGAAACTTGTCTTACTGTTTTTCTTGATCTTCAATTGTTTTCTTAAGTGCATTCCAAGCTAGAGTTGCACACTTAATCCGTTGTGGGAATTTGGCAACACCTGATAAGAAAGCTGCATCGCCAAGTTGGTCTTGGCGGTCATCCTTTTGACCTTGAACCATTTCAGAAAAAATGGTCGCAAGTTCTAGAATTTCTTGTTTGGTCTTGCCTAAAACTGCATCTGTCATCATACTAGCAGAAGCAGTTGAAATCGTGCATCCTGAATTTAGAAAAGCAATATCTTCCAAACGGTCCTCTGCGTCAAACTTGACAGAGAGGTAGATAACATCCCCACAGGTTGGATTATTGAGGCTGATTTGTTCAACATCTTCCAGCTTCCCTTGGTGATGTGGATTTTTCGAATGGTCTGCCACCACTGCCATATAAAGGCTATCTAGTTTAGAAAGTGCCATTGAAAAACTCCTTTGTCTTTTGTAGAGCATCGACTAGCTTGTCACAATCTGCCTTGGTATTGTAGATATAAAAACTTGCACGAGCTGTTGCTGGGACTTCCAAATATTGGAGCAAAGGTTGGGCGCAATGATGACCAGCGCGAACAGCCACTCCTTCATAATCAAGTGCTGTAGCTAGGTCATGGGGATGAAGATCCCCTAAGTTAAAGGCAATGACACCTGACCGTTGAGCCAAGTCCTGCGAACCATAAATGGTCAAACCTTCAATGGCCTGCAATTTTGGATAGACGTATGCAATCAATTCCTGTTCATGAGATTCAATGGCATCCATACCAATCTTTTCCAGATAATCCACTGCAGTCGCAAGTCCAATAGCTCCTGCCATATTTGGCGTTCCAGCCTCAAATTTCCAAGGCAATTCCTTCCAACTAGCAGATTGCTCATAGACGAAATCAATCATCTCACCACCAAATTCAACTGGAGACATTTGTTCCAGATACTTTTCTTTACCGTAAAGAACACCAATACCAGTCGGACCAGCCATCTTGTGACCCGAAAAGGCAAAGAAGTCCACATCCAAGTCCTGGACATCAATCTTCATATGAGGTGTAGATTGAGCACCATCCACTACCATGATAGCTCCAACTTGGTGGGCCAATTGCGTGATTTCCTTGATCGGATTGACCACACCAAGGACATTAGAGGCATGAGCTAGCGAAACAAACTTGACCTTGTCCGTCAATTTAGCGCGCAAGTCATCCATATCCAGAGCTCCGTCCTTGAGATAAACATAGACAAGCTCTGCCCCAGTCTTGCGACAAGCTTCCTGCCAAGGAATGATATTGGAATGGTGTTCCATGACAGAAATCAAGACCTGGTCTCCCTCAGTCAAAATCTCCTCAGCAAAGCGTGCCACCCAGTTAAGACTGGTTGTCGTTCCTCTGGTAAAGAGAACTTCCTTTGTAGAGCCTGCATTGATAAACTTACGAATGGTTTCACGAGCAGCTTCATAAGAAGCTGTTGCTCGCTCCGCCAAGGTATGAACACCACGGTGAACATTGGCATTGTCCTGCTCATAGTAGCGGTTAATCGTTTCAAGAACTGCTAGTGGTTTTTGTGTCGTCGCAGCATTGTCCAGATAGACCAGAGGTTCATCGTTGACAATCTGGTCCAAAATTGGAAAATCCTTGCGAATCGCTTCTACATCTAACATAGGCTTCCCCTTAGCGTTTTGACAATTTTTCTTCGATAGTTGCAATCATTTCGTCACGAACTTCTTTGACTGGAATCTCAACAATTACGGAGCCAAGGAAACCACGAACAACCAAACGCTCAGCAGTCGCCTTATCCAAGCCACGGCTCATGAGGTAGTACATATCTTCTGGATCCACCTGACCGATAGAAGCCGCGTGACCTGCAGTTACGTCATTTTCATCAATCAAAAGAATGGGGTTGGCATCTGAACGCGCCTGATCTGAAAGCATGAGAACACGACTTTCTTGCTGGGCATCAGCTCCCTTAGCACCCTTGATAATGTGTCCAATACCATTGAAGGTCAAAGTTGCTTTTTCAAGGATAACCCCATGTTGGAGGATATTTCCGATAGAGTTGCAACCATAGTTAGTCACTCGAGTATCAATCCCTTGAACCTGACGGCCACTTGAAAGAGCTACGACTTTAAGGTCAGCATGGCTACCATTTCCAATCAAATCGCTATCAAAATCAGCAACAACATTTCCTTCGTTCATGACACCGATTGCCCAGTCAATGCTTGCATCGTTGCCTAGTTTACCACGACGGCTAATATAGGCAGTGACATTTTCACCTAAACGGTCAATCGCTGCAAATTTCACTTGCGCACCTGAACGAGCAATCACTTCAACCGTGATATTAGCAGTTGCCTTGGCACTACCTTGGCCACGAGACTCAAGACGTTCAAGATAACTAATCTTAGAATTTTTACCAGCGATAATCATAATATGCTTGTTAAATGGCACATCGCTATCACTGTCTTGGTAGAAAATTCCTTCAATTGGCTCTGTAATCTCAACGTTATCAGGAATGTAGAGAACAGCACCACTGTTAAAGTAAGCTGTATGGTAAGCTGCCAACTTGTCATCGTCATACTTAACAGATGACATGAAGAATTCCTCGATAAGTTCTGGAATTTCTTCTAAAGCTGAGTGAAAGTCTGTAAAGACTACTCCTTGTTCAGCCAATTCAACTGGAGTTTGTTCAAAAACAGTCTGCGTTCCTACTTGCACCAACTTCAAGTGATTATCTAGAGCCGTGAAGTCAGGAACATTTGCTGAAGGTTCACTTTCTGTGATGGTTCCATCTCCCAGATTCCAACGGTGAAATTTGACACGCTCAATAACTGGTAATTCCAAACTCTCAATCTTATCAAAAGCTTTTTGACGGAGGTCAGCCAACCAGCTTGGTTCAGCGTGCATTTCTGAAAAAAGTTTAATATTCTCTTTAGTCATTTACTTCTCCTAAAAGATACGAGGGAATTACAATTCTTCCTTGTAGTCATAGCCAAGTTCTTCAGCTAGTTTTGCGTATCCTTCACGTTCCAAACGGGCAGCCAATTCTGGACCACCAGAAAGAACCACACGACCTTCCATCATCACGTGTACCACGTCTGGTGTGATGTAGTTCAAGAGACGTTGGTAGTGAGTGATAATCATGGCACCAAAGCCTTCACCACGCATGGCATTAACACCTTTAGAAACAACTTTAAGGGCATCAATATCAAGACCTGAGTCAATCTCATCCAAAAGGGCAAAAGTTGGTTCCAACATCAAGAGTTGAAGAATTTCATTACGTTTTTTCTCACCACCAGAGAAACCTTCGTTGAGGTAACGCTCAGCCATTTCTTCTTTCATGTTGAGCAATTCCATTTTCTCGTCTAGTTTAGTGATGAACTCACGAACTGAAATCTTTTCATCATCTTCTTTACCAGCATTCATAGCTGCACGAAGAAATTCAGCGTTGGTAATTCCAGGGATTTCAGATGGGTATTGCATAGCAAGGAAAAGTCCCATACGCGCTCGCTCGTCTACTTCCAACTCAAGGATGTTTACGCCATCAAACAAGACCTCACCTTTGGTAACCTCATAGTTAGGGTTCCCCATAATAGCTGCAGAAAGAGTCGATTTACCAGTACCATTTGGTCCCATGATAGCGGCGATTTCTCCTGTTTTCAGAGTCAGATTGACCCCTTTCAAAATTTCTTTTCCTTCAATCTCAACGTGAAGATCTTTGATCTCTAATACTGACATGATAGTTCCTTTCTTTTTCTGGCCTACTTCCTTTATCCTTAAAGAAATCACTTACATTTCTCTAAAAATACAAGAAAAGGTCCATAAATATACTCTACTAGTATAACAAAAAAAAGCCTAAAAGGCTTTGATTTTGTTTAGAAGCTAGTGACTAATCCTTGCGGTTTAGGTGCTGATCAATGGCATCTACTATTTTCCCCATTACATAACTTAACCTAAAATTTCGAAAAAGTAGAATGGCCCAAAAGGCTGTCATGAAATAGCGACCCGTCATCCAAGCTTCATTGAAAAAATAAGTCTCAGCAGCAGTAAATAGTGCTATCACGATAAATTGTTGTCTAGTCATAGAATTATTGTACCACGAAATCCACTTTTAGTCTTCTTCAACCATGACTTTATCAGCCAGAAATTCAAATCCCTCTGGAATTAGACTTTCTTCTTCTACCTCTTGATCTGCTTGAAAAGACTTGTTTCTAGATGAAAATGCTGCACGAACCTCTTTCCATTCCTCTAGGGAAATTGCCAGGATTTCAGGTGAAAATCCAGCCGCCTGACTGAGGATATTGCCAAACATGGTATTGAGGTTGTCCCGTTTCATGGTTTGGCCTGCATTGAAATTAGATTCAAAAGCTAAAATAGCATGGTGTTCATTGGCTGCGACCGGTTGAGAACCAACAAGCAGAGCCTTATCAGGACCAGCTAAGCTTTCGATCACTTCTCCCCATGCATTCTGAAGGCGAATCAAGTTTTGCCGTGCCAATTCAGGATTTTCAACAGCTTCTTGTAGGATAGCCTGAACTTTATTACGGTCTACTCGATAGACAGTCTTAGAAGTGGCTGGACGACTAGGGACTGGCGCCACTTGTTTAGGAGCTGTTCCAACATTGGCAAGTTCTTGTTTGAGACGAGCGACTTCCTGTCTTAGTGTAGAAATTTCACTCTCGACAGCTTCTGAAAGCACTGGTTCAGGCTTAATCTCAGCTAAACGAATGGTCATCATCTCAGCATAAATCTTAGGTTGCAGGCTAGCTTTCATATCCGCCAAGCTCACAGTCGCTATTCGAATCATTTCAAAGAGATTTTCCTGAGACAAAGCTAGATTGTCCATAAAAATTGGACTATGATGAGTATTTTCGCCACCTGTCTGAACAACTAGTAGATCACGCAAATACTGCAAGAGATCCGTCACAAAACGCGTCATGCTCTTGCCATTTTCAAACAAAAGGTTCAAAGAATCAAGTGCTTTTGAAACATCCTGCTGAGACAAGGCGGCTACATAGTCATCTAGTGCTGATAGACTAATAGTGCCTGTAATCTCCTCAGAGATAGCAGTCGTGAGCTCATTTCCCTGTGTCAAACTCAAGGCTTGGTCCAGAATAGATAAGGCATCCCGCATTCCACCTTCAGCTCGTCTGGCAATGATTTCTACAGCATCTGGTTCAGAACTGATATTTTCTTTTTCTAAAATATGATGAATATGTGCTGTGATATCTTGCGTTCTAATCGACTTAAACTCAAAACGTTGGACACGCGATAAAATAGTTGCTGGAATCTTGTGCAATTCGGTGGTCGCCAAGATAAAGACAACATTTTGAGTTGGTTCTTCTAGCGTCTTCAAAAGCGCATTAAAAGCTCCTGTAGATAGCATATGAACCTCGTCTATGATATATACCTTATAACGTGCCAAACTAGGTGCATAGGTAGATTTATCACGAATTTCTCGGATTTCATCAACTCCGTTATTCGAAGCTGCATCCATTTCGATAACATCTTCTAAGTTACCTTCTGTCACAGCCTGACAGATATAGCAGTTATTACACGGTTCTCCGTTCACTTGGTTCGGACAGTTCATAGCCTTGGCAAAAATCTTGGCTACACTGGTCTTCCCTGTTCCACGAGGGCCCGAAAAAAGATAGGCATGACTAATCTTTTCCTGCTCAACCGCTTGTTTTAGGGTTTTAGCCACAACCTCTTGTCCGACCAATTGTGAAAAAGTTTGGCTTCTATATTTTCGATAAAGTGCTTGATACATTAGGCTTTCTCCTCAAACATTGTAAAGTCCCATTCTGTCTTCTCAAGCAAAATAGCGACAAATTGTTCCAAGTAATCGCGGTCAATTGCATTATATTCATCAATAAGTGAAGAATCCAAGTCTAAGACTCCGACTAATCTTCCATTCTTGAGCATGGGAACCACGATTTCACTCTTGGCCATACTATCACAAGAAATGTAGTTTGGATAGGTGCTCACATCGCCAACTAAAACAGTCTCTTGAAACTCAGCAGCTTCTCCACACACGCCTTTTCCAAGCGGAATGCGAATACAAGAAACACCACCCTGAAAAGGCCCTAAAACCAACTCGCTACCATCAAACAGATAAAACCCTGCAAATACAGTATTGGGAAAGCGAGATTTTAGGAGGGCACTAGCATTCGAAAGATTGGCAAGAACATTGCTCTCACCTTCAAGTAAATAAGAGAGTTCCTCATTTAACAATTGATATTGTGATTGTTTTTCTGAATCTAACATAGAACTATTATATCAAAAATGGGAAAGAGACAAAAGAAAAATCCCTTGTTTTAAACAAAGGATTTTGCGATTATCAATTTGATTAAAGTTCAATATCACCGAACAAGTCAGCCATTGAGAATCCTGTTTGTGTTTCTGGAAGTTCGAAATCACGTTTTTCTTGACGTTTTGGACGACGTGGACGAGCAGCACGTTTTTCTTCTTTTTGTCCTTCTTCTTGAGCTGGACGCTCTTCAAGAGCTTTGATAGAAAGTGATACACGTTCTGCGTCAGCGTTAACATCAAGTACTTTAACAGTAACTTCTTGACCAACAGTAAGAGCTTCTTTTGGATTTTCGATACGTTTGTGTGAAATTTGTGATACGTGAACAAGTCCATCGATACCTGGCAATACTTCAACAAATGCACCAAAGTCAGTCAAACGTTTAACTGTTCCTTCTACTACATCACCTTTAGCCAATTTTTGTTCAACGCCATCCCATGGTCCAGGTGTTGTTGCTTTAAGTGAAAGTGATACGCGTCCTTCTTCTTCGTTAAGATCAAGGATCTTCACTTCGATTTCTTCACCAACAGTTACAACTGATTTAGGTGATACGTTACGTTCGTGTGACAATTCAGTCAAGTGAACCAATCCATCAACACCACCAAGGTCGATGAAAGCACCAAAGCTAGTGATACGAGCAACTTTACCAGTTACGACATCACCAACAGCCAATTTACCAAATACTTCAGCACGAGCTGCTGCAGTAGCTGCTTCAACAACTTCACGACGTGAAAGGATGAAGCGGTTTTCTTTAGGATCAACTTCCTTGATTTTAGCATCAAATTCTTGACCTACGAAACGCTCAGTGTTACGTACGAAACGAGTATCCAACATTGAAGCTGGGATGAATCCACGAACACCTTCAAATTCTACTGAAAGTCCACCTTTAACAGCACGAGTTCCTTTAACAGTAACAACTTCTTCTTCGCGTCCTACAAGTTTGTCCCATGCTTTGCGAGCTTCAAGGCGTTTTTTAGATACAAGGTATGTAACTGTATCAGTATCTTTACCAACTACTTGACGAAGTACAAGAACATCCAATACTTCTCCTACTTTCACAAAATCATTGATATCTGCATCGCGATCGTTTGTCAATTCGCGAAGAGTCAAGACACCTTCAACACCAGTCCCAGAGATTGCAACATTAGCTTGAGTCGCATCAACTGTCAATACTTCAGCACTAACAACATCACCAGGCTCAACTTGGCTAACGCTATTTAGCAAATCTTCAAATTCGTTCATCTAAAAAATCCTCCAACAATCAAGTTTTTTCAAAAACTTGACATACTTATAATTTTTTTCCTAAGCACCCGCAAAGACATGTTCATATCGTTCACGTCTTTCAATTATAAAAATAAAATACCCTAAGATATTTTTCTTTTTATCTTGAATTTATTACCTAAGAACTGGGGTAGCTGGATTCGAACCAACGCATGAGGGAGTCAAAGTCCCTTGCCTTACCGCTTGGCTATACCCCATTGATGAATGGAGAGAGAGGGATTCGAACCCCCGAACCCGAAGGAGCGGATTTACAGTCCGCCGCGTTTAGCCTCTTCGCTATCTCTCCAATGTTTAACGAGAACTATTATATCATGAAATTTTCAATAAAACAAGTATTATTTTGTCAAATTATAGTTTTCAATCAAAATTTCCACAGCTTTTTCAAGTTTTTTATAAAAACTATCGACATTTCCATTCTTTATGATGGCAAATTGGCTATCTAATTCGGCAATTTCCCCAATGACCTTTTTCCCGATCGTCAAAATGTATCCTTCATAGCTGTCTTTCCCAACAGTCACTTTTGCATCGGTTAATTGGATTTCAATTTTCTTATCTTTTTTACTCATACTTTACCTCTTTTCACTTTTTCTATTGTACAAGAAAATGCTCAAACTAGCAAGAAAAAACTCCATTTCAGTCCTTACAACTGCTATGGAGTTCTTCTTTATTTCATATCTTTTAGTCCACTTTGACAATCCATCCTTCAGGTGCTTCTACATCACCAAATTGGATACCTGTCAATTCATCATAGAGTTTACGTGTAACAGGACCTACTTCCGTTTCACTATAGAAAACATGGAATTCATCATCATGTTGGATGCCCCCAATTGGAGAGATAACTGCTGCTGTTCCACAAGCACCTGCCTCTACAAAACGATCCAAATTGTCAATCGGAACATCACCTTCGATCGGTGTCAAGCCCAAGCGGTGTTCTGCCAAGTAAAGCAAAGAATACTTGGTAATAGATGGCAAGATGGATGGACTCAATGGCGTAACAAATTCGTTGTTCGCTGTGATTCCAAAGAAGTTGGCTGATCCGACTTCCTCAATCTTGGTGTGGGTAGCTGGATCTAGGTAGATAACATCTGAAAAATTACGTGATTTTGCCATTTTACCTGGTAGAAGACTAGCAGCATAGTTTCCACCTACCTTGGCCGCACCTGTACCATTCGGAGCTGCACGGTCGTATTCATCCTGAATCAAGAAGTTTGTTGGGACTAAACCACCTTTAAAGTAATTCCCAACTGGCATAGCAAAGATAGTGAAAATATACTCTTCTGCTGGTTTAACCCCGATAATATCCCCAACACCAATCAAAAGTGGACGAAGATAAAGGGTTCCACCTGTTCCATATGGTGGGACGTATTCTTCATTTGCACGCACAACTGCTTTACAAGCTTCTACAAACATTTCTGTCGGAACTTGTGGCATCAAGAGACGGTCACAAGTACGTTGCAGACGCTTGGCATTTTCGTCAGGACGGAACAGTTGAATACTGCCATCCTTGGTACGATAGGCTTTCAAACCTTCAAATGCCTGCTGTCCATAGTGGAGACTTGGAGAAGACTCTGAAATATGCAAGGTTGCATCCTCTGTCAATTCTCCTTGATCCCATTGACCATTTTTGTAGTGAGCGATATAACGGTAAGGTAATTTCATATAAGCAAAGCCAAGATTTTCCCAATCAATTGCAACTGTCATGTGTTTCTCCTTTATACTATTCAAACTATGTGTTCTATTCTACACTTTTCTAGTAAAATTTCAAGTATTATTTGTAATTTTCTGAAAATTTTTTCAACATAAAGAAATCAGCCCTCTGGACTGATTCTTTTTAAGGATTTGCTTTATCCTCTTTAAAGATCTCTTTGAGGTAAGCATCGAAAACTTCTTCATCTGAAATGGTGTCTGAAATAAAGCTTCCATTGCTAGTACGTTCTGACAAGTTGAGGTCTTGCAATCGACTCTCATAGATTGTTCCCTTGTTAGATTGGACAAGTAATGTTTGGTCGTTTTCTTCTACTTCTGTACTAAAGAGGTCACCAACGAAGCCTTGCTCTGCAACTGCTCCAGCCAAGAAGACACGGTGCGGTTTGTTTTTCAACTCACGCAAGACTTGTAGGCCTCGTTTAGCACGGCTAGTCGCTGGAATTTCGTCGATAGAAACACGTTTTAAACTACCGCGTTGGGTCAAGAGGTAGAAGGATAAGCTGTTACAGATAAAGGCAACTTGAAGCGCATCATCTGCTTTCAAGTTCATAGCCTTGACACCCGCAGCCTTGGCACCAACAACCGGTACCTCTTCGATATTGAAACGAAGGGCGTAACCGTTTTGGCTAATCAAGAGTACATCATCCAGTTTAATCGGAGCCACTGCTACAATCTGATCTGTCTCGTCTTTGAGCTTAGCATACTTGACAGACTTAGACTTGTAGGTCCGCCATGGAGAGAATTCTTTGCGTTCTACACGCTTGATTTGACCAAGGCGAGTTGCTGCAAAGTAGGTAGTCGCATCATCAAACTGATCAACAACTTCTACATAGAGGATTTCTTCGTTAGTTTCAAAGTTTGTAATGGTCTGGCTCAGATGCTCCCCGATATCCTTCCAACGAATATCTGCCAATTCATGAATTGGTCGATAGATGACATTCCCAAGAGTCGTGAACATCAAGAGGTGCTGCGTTGTCTTGGCAGATTGAACAAAGATTAAACGATCGTCATCACGTTTGCCAATTTCTTCCAGAGTGGATGCCGCAAAGGAGCGTGGGCTAGTACGCTTGATATAACCTGCCTTGGTTACGCTGACATAGGTATCTTCCTCGGCAATCAAACTAGCTGTGTCAATCTCGATTGCTTTCGCAGTGTCTTCCAAAGCACTCAAACGTGGTGTCGCAAATTTCTTCTTAACCTCACGGAGTTCTTTCTTCATGAGATTGTACATAGTCCGTTCATCACCGATGATAGCAGCAAGCATGGCAATCTTTTCACGCAATTCTGCCTCTTCTTCCTGCAAGACAACCACGTCTGTATTGGTCAAACGGTAAAGTTGTAAGGTCACGATAGCTTCAGCCTGCTCTTCAGTAAACTCATAGCTGACCTTGAGGTTTTCCTTAGCGTCAGCCTTGTTCTCAGAAGCACGGATAAGGGCAATGACTTCGTCCAAAATCGAAATCACGCGAATCAAACCTTCAACGATATGGAGACGTTTTTCAGCCTTTTCCTTGTCAAAGCGTGAACGAGCCAAAATCACTTCACGACGGTGGGCGATATAGCTAGACAGGATTGGAACAATCCCGACCTGACGAGGTGTGAAATTGTCAATCGCCACCATGTTAAAGTTGTAGTTGATTTGCAGGTCAGTGTATTTGAAGAGATAGTTAAGAACCAGCTCGGTATTCGCGTCTTTCTTTAGTTCAATAGCAATACGAAGACCGTCACGGTCAGACTCATCACGAACTTCAGCGATCCCTGCCACCTTGTTATTGACACGAACATCATCGATTTTCTTGACCAGATTGGCCTTATTGATTTCATAAGGAATCTCAGTAATAACGATTTGTTCCTTACCACCTTTTAGCTTTTCGATGTCGGTCTTGGAACGAACAACCACACGTCCTTTCCCAGTTTCATAGGCTTTCTTGATTTCATCACGCCCCTGAATAATCCCTCCAGTCGGGAAGTCTGGGCCAGGCAAGAATTCCATGAGCTTGTCCACCTTGGCTGTTGGGTGATCAATCATGTAAACAGTCGCATCAATGACTTCAGCCAAATTATGCGGAGGAATATCTGTGGCATAACCAGCCGAAATACCAGTCGAACCATTGACCAAGAGATTTGGAAAGGCTGCTGGCAATACCGTCGGTTCTTTCTCGGTATCGTCAAAGTTCCAAGCAAAGGGAACTGTCTTTTTCTCGATATCCTGAAGAAGATAGCCTGCAATCTCAGACAAACGTGCCTCTGTATAACGCATAGCCGCCGGCGGATCTCCGTCCATAGAACCGTTGTTACCGTGCATTTCAACTAGAATCTCACGATTTTTCCAGTCCTGAGACATACGGACCATGGCATCATAGATGGAACTGTCACCGTGTGGGTGGAAATTCCCCATGATATTCCCGACAGACTTGGCAGACTTACGGTAGCTCTTGTCAAAAGTATTGCCATCCTTATTCATCGAATAAAGAATGCGACGCTGAACTGGCTTCAAACCATCCCGAATGTCTGGCAAAGCCCGGTCTTGAATAATATACTTGGAGTAGCGACCAAAGCGCTCTCCCATGATGTCCTCAAGGGACATGTTTTGAATGTTACTCATATAAGATACAAAGCCCGTAAAATGCAAAGTGAAAATAGGAAATTCTCGCAGCGAGCGATGCTCGCAAGAGAATTTATCTTTTTCACACAGCATTTAGGGCGTGTTCAACTCCTTTCAAAGAATATAGAGTAGGTTTTGTAGAATAAAGGATATTTTACGGAAATTAGTACCGTGTTCAGTTACGATAAATAACCAAACTATCCTTTCTGTAGGTTAATCTTTTAAATTATTCAGAGATTAAGAAGTCTCTTTTCAGCATAATCAATCATCTTCTCAGCTACTTCCATATCATAGTCAAATCCCATCTTTTGAGCAAGAATTTGAGCTTCTCTGTGGAAGAGATTCATTGTGGAGAATAGGGATTGAGTGATTTTCTCTACACTTGAAAAATCAAGCAGATTTGAGAATTCCTTCTCCTTCTCAATTGGCAAGTAGTTGAAGAGATACTTGTAATTTTTACCAATGTCGACAGCACCTCTATCTCTTGCGACCTGCCAAGCTAAGATTTTCAAGAGTTCTTGCTGGCAAATACCGTAGAGATGGTCCATTGCATAAATGACTTGCTTGCGACAGATTCCCTTGACCACATAGGCGAAAACCCACCAAAATTCATTGCAGGCTTTTTCAAAATCAATCGGGCTAGCTGGATTCGTCCAGTAACGTTGAGGACTTGTAGTATAGGACTCAAACAAGCCTTTCTCATCTTTCAATACTGTGTAATCAGCTTCACTATCCACCCACTCTTGGATGTGGTCTTTGGGGCAGAGCGTCAAATCAATCCGATTGCCATCTTCAAAGAGCATAAGATAGAGACGACGGTTGCCTAGGATATTATGTTGCTCAATGATACGTGTGCCAAACTGGTCCAACCAAGCAAGGTCACTCGTCAAATTATCTAAGTCGTCCACGACATAAACAACATCATAGTCTTGAAACTCGTCTTTTGGTGCTTTTGTATCAGTTCGTGAACCGGACATAGCGACAGCCTGGACTTTTAGACTTTTTGCGGTTTGTAAAATTAATCTCAGCATTTGCGCTTGACTTCTATGTTGTCTGCACATATCTTTTATAGAATTATTTTTCATTGCCGTCTTGCTCCTCTTGTTTTTGGATGCTTCGTATTCTTTTCTTCTCAAGCTCCCCTACAATGAATTGGATAGTTGAACAAATCCCTAAAACAATTAAAACAAAATAAAACAAATTCATATCGTTTCTATGATATATTTTAAAGCTTCTCCATAATACAAAAGTATTTACTAATGAAAGAAGGAAAAGTAAAATAGCATTGAATAGGAGTATTATAGCAAACTTACTCTTAAAATACCTATAATGTTTTCCAATCCTATAGAGAGTATATAATGAGAAAACAATCATCAAAGGGGTGAAAGCAAGTGCATAAAATAAGATAAACCCTATTCCTGAGTATGGTTTACTTTTCATTGGTAAATCTAATAGACAGATACCAATAGTGAGGATGTTCAATATAAACAAGGATACTGTGCGAGCACACTCTTTTCTACCTTTATTGGTCATTAAATCATATATAATTCCAAAAATGGCCAAGAGAACAAGGAAAAAAGGCATCATTAATAACGTAATCAATACCGCACCTCCAATAGTTTTAGCGATTGTTTACATACAAAAGATGATCGTCACCTTTACTTGAACTTTACAACTCCTCTGTCTGGTGAAGGTTATACCCTTCGTAATAATATGAAGCATCCACCCCCTTAAAGAAACGGGCCTGAGTGAGGTCATCCGTCAGATTATTGAGGAGGAGATACTTGAGTTCTTGCCAGCATCAACTTTTAAAGTTTTAGCTATTTTTAAAATCAGTCCAAGCATTTCCTGATCAGTTCTCATATTTCACTCCTTCATCACTTAGAGCTGTTTGAAATTGCTTTTCATTATAAATCGTAAACCATTGGCCATCTCTGACATAATCTAAGCAATTAATCACTATACCCAACCAAAAAGTATTCTGTGTCTTACTGATTTCGTTTGGTGTAATGGAGATAGAGAGGAGGAAGATAGGAAACAAGAATCATCAAAATCATTACCAAGAATGTCAACAGATGAATCTGAACTAAATTTACCACATACCATCCCAGAATACCCACAGATAGGGGACCTAAAATATAGGATAGGAAAATCAAAAAAGCCTTCCACCGTTTCTCCGGATAGACATAACACAATCGAATAAGTGTGTAGACTAAAGCTCCTGCTATCAAAGGAAAACCAAATAAAATCATGACAAAGGATGCCACTAAAGAACCGGATTCTGACGAATCCATATTGAATAAAAGCATCAAGATCATAAATAAAGTAAATACAATCGGTGCATATAATCCTTGGAAACTTTTTTTTCGACTGTTAATGTAGAATGCAAGAATAGCCGAGGGTAAAGAAACTAAGAAAATCAAACCCAAGTAACTACCAAAAATCGAATGTCCTGAATCAACCATTATTCATGCTCCTTAAAACACCGTCGCTTCTTCCAGCGTAAACTTGACATTATCTTCAATCCACTTACGGCGTGGTTCGACCTTGTCTCCCATGAGGACATTGACGCGACGTTCTGCGCGTGCTAGGTCTTCGATCGTAACACGGATGAGGGTGCGGGTTTCTGGATTCATGGTTGTTTCCCAGAGTTGGTCCGCGTTCATCTCACCAAGACCTTTATATCGTTGGAGGGTTGCGCCTTTGCCGAACTGCTTGCGGAGTTCTTCTAGCTCTCCGTCCGTCCAAGCGTAGGCCACTTCTTCTTTCTTGCCTTTGCCTTTGGACATCTTGTAAAGAGGCGGAAGGGCGATATAGACATGTCCTGCCTCAACTAGGGGACGCATGTAACGGTAGAAAAAGGTTAAGAGCAAGGTCTGAATATGGGCACCATCTGTATCCGCATCGGTCATGATAATAATCTTGTCATAGTTGGCATCTTCAATAGAGAAGTCTGCTCCGACACCCGCTCCGATGGTATAAATCATGGTATTGATTTCTTCATTTTTGAGGATATCTGCCATCTTGGCCTTGGCTGTATTAATCACCTTACCACGAAGAGGTAGGATAGCTTGGAATTTACGGTCACGACCTTGTTTGGCAGATCCACCGGCAGAGTCTCCCTCGACCAGGTAGAGTTCATTCTTAGCAGGGTTTTTAGACTGAGCTGGTGTTAATTTACCAGACAATAAGCCCTTATCTTTTTTATTTTTCTTACCATTTCGACTCTCATCACGCGCCTTACGTGCTGCTTCACGAGCATCACGCGCCTTGATAGCCTTGCGGATGAGGTTAGAAGCCAGTTCACCATTTTCCATAAGGAAGAAGGTCAACTTATCAGCCACAATTCCATCCACAACCGGACGAGCTAGTGGACTTCCAAGTTTGTCCTTGGTCTGGCCTTCAAACTGAAGGTGTTCTTCCGGAACCAAGACAGAAAGAACGGCAGCTAGTCCCTCACGATAATCTGAACCTTCTAGGTTTTTATCTTTTTCCTTGAGAAGACCTGTCTTACGAGCGTAGTCATTCATGACCTTAGTAATGGCAGACTTAAGTCCTGTCTCGTGCGTTCCACCATCCTTGGTGCGAACGTTATTAACAAATGACAAGATGTTATCTGAGAATCCATCGTTGTACTGGAGGGCAACTTCCACTTGGAAGCCATTGTCTTCTCCTTCAAAGTATAGGACTGGCGTCAAGGTTTCCTTGTCTTCATTGAGGTAAGAAACAAAGTCTTGTACCCCGTTCTCATAATGGAACTCGATTGCTTCATTTGTTCGCTTATCTGTCAAAGACAAGGTCACATTTTTTAAGAGAAAGGCTGACTCATTGAGGCGTTCTGAAATGGTATTGTACTTGAAGTCTGTCGTAGAAAAGATAGTTGCGTCAGGCATGAAAGTGACTTTGGTACCTGTCTTAGACTTGGGTGCTGTACCAATTTTCTTCAAGGTCGTGACAGGTTTTCCGCCATTTTCAAAACGTTGCTTGTAGACTGTACCGTCACGAGTAATTTCAACTTCTAGCCAACTAGAAAGGGCATTAACAACGGAAGAACCCACCCCGTGGAGACCTCCAGATGTCTTATAGCCACCTTGACCGAATTTTCCTCCAGCGTGGAGAATGGTAAAGATAACCTCAACGGTTGGAATTCCCATGGCGTGCATCCCAGTCGGCATCCCACGACCATGGTCTTGAACCGTTAAACTGCCGTCTTTATTAATGGTCACATCAATACGGTCACCAAATCCAGACAAGGCCTCATCGACTGCATTGTCCACAATTTCCCAGACTAGGTGATGGAGACCGGCACCGTCAGTTGATCCGATATACATCCCCGGACGTTTACGGACTGCATCCAACCCTTCTAGCACCTGAATGGCGTCATCATTGTAGTTATTAATATTGATTTCCTTTTTTGACACAAGGAACCTCCTATTTGTTCATCTTTACTATTTTACAGGTTTTCTAGGGATTTTGCAAAGTTTTTCCCATTCAGCTGTCACAATTTCACAGGATATTCTCTGACTTTCTATACCATTTCATGGTATAATAGTTCTATGATGACATTTGTATTATTAATTTTAGCTTATCTGCTAGGTTCGATTCCGTCTGGTCTTTGGATTGGACAAATCTTTTTTCAAACAAATCTGCGTGAACACGGTTCTGGAAACACCGGAACAACCAATACTTTCCGAATTTTAGGTAAGAAAGCGGGTATGGCAACCTTTGTGATTGACTTCTTTAAAGGGACTTTGGCCACTCTACTTCCTATTCTTTTCCACCAACAAGGTGTATCACCTCTTGTCTTTGGACTTTTAGCCGTAATTGGACATACCTTTCCTATCTTTGCAGGATTTAAAGGGGGCAAGGCTGTCGCAACCAGTGCTGGGGTTGTTTTCGGATTTGCGCCTGTCTTCTGTCTCTATCTAGCGATTGTATTTTTTGGAACCCTCTATCTAGGCAGTATGATTTCACTGTCTAGCGTTACTGCTTCTATCGCGGCCGTTATCGGAGTTCTCCTATTTCCACTATTTGGTTTTATCCTAAACAGCTATGACCCTCTCTTCATTTTGATTATCCTAGCACTTGCTAGCTTGATTATCATTCGTCACAAGGATAATATCACACGCATCAAAAATAAAACTGAAAATCTTGTCCCTTGGGGATTGAACCTAACCCATCAAAATCCAAAAAAATAAAACGCCAGTTTGAAACTGACGTTTTTTTGTATGCTTATTTTGACTTGATGTAGTTGATACCGTCTGCCTTAGGTGCAACTGCTTTTCCAAAGAAGGCTGCTAAGACAAGGATGGTCAAGACATAAGGTGCGATTTGAAGGTAAACCGCTGGCACTCCTTGTAGGAAAGGCAATTGAGAACCGATAACTGCCAAACTTTGTGAAAGTCCAAAGAAGAGACTAGAAAGCATAGCACCGATTGGGTTCCATTTACCAAAGATCATTGCAGCAAGAGCGATAAATCCGGGACCGACAATAGTTGTCACTGAGAAGTTGACAGAAATGGATTGAGCATAAATCGCTCCCCCAATTCCCCCAAGGAAACCTGAAATAATAACCCCAAGATATCGCATCTTGTAGACATTGATTCCCAAGGTATCCGCTGCTTGAGGGTGTTCACCGACAGAGCGAAGGCGAAGACCAAAGCGTGTCTTAAAGAGAATAAACCATGCAAAGAATGAGAAGGCAATCGCGATATAACCTAGCAAACTGGTTGATTTGAAGAAGATATCACCAATCACTGGGATATTTGCTAAAACTGGGAAATCAAAACGTCCAAAAGTCTGGCTTAAGTTATCCGTTTGCCCTTTGTTATAAAGAACTTTAACCAAGAAAACTGCTAGGGCAGGAGCCATCAAGTTCAATACTGTACCACTGACAACATGGTCCGCACGGAAATGAACCGTTGCGACTGCATGGATGAGGGAGAAAATAGCTCCCACGACACCAGCAACTAACAAGGAAATCCAAGGAGTCGCTGCTCCAAATTGTTCTGCAAACTCAAGGTTAAAGACAACCCCAGAAAAGGCTCCCATAACCATAATTCCTTCAAGACCGACGTTAACGACACCACCACGTTCAGAGAAAACGCCTCCGATACTCGTAAAAATAAGTGGTGCTGAGTAAATCAGCATAGAAGAGACCAAGAGGGTGAGTAATGTTGTAATAGACATCCTTACTTACCTCCTTTAACTTGTTTTTTAGGTTTGACAAAGCGTTCGATAATGTAGTGAACGCTGACAAAGAAGATAATAGACGCTGTTACAATGCTGACAAGCTCAGACGGAACTTGTGCTGCGTTCATACCTGGTGCTCCTACTTGCAAAACTCCAAATAAGAAGGCTGCAAAGAGAATCCCAATTGGTGAATTTCCAGCAAGCAAACTAACCGCCATCCCGTTAAATCCGATAGCTAATGATGAGCCCTGAACGTAAACGTTTTGGAAAGTTCCAAGACCTTCGACCGCTCCACCAAGACCAGCCAAGGCACCAGAGATAATCATTGATAGAATGATTGTACGTTTTGCTGAAATACCAGCGTACTCTGAAG
Source organism: Streptococcus sp. HJ1 (assembly GCF_052399005.1). Classification (GTDB taxonomy): domain Bacteria; phylum Bacillota; class Bacilli; order Lactobacillales; family Streptococcaceae; genus Streptococcus. The sequence continues at coordinate 864,753 of NZ_CP199005.1, read as the reverse complement.
CATGGGGATTGAGACCAACTGCGCGAATTTCAAAACCGAGAGTCGTTTTCTTGAGCAAGAACCAAATCACACAAACAGCAATGATTGCAAAGAAGATTCCGATATTCATACGAGAATTTCCAGTCAACTCTGATAACCATGGTGTCTGGTATGTAGCATTGGCACTAACACGAATCGTTGAGTCTGTACTTTGCATAATATCTTTAGGAAAGGCATGAATAAAGGCGTTTCCCACATACAATACAATGTAGTTCATCATGATGGTCACGATAACCTCTGACGTACCAAGATAAGCTCTTAGGATACCTGGAATCGCACCAACAATTCCACCTGCGATCAAAGCAATGATCACTGTTAATGGAATCAAAACAAGACGAGGCATATCTGGATTTGACAAGGCAAACCAACCACTGAGAATCCAGCCTGCCAAAGCCTGACCAGGAAGCCCGACGTTAAAGAAACCTGCACGACTGGCAACAGCGAAACCAAGACCTATCAAGACAAGAGGACCCATGGCACGGAAAATTTCTCCAATCCCACGGAGGCTACCAAAAGCTGTATAGAACAACTCCTCATAGCCCCAGATAGCATCATATCCGAAGATCCACATGACAATGGCTCCGAGCAGGATTCCTAAGAATACGGAAATCAAGGGAACCGAAATTTGTTGTAATTTTTTAGACATCACTCTTCTCCTTTCCCAAGTTTCCACCTGCCATCAAGACACCAAGTTCTTGTTTGTTAGTTGTTTCTGGCGATACAATACCTTGAATTTTACCATCGTGAATAACAGCAATTCGGTCTGAGACATTTAAAATCTCATCCAATTCAAAGCTGACAACAAGGACAGCCTTCCCATTATCACGCTCTTCAATCAAACGTTTGTGGATATATTCAATGGCACCGACATCCAAACCACGAGTTGGCTGGCTGACGATAAGGAGATCAGGATCTCGATCAATCTCACGAGCGATAATCGCTTTTTGTTGATTTCCTCCTGAAAGAGCTGCCGCTGGAACAAATTCGCTTGCCGCACGGACGTCAAATTCTTCCATCAATTTCTTGGCATGTGAAGTGATATTGGCATAGTTCAAGATGCCATTTTTGCTGAGTGGTTCTTTGTAGTAGGTTTGAAGAGCGATATTTTCTGAAATCATCATCTCCAAAATCAAGCCATCACGGTGACGGTCCTCAGGAACGTGCCCCACGCTTAGTTCTGTAATTTGTCGAGGATGCATCCCCACGATTGATTTGCCTTTTAATTCAACGCTACCTGACTCAACCTTACGAAGACCAGTAATGGCTTGAATGAGTTCAGACTGACCATTGCCATCAATACCTGCAATACCAACAATTTCACCAGCACGAACATCCAAAGAAAGATTCTTCACAGCTGGTACACCGCGGTTTTCATTGACAACCAAGTCTTTGATAGACAAGACCACTTCTTTGGGTTGTGGTGCTTGTTTTTCCGTTTTAAAGGAGACTGAGCGTCCAACCATCATTTCTGCCAAGTCCGCATTTGTTGCCCCTGCGATTTCAACTGTCTGGATTGATTTCCCACGACGGATAACCGTCACTCGATTCGATACCGCACGAATCTCATCCAGTTTATGGGTAATCAAAATAATGGACTTCCCTTCTTTGACAAGGTTTTTCATGATTGCCATCAACTCATCAATCTCTGAAGGAGTCAATACGGCTGTAGGTTCGTCAAAGATAAGGATATCAGCACCACGATAGAGTGTTTTCAAGATCTCTACACGTTGTTGGGCACCAACGGAAATATCCGCCACCTTAGCAGCTGGATCTACTGCCAAACCATAACGTTCAGAAAGAGCCTTGATTTCTTTAGTAGCACCAGCTATATCTAGAACACCATTTTTAGTGATTTCACTCCCTAAAATGATATTCTCAGCTACTGTAAAAGCCTCAACCAACATAAAATGTTGGTGAACCATCCCAATTCCAAGACCAGCGGCTTTAGATGGTGAGTCTAGTTTTACAACTTGACCATTCACCACAATTTCACCGCTCGTTGGTTCAAGAAGTCCTGCCAGCATATTCATCAGAGTGGATTTACCCGCTCCATTTTCTCCTAAAAGTGCATGGATTTCACCTTTTCGCAGTTGCAAGTTGATTTTGTCGTTTGCTACAAATTCACCAAACACCTTGGTAATATCCCGCATCTCAATGACATTTTCGTGTGCCATATGCTCTTCCTTTCAGAGGTTTATTTTATTTCAATAAAACCTGCTAATCACATTAACAAGCTCTATTGAGACAAAAATTGCCTCAATTCTTAAAGAAGCGACCAATGGCCGCTTCCTAAGAAATGACTTTTATCCATTATTTTTCAGGAACTTTTACGCTTCCGTCAAGGATTTTAGCTTTTGCATCTTCAACAGCTTTTTTACCTTCTTCTGAAAGGTTTGTTACTGCTAGCTCAACCCCTTTATCTTTCAATGAGTAAACAATCACTTGTCCACCAGGGAATTCACCTTTTTCTGTTTTGTTGGCAATATCTTTTACAGTTGTACCAACTTGTTTCAATGTAGATACAAGAACGAAGTTAGATTCTTTACCATCTTTAGAAGTGTATTTACCTTCTGCTGCTTGGTCACGGTCTACACCGATAACCCAAACTTTTTCGTTTTCATTTTTGTTTTCGTTCAATGATTTTGCTTCAGCAAAGACACCAGCACCTGTACCACCAGCTGCTTGGTAGACAACGTCTGCACCGGCAGCATATTGAGCTGCTGCAATTGTTTTACCTTTGGCAGCATCACCAAATGAACCAGCATAGTCAACTTGGACTTTGATAGATGGGTCTACTGATTCAACACCAGCTTTGAATCCAGCTGCAAAACGTGAAATAACTTCAGATTCAATACCACCTACAAAACCAACTTGTTTTGTTTTCGTAGTTTTCGCTGCTGCAACACCAGCAAGGTAAGCTGCTTCATTATCTGCAAATCTTACGCTCGCAACATTCTTTTGACCTTCAATCACATCATCAATCAAGACATAGTTTAGGTCAGAGTGGTCTTTTGCTGCTTCCTCAACTGCATTGTGAAGGGCAAAACCAACACCGAAGATCAGGTTGTAACTTCCAGCCGCTTGTTGCAAGTTGTTAGCATAGTCTGCTTCGCTTGTTGATTGGAAGTAAGTATAACCTTTATCTTTAGAAAGATTGTGTTCTTTACCCCAGTCTTGCAAACCTTCCCAAGCTGATTGGTTAAATGATTTATCATCAACACCACCAGTATCTGTTACGATTGCTGCTTTGGTCTTCATTTCTGATGAAGATGAAGCTGCGTTACGAGAAGAGCGGTTACCACATGCAGCAAGTCCAACTGCTGCTACTGCAACTAGACCAAGGCCTAGCCATTGTTTCTTGTTCATTACTGAACCTCCTAAATAAGATGTGCAACGATGTTGCAAGTATGGATTGTTTGGTCACACAGACCACAGCCACTATAAGAGTGGCCCAGACTAATTTAAGTCTGTAAATGAGTATGGAAGTAACTCCCCGACCGTCATCTCGACCGTCGATTTATCTTTAGCGACTAAAGTCACTTTTAGATCTTGTTCAAAAAATTCAACCATGACCTGGCGACAAGCACCACATGGCGAGATGGGTTTTTCAGTTTGTCCGTAGACAATCAACTCTGAAAACTCCCGTTGCCCTTCCGAAACTGCTTTAAAAATAGCAGTACGCTCTCCACAATTAGTCAAGGGATAGCTAGCATTCTCGATGTTTACACCCGTATAAATACTACCATCCTTGGCTACTAAAACAGCTCCGATAGGAAAGTGAGAATAGGGGACATAGGCTTGTTTGCTGGTTTCAATTGCTAGTTCAATCAACTCAGTAGTCGCCATCTGCTAATTCTCCTTTTAAGATTGTTACACCAGCAGATGTTCCGATACGGGTAGCGCCTGCTTCCACAAAAGCGACAGCATCTGCATATGAACGAGCTCCACCAGCCGCCTTAACTCCCATATCTGGTCCGACTGTTTTACGCATCAACTGAACATCCTCAATAGTGGCACCACCAGTTGAAAATCCAGTTGATGTTTTGACAAAGTCAGCGCCTGCTTTCTGGGATAATTGGCAGGCCACAACCTTTTCATCGTCTGTCAACAAGCAAGCTTCAATAATGACCTTCACCAACTTGTCACCACTTGCTTCTACGACAGCACGGATGTCCGATTCAACTAAATCCAGATTGCCTGATTTGAGGGCACCAACATTGATAACCATATCAATCTCATCTGCACCGTTTTGGACAGCTTCTTTTGTTTCAAAAGCTTTCACAGCTGAAGTTGTTGCTCCCAAAGGAAAACCTACTACTGTACAAACCTTTACATCTGAGCCTTCAAGCCCTGTTTTCGCATGTTTAACCCATGTAGGATTAACACAAACGCTGGCAAAGTCATACTCACGCGCTTCAGATAGCAAACGATCAATTTGTTCTTGGCTTGCATCTTGCTTTAAAAGCGTATGATCGATATATTTATTTAATTTCATATTCGGATTCTCCCTAGTTTTATGAGATAATTTCTATAATTTCTCGTAAACTTTGCACTCCATCATTTATTTTAACATATTTTTGAAATTCTGTAACTAGTTCAGAAGAAATTTTTCCATTTGTATAAACTTTTGCAACAATTTCTCCTTTTTGAACGGAGTCTCCAACTTTCTTTTCAAAAACAATCCCTGTTTCATAGTCCAAGTCATCAGACTTGACTGCACGACCAGCTCCTAGTCTCATGACATAGAGCCCAAATTCCATAGCTGGAAGGGCTGAAATAACACCTGTATCTTGAGCTGGAATTTCCAGCACATGGGCAACTTTGACTGGGCGATAGAGATCTTCTAAATCGCCACCTTGTGCTGCTACCATTTCTTCAAACTTAGCCAGTGCTTGGCCATTTTCCAGGTGTTGACGGATTTCCTCGATCGTTTTCTCAATATCAGCCAAGCCAAGCATAATCTGAGCTAGCTCGCAGATAAAGTGACTAATATCTTCTCGGCCTTTCCCTTGTAAAATCTCCAATGCCTCAAGGATTTCGAGACGATTGCCAATGGCTCTTCCCAAGGGCTGACTCATATCGGTAATGACTGCTACTGTTTTTCGACCAACAGCCTTACCAAGATCCACCATGGTTTGAGCTAATTCGCGCGCCTCATCAACCGTCTTCATGAAGGCACCCTCACCGACCGTTACGTCTAGCAAAATGGCATCCGCTCCTGCAGCAATTTTCTTGCTCATAACAGAACTAGCAATCAAAGGAATCGTGTCGACAGTTGCTGTCACATCACGGAGGGCATAGAGAAGTTTGTCTGCTTTAACCAGTTGATTGGACTGCCCAATGACAGATACACCAATGTCCTGTACCTGACGAATGAAATCTTCTTGACTTCGCTCAACTTGATATCCCTTAATAGACTCCAATTTATCAATTGTTCCACCAGTATGGCCGAGACCTCGACCACTCATCTTAGCAACAGGCACGCCGAAACTCGCAACAAGAGGAGCCAAGATTAAGGTCACCTTATCACCTACACCACCAGTCGAATGCTTATCAACTTTAACCCCCTCAATAGCTGACAAATCAAACTCCTGACCTGTCTTGACCATATTCATCGTCAGATCAGAAATCTCACGTGTGGTCATTCCTTTAAAATAAACAGCCATAGCAAAAGCAGACATTTGATAGTCTGGAACAGTTCCAGCCACATAGCCTTCTACCAGCCATTTGATTTCATTTGAAGTCAGTTCTTGACCATCTCGTTTCTTTTGGATTAAATCAACTGCTCTCATTCTTTCACACTTCTAAGGATATAGTATCCCTTATCTTTCTTTACGATTTCACAATTTCCAAAAACGTCTTCCATCTTATTTCTAGCACTTGGAGCTCCTTGTTTTTTCTGAATGACGATGGTTAAATCTCCTCCGTCTTTCAAGAAATCTCTGCTCTTTTCGATAATCTCATGAACAACTTGCTTGCCCGCTCGAATCGGCGGATTGGAAATAACATGGTCAAACTTTCCTTCAACATGTTCATAGATATTGGATTGGAAAATCGTTGCTTCTACTTTATTACGCTCAGCATTTTGACGCGCTAAGTCTAGAGCGCGATTATTGATATCGACCATGGTTACCTGAGCTCCATAAGCCTTGGCTAACGACAAACCCAATGGCCCATAACCACAACCTACATCAAGGACCGTCTCTCCTTCATTTACCTCTAGACACTTGAGCAAGAGCTGACTCCCAAAGTCAACCATTTTCTTGCTAAAAACACCCGCATCCGTCAAAAAGGTCATGTTTTTTCCCAACAACTCCACTCTCAACTCATGAATGTCGTGTGCAGCATCAGGATTTTCTGCATAATACATTTTACTCATAAAACTATTTTACCATAATTTAGCTTGAATTGTAAATCGTTTACAAAGTGATGATCAAATGAAAAAGACTGAAGAATCCTAGTCAAAAAACCTTTTCTTCAATCTCTTTCAATTATTAGAAATACATTACAATCTATCGGGAACTACAAATTATCATAGTCAGGAAAAACAGATCGCCTGTAATCAAGCGCATTTTTATTACTATTTCTTAACCTTAAAATACTTTATTATCAACAAGATTCCCAATATGATGTTTAGATAAAAACCCAACTGATAAGTTTGTGTCAAGATTTCCAAACTTGTCCAAAGTCGTATCAAATCTTCTAGTGACATACGGAATAGATATCCTTCTGTAGCAATCCACAAAATCAAAAATAGATAACTACCAGCAGCAAGCCATTTCGTCCACTGCTTTTTTACTAGCCAAGCAATCAAGAGCGAACAGATAAAGACAACTGTTACAATAGCATGTTCCATCAAAAAAGTAAAACCGTAATAGATTTCCACAAAGCGTCTACCATTATCCGCATTGACTCCTTTTATAAAAGGTAAGGCAAAACTTAAAATAAAACAGAGTTCCAATATATAACGTTTTAAGATTTTCATGACACACCTCCTATAAGTTGTGAACCAAAAAGCCCACTTTCAATAACTGATAAGTCTTCAGAAACCATTCCCTATCTCATTATTAAATTATTCAACCTCCATCTACCTCTATTATACGATATTGACTTACTACCATCAAGAAACCGCTTTATCTTTTTAGCTTTTTATGGTATGATAAACAAAATATCTAGGGGAAAACAAATGACCAACGAATTTTTACATTTTGAAAAAATCAGTCGCCAGACTTGGCAATCATTGCATCGCAAAACAACCCCTCCCTTGACAGAGGAAGAGTTAGAATCCATCAAGAGTTTCAATGACCAGATTAGTCTACAGGACGTAACAGATGTCTATCTTCCCCTAGTTCATCTTATCCATATTTACAAGCGCACCAAGGATGATTTGGCCTTTTCAAAAGGAATTTTTCTCCAACGCGAAAGTAAATCTCAGCCTTTTATCATTGGGGTTTCTGGTAGTGTTGCTGTGGGAAAATCAACTACTAGTCGCTTACTTCAGATTCTTTTATCACGTACTCTCCCGGATGCTACTGTAGAATTGGTGACAACTGACGGTTTTCTCTATCCCAATCAAACCTTGATGGACCAAGATATCTTAAATCGCAAAGGTTTTCCTGAAAGTTATGATATGGAAACCTTGCTGAATTTTCTTGACCGCCTAAAGAATGGGCAAGATGTCGATATTCCTGTCTATTCTCATGAAGTGTATGACATCGTTCCTGGAGAGAAACAACGTGTCAAAGCTGCTGATTTTGTCATTGTCGAAGGCATCAATGTCTTTCAAAACCCTCAAAATGAGCGCCTTTACATTACTGATTTCTTTGATTTCTCCATCTATGTGGATGCTGCTGTCGAGGACATTGAAAGCTGGTATCTGGATCGTTTCTTAAAGCTGCTCAGCTTTGCCCAAAATGATTCCAACAGCTACTACCACCGTTTTACTCAAATGCCAATTGGAGAAGTTGAAGCCTTTGCTCACCAGGTTTGGACCAGCATTAATCTCACAAATCTACAAAACTATATCGAACCAACAAGGAATCGCGCCGAGGTCATTCTCCACAAGACTAAAAACCATGAAATCGATGAAATTTACCTAAAAAAATAATTTCCCCTTGTCAAAACCTAAGTTTTCATATATAATGGTATAGTTAGTAAATATGGAGGTAAGAACATTGGCAAACATTAAATCAGCTATCAAACGCGCTGAATTGAACGTTAAACAAAACGAAAAAAACTCAGCTCAAAAATCAGCTATGCGTACTGCTATCAAAGCTTTCGAAGCAAACCCTTCTGAAGAACTTTTCCGTGCTGCTAGCTCAGCTATCGACAAAGCAGAAACTAAAGGTTTGATTCATAAAAACAAAGCAAGCCGCGATAAAGCTCGTCTTTCAGCTAAACTTGCTAAATAAGAAACAGTCCATAGAGGCTGTTTTTTTGTCCTCTAATCAGAAAAGGTAGAAAATGAAAATCGCAATCATAGGATATTCTGGAGCTGGCAAGTCAACTCTAGCTGAAAAGTTGTCAAACTACTACTCCATCCCCAAACTGCATATGGATACACTTCAATTTCAACCTGGTTGGCAAGACAGTGACCGCGAATGGATGTTGACCGAGATGAAAAACTTTCTCACAAAGCACGAAGCTTGGGTCATCGACGGCAACTACTCTTGGTGTTGCTATGAAGAAAGAATGCTGGAAGCTGACCAAATCATCTTTCTCAACTTTTCCCCATGGACTTGTCTCTTTCGAGCCTTTAAACGGTATCTCACATACCGAGGTAAAGTCAGAGAAAGTATGGCAGCAGGCTGTCCTGAACGCTTTGACTGGGACTTTGTCAGATGGATTCTCTGGGATGGGCGGACAAAGAATGCTAAAGAACGCTATCAACGGGTTCAAGAAACCTACCCTGAGAAAGTAATTGTCCTCAAGTCGCAAAAGGAGATGGACCACTTCTTAGAAAATCTCATAAATAACAAGAAAAACCAACGTGCCTAACGTTGGTTTTTTGCTATTAGCCAATCACACTTCCGTTTGGTACAGCTGGATCAACTGTGAGAAGGGTTAATTGTCCATCATGTTCAGCTGAGAGGGGTACATCAGAATAAGTATTTCATAAAACTATTAAACTCGAAAAAAAGCCCAAATGCTATCTGATTACTGAACATTTCACCTACTAATGAGAAACACTTGCCTCTACTCTATAATAATAAAAATCTTCATCATAATTTCCAGCTGATTGAGTAATAATTAATCGCGGCCGTGAGCTATCTGATTGATCACCCATTGGATTTTTAAAACCTATTTTAAACAATCCAATAGCAGCACTCGTATGACCACTTTGTAAACTAACATATGGAACACTGCTCTTCTTAGATGAATCTTTTATTACTTCAATACTATTTCCATCCCCAGTTGTTCCATCAGAATTAATTATCAATTCCTTACCGCGACCATTCCTCCATTTTCCAACAAGTGTTGAAATATCTCCATTTTCAATCGCTTCAATATCTAAGTCTACTTCTGAAATTGTATTTTTTTGGTATATTTCCCACCAACCCACTTTATATGGTCTAAGATAACTTTTTCCATAAAGAATTCTATTTTCTTGAATTTTCTCATTATCTGGTCCAGTTTCATTAGCAGGAATAAATGTTAGCACTAATTCTTGCCCAATAATTGCATTTTTATTATCCCCTACAAAATAGACTTCATAATAACCATTATTTTTCTTCGGTTTTTTACTTTTATCTAGCTTGAATTGAGCATGTGTAGAACCACTCCAAAACAGCCAATTTCCCTCTTGTTTGGATATTTTGGGGAAGACTGAAGTTTTATCTTCAAAATAATCTTCAGGACTGTACCCATACAAAGTGAAGTTTGATTCCGCTATTGCTTTTTCTAAATAGTCATTAGAATATGTCCCTTCAAAAGCGCTTAAATCTCCTTGAAGAATATTATCCTTACTATTTTTAAAATAATCAGTCCTACTAGCAAATACCATTTCATGATTCTTATTTCCGTCTGATAAGGTAATTACCGTTAAAATGTTAGATGAATCATCTACATTATTAACTAAAATAGAGATTTTAAAATCCTTATTTCCATCTGATTTATTAAATTCTGTAACAGAAGACCTATTGTTGCCATCTTTCTTCCAATCCGTAGAAAAGTCTCCAAATACATTACCTTCGTCTGTATTATATGAGATTCTCCAATTTTGATTATTTTTAGCAACAGTAGCTTTCTCACCTGTAGAAGAAATATAATCACCTGAAATATCCTCAAAATCTGATTTTATGACTTCAGTAGTAGTTGATTGCACTTCTTGATGTTTACTTTCTTTACGATTTATAAATAAAGAAAACAAAAGAAAAATAGCAAGTAGTAAAACAACTCCTAAATAAAGAATAGCATTTTTCTTCATTCCCAATCTCCAAAATATTATTTATTTTAGTAAAAAAACAGTTTTTCTATACGAAAAATAGAAAACTGTTTTTATCTATAGATTTTATCCAATCACACTTCCGTTTGGTACAGCTGGATCAACTGTGAGAAGAGTTAATTTGCCATCATGTTCAGCTGAGAGAATCATCCCTTGGCTGACATATTTTTTCATCATCTTGCGTGGTTTGAGGTTGGCAACGATTTGGACCTTCTTGCCGACCAATTCTTGTTCGTTTGGATAGTATTTGGCAATTCCTGAGAGGATTTGACGATCTTGACCATCACCAGCATCTAGGCGGAATTGGAGCAACTTATCAGAACCTTCCACTTTAGAAACTTCTTTGACTTCTGCGACACGGATTTCAACCTTATCAAAGTCTTCAAACTTGATTTCATCCTTGTTGAGTTTGAGTTCAACTTCACCTGGATTCCATTCTTTCTCGACAGCAGGCTTGTTGCCTTCCATTTGTTCCTTGATATAGGCGATTTCTTCTTCCATATCCAAGCGTGGGAAGATTGGTGTTCCTTTGGCAACAACAGTCACACCCTCAGGGAAATCAGCCAAGCTCAAGTTTTCTAGGCTAGAAACTTCTGCGAGACCAAGTTGAGTCAAGACTGCACGACTGGTTTCCATCATAAATGGTTCAATCAAGTGAGCTACAACACGAAGGCTAGCTGCCAAGTGGCTCATGACACTTGCCAATTGGTCGCGAAGGGCTTCATCCTTAGCCAAGACCCATGGGGCTGTCTCATCGATGTATTTGTTAGTACGAGAGATAAGTGTCCAGACTGCTTCTAAAGCACGTGGGTAGTCAACTGCTTCCATGTGTGTATGGTAGTCTGCGATTGATTGTTCTGCAACCTCAGCAAGAGCATTATCAAACTCTGTTACACCCTCTACATAGGCAGGGATTTGACCATCGAAATACTTGTTGATCATAGAAACCGTACGGTTAACGAGGTTTCCGAGGTCATTTGCCAATTCATAGTTGATACGACCTACATAGTCCTCAGGAGTGAAGGTTCCGTCTGAACCAACTGGAAGACTACGCATGAGGTAGTAACGAAGTGGATCCAGCCCAAAACGCTCTATCAACATTTCAGGATAGACAACGTTCCCTTTAGACTTAGACATCTTGCCGTCTTTCATGACAAACCAACCGTGAGCAATCAAGCGGTCTGGCAATTTAACATCCAACATCATAAGAAGGATTGGCCAGTAGATGGAGTGGAAACGGAGAATATCTTTTCCGACCATGTGGAAGACTGTTCCGTTCCAGAACTTGTCAAAGTTAGTATGATCGTCTTGACCATAACCAAGAGCTGTCGCATAGTTAAGGAGAGCGTCAATCCAAACATAGACAATGTGTTTTGGATTTGATGGAACTGGTACTCCCCATGTAAAGGTTGTACGAGAAACCGCTAAGTCTTCCAAACCTGGCTCAATGAAATTACGTAACATTTCGTTGAGACGACCATCTGGAGTGATGAAATCAGGGTGCGATTTGAAAAATTCAACCAAACGGTCTTGGTATTTGCTGAGGCGAAGGAAATAAGACTCTTCTGAAACCCACTCCACTTCGTGACCTGATGGAGCGATACCGCCCGTTACATTTCCAGCTTCATCACGGAAAACTTCCGCAAGCTGACTTTCTGTAAAGAATTCTTCATCTGAAACTGAATACCAGCCAGAGTATTCACCCAAGTAAATATCATCTTGAGCAAGCAAGCGTTCAAAGACCTGGGCTACAACTTTTTCATGGTAGTCATCAGTGGTACGGATAAATTTATCATATGAGATATCAAGTAATTTCCAGAGTTCTTTGACGCCAATCGCCATCCCATCAACATAGGCTTGAGGTGTGATGCCAGCTTCTTCAGCTTTTTGCTGGATCTTCTGACCATGCTCGTCAAGACCTGTCAAATAAAAGACATCGTAGCCCATGAGACGTTTATAACGCGCTAGGACATCACAAGCGATGGTTGTGTAGGCAGAACCGATATGAAGTTTACCAGATGGATAGTATATCGGTGTTGTAATATAAAAATTCTTTTCAGACATAATTTTTCCTTTCCAGGCAAATGAAACCTGTTTTTCTAACACTTCATTATATCATATTTTTAGTGATTTTCGATAGGAAAATCCATACAAAAACAAGACAGACAACTGTCCATCTTGTTTTTTCTGTTCTATATCTTATTCATAACGAAGGGCTTCGATTGGATCGAGCTTAGACGCTTTATTGGCTGGCAAGACTCCAAAAATCATCCCAACACTGGCTGACACAGCCAAGCTAAAGAGAGCGATTGGGAGGGAAACCCCAACTTCAATACCTGCAATCATGTTTTGAAGCAGTACTCCAGCTAACATGGTCATTCCAGCAGCAATCCCAAGACCGATGACACCACCTAGCAAGGTTAAGATCATGGATTCAATCAAAAACTGTACCAAGATATTAGCCCGAGTAGCTCCGAGAGCTTTCCGCAGACCAATCTCACGCGTGCGTTCCGTCACCGAAACCAGCATGATATTCATAACACCAGTTCCTCCGACAAAGAGAGAAATTCCTGCGATGGCACTGATAATGGTGGTCATAAAACCAAATAGTTGTTGTACCTCTTGGAAGGCGGCAGTTGCATCCGCAACTTGGTACTCCCCTTGCTGAAGACCAGCAATCTCAGTCAATTTTCGAGCCAACTCTGGTCCCAAGGTCTGCGTTAGACTAGTATCATTGACACGAAAGACGATGTTCGAGATTTCATCAGTATTAAAATTGGCTGCGAGGGAGATATTAGTCGTAATTGGAAGACCACCAATCCCAAAGGCTTTAGCAGTTTTAGCTTCATTGCTAGTATAAACGCCAATCACACGGTAACTAAATTCATTGACAGAGATGACTTGATTAACCGCAGCTTCTGGACTATCAAACAAACTCTTGGCTAGTTCTTCGTCCAGCAAAATCACACTGGCAAATTCCTTGTAGTCTTGCGGTCTTAGACTTCTACCCGCAACGATTTCATTTTCAACTGCGTTCATGTAGGTGCTATTTCCGCCTGTCAGAGTCGCTCGTTCAACTTTCTTATCCTTATAAGATAGGGTGACGTTGGTCGAGTTGGTGACATAGTAGCTGTCTACTCCTTTAAGTTTAGCAGCCTCCTTGACCCAGGATTCTAGTGGTTTTGGTGGTTCAACATGAACATCCTCTTCTTTCCCACTGACTGTCAAAGCGGATTGTTTCTGCGTAAAGGAACCGTCCTTGCTTTTAATAGGAGAGAAAAAGACATGGATATCCTTCTGTGATTTGGTCATGTTTTTATTGACCTGACGAGACATGGAGTCTCCCAGAGCCATGATGACAACGACAGACGAAACTCCGATGATAATCCCAATCATGGTGAGGAAGGAACGCATCTTGTGGGCCATGATGGATGAAAAGGCAAATTTCAGATTCTGCATCTTAGTTTTCCTCCTTTTCCACCTGAGCGCTGTCAGACGAGATGACCCCATCACGAATGACAATTTGGCGTTTGGCATAAGCAGCAATCTCAGGCTCGTGCGTGACCATGATAATGGTTTTCCCTTCCTTGTTTAACTCCACCAACAGCTGCATGATTTGATTTCCTGTCTTGGTATCCAAGGCTCCTGTGGGTTCGTCCGCTAGGATGATAGAGGGATTATTTACCAAGGCACGCGCAATCGCTACACGTTGCTTTTGACCACCTGATAACTCAGACGGCAAATGATGACTGCGCTCCGTCAGCTCAACCTTTTCCAGAAACTCCTCAGCCAATTTCCGACGTTTTGAAGCCGAAACACCCGCGTAAATCAAGGGCAATTCGACGTTTTGAAGAGCATTAAGCTTGGACAAGAGAAAGAACTGCTGAAAGACAAAGCCGATTTGCTGATTGCGGACCTTGGCCAGTTGTTTCTCTCCAAGACCTGCCACTTCTTGTCCTTCAAGGTAGTACTCTCCACTAGTTGGTGTATCCAACATTCCGATGGTATTCATCAAGGTAGACTTACCAGAACCAGATGGTCCCATAATGGCAACAAACTCACCTTCATGAACTTCTAGATTGATATTTTTAAGGACCTGCAGTTCTTGGTCACCATTTCGATAACTCCTGCAGATATTTTTGAGACTAATTAGTTTTTTCATCAGCCTTCACCTCTTTTCCTTCTTCCAAGGAAGATGTTGGATTACTGATGACCTTGGCTCCGTCTGTCACACCTGAAGTAATTTCTTGGTTGTCTGCGTCCGCATTCCCCAAAGTAACTTCTACCTTCTTCGCTTTTTTCTGGTCGTCAACGACCCAGACATAGTTTTTGTCATTTTCGGTAACAACACTTGTCAAAGGAACAAGGATGGCCTTACTCTTGTTTTTGACTTCAACACTGACTGAGAAGCCTTGTTTCAACTCACCGATATCGCTAGTCACATCAACAGTATAAGGGTACTTAGATCCAGTATTCCCTCCAAGGGCTGCATTTGCTGCTTCTCCATTGTTTTTAGGATAATCAGAAATATAGCTGATTTTTCCTGTCCAGCTCTTATCTTGGTAAACCTTCGAAGTAAAGGTAACTTCTTGGCCTACAGAAAGGTTAGCAAGGTTGTATTCAGACAACTCCCCTTTGACCTGCAAGTTTTCATTACTTACGACATGTACTACCACTTGGCTATTACCTGTTGGCGATTTGGAAACATTACGATTAACTTCAACTACAGTCCCTTCTAGTGTACTCAGGACAGTTGCGGCATCTAGCTGTGCTTGAGCCTTGTTAAGCTGAGCCACAGCATCTGCACGGTTATCCTTGGCATCACTGATTTGAGAATCAATAGAAGATACTGAAGAAGTCCCTGCTTGCGCTTGTTCTGGGAGTCCTGCTTCTGTTGGAATCTGTGGGGAAGCCGGTACAGCTGATGCATTTTCACGAGCTTTGTTTAACTCCTCGATATGACGGTCTGCCTTTGCAACTGCACGATCGGCTGCATCATAGGCAGCTTGAGCATCTGCACTGCTGTATTTGACCAACGCTTGCCCTTCTTCGACCTTGTCCCCGACTGAAACGAGAATTTCATCTAAATCTCCCTTACTAGCATCAAAATAAACGTATTGTTCATTTTTTGCTGTAACCGTACCTGACAAGAGAACCGATGAAGCAACAGAACCTTCCTTAGCAGTAACGATATGAGATGTTTCCTCCTTGATTGCTGACTGGGAAGGTTGTCTAAAAATCAAAATCCCCGCAGCACCGATAACAATAGCACTGGCAACACCAATCGCTGTGTATAATTGCCATTTTTTTGCCTTTTTTGTTCTTTTCATAGTTAATCTCCTTTTTCACTTTAAGCTTACAAAAACCATTATATCAAAAATACTAGACCCAAACAATGATCGTTCAGAGAGAAACAATGACAGTTCAGGAGAAATATTTCATTCGGTATTTGTTTTTGGATTATTGTACTAGATATATAATACACTATCTTTGAAAAAATGGCAAGTGTTTTTGTAATTTTTTTAAACGTAGCAGATTTTTGCATTCAAAAAGCAAAAACGATAGAATATGACTATCAAAGCTATAAGGAGTTTTCTATGAGAGAATATGATATCATCGCCATCGGTGGAGGAAGTGGCGGTATCGCCACTATGAACCGAGCTGGTGAACACGGCGCTAAAGCAGCTGTTATCGAAGAGAAAAAATTAGGTGGAACTTGTGTCAACGTTGGCTGTGTTCCTAAGAAAATTATGTGGTATGGAGCCCAAATCGCTGAAAGCTTCCACCACTACGGTCCTGACTACGGGTTTACGAGTTCAAATGTTCAATTTGATTTTGCAAAACTTCGTCAAAATCGTGAAGCCTACATCGATCGTTCCCGCTCGTCTTATGATGGAAGTTTCAAGCGCAATGGTGTTGATTTGATTGAGGGATGTGCTCATTTTGTTGATTCCCACACAGTCAGTGTTAATGGTGAATTGATTCGTGCCAAGCATATCGTGATTGCGACTGGTGCTCGACCAAGCATTCCAACTATTCCTGGAGCTGAACTCGGTGGCAGCTCAGACGATGTCTTTGCTTGGGAACAACTTCCTGACTCCGTTGCGATTCTTGGAGCTGGCTATATCGCTGTTGAGCTAGCTGGTGTTCTCCACGCACTAGGAGTAAAAACAGATTTGTTTGTCCGTCGTGATCGTCCCTTGCGTGGTTTTGACAGTTACATCGTTGAAGGACTTGTCAATGAAATGGAAAAAACAGGTCTACCTTTGCACACCCATAAAGTACCCGTCAAGCTCGAAGAAACGGAGCAAGGTATTACCATTCATTTCGAAGATGGTTCTAGTCACACTGCGAGCCAAGTTATCTGGGCTACCGGTCGCCGTCCAAATGTAGATGGGTTGGAGTTAGAAAAGGCTGGCGTTACACTCAACCAACGTGGATTTATCCAAGTAGATGAATACCAAAATACAGTTGTAGATGGCATCTATGCTCTTGGAGATGTTACTGGTGAGAAAGAACTGACCCCAGTAGCCATCAAGGCAGGACGTACCCTATCTGAACGCCTCTTCAATGGGAAAACAGGTGCTAAGATGGACTACACAACTATCCCTACTGTTGTCTTCTCCCACCCAGCAATCGGAACTGTGGGATTGACTGAAGATCAAGCTATCAAAGAATACGGCCAAGAGCACATTAAAGTCTACAAGTCAAGCTTTGCATCTATGTACTCTGCCGTTACAAACCATCGTCAAGAATCTTGCTTCAAACTCATCACCGCCGGTGCTGACGAAAAAGTTGTTGGCCTTCATGGACTAGGTTACGGAGTGGATGAGATGATTCAAGGATTCGCTGTTGCCATCAAGATGGGAGCAACCAAGGCAGACTTTGACGCTACAGTAGCTATCCACCCAACTGCTTCTGAAGAATTTGTGACTATGCGCTAATTATCGAAAGAGACCTCAAGAGGTCTCTTTTAACATACAAAATCGGCTGTTACAAAATTGTTACCTCGTTGAAAAAAATAGGTTGACTTTTCCTCCTGAATTAGTATAATAGTTACTATAATTTTGAAAAGAGGTTAACAGTTTTGAAAAAAGCTCATATCTATGCTATCCCTGCTATCGGTGCTGCTCTTATTGCCGTTTTGGCACAAATCAGTCTCCCTATCGGTCCTGTCCCCTTCACTCTACAAAACTTCGCAATCGGTCTGATTGCTACTGTTTTTAGACCCAGAGAAGCGGTCCTATCTGTTGCTCTCTATCTCCTACTAGGTGCCATTGGTTTACCTGTTTTTGCAGGGGGAGGAGCTGGATTTCACGTTTTAGTTGGTCCAAGTGCAGGCTATCTTTGGTTCGACCTTGTCTATGCTGGACTTACATCTTATCTCATCCATCAAAATAGTGGCTATATTCGCATTTTCCTAGCCAACCTCTTGGGTGACTCCCTCGTCTTTGTCGGAGGTATTCTCAGCCTCCACTTCCTTGCTGGGATGCCATTCGATAAGGCACTTGCAGTTGGTGTCCTTCCCTTTATCCTCCCTGACCTAGGTAAGATCATTGCCATTAGTTTCATTGGTCGTCCCTTACTCGAAAGATTGAAAAGCATCGCTTATTTTTCAAGATAAAAAATAGTCCAGAACAAGTGTTCTGGACTATTTCCTTTCTAAGAATCAACTGTACACTATTTAGCTACTTGACTATTCTTATACCAGTATGAATATTAATCGTTTTATTCTTCAAATTATAGCTATTCACAATATGCAAAGTAGAAAAGTATTCTAATTGATTCAAACCAAATAAGCTTCCATTGATTTTGGATGCTTAGCAATTGTATACTTTTCAGAAAACGCATTTTCAATGATTGAGCTATATTTTATAAATTATTTGTGATACAATAGAGCTACCTAAAAGATTCAGAAAATTTAATGTTCATTGATTGTTTATATTAACTTGAACATTCTGATTTTTCTTCATTCAAAAATAACTGTAAATAATTATAAGTAGAAAGGTAATTCTATGGCAAAGAATACTCGTGAGCTAATCATTAGAGCTCTCATCACACTAGCTAAGAAAAATCCTCAGCGTAGTTCCTTTACAATGACTGAAATTGCTGCTGAAGCTGGTATTTCACGACAAGCGATTTATCAAAAGCATTTTAACAACTTTGAAGATATTATCGAATACATTCACGAAGAGACCAATCAGCACATTTTTAACGTCTTTAATAAGTACTGCCCTAGCAATGATGGAGATCCTATCAGCTTTTTAGCAGACCATATACTTCCTCTCATATACGAAAAAAGGGAAGTTATTAGCACCTTGTATACCACACAAGTCGACCCATGTTGGAAGGAATTTCTGCGTGGAATATACTCAGAGTGGGTACTAAAGAATGTCAATTACCAACTGAAATATAATTTTAATAAAGAGGACATCGCTTATATCATTACGACCATGGCAATCTCTTTCATTGAAGTCTGGATTCGTAAAGATGATCCAACACCACCTGAAGAGTTTAGAGAGACTTTTATTCAATTGTCTAAAACTTCTCTGTGTGACTATATTGTGTCCTAAAAAAAGAATCTTGAGTTGCACTCAAGATTCTTTTTATTGTTGCCCTTTAAAGGCATCGACCATTACCTGAAATTCTTCATTGGAAAGCGTGATTCCTTTGCCCATTTTGGTATGGTCTGGGCTCCAAGCGCGAATGTCAAACTTTGCAGGGGCACCATTAAAGCTAACGCGATTTAGTTCTTTTGTCCATCCTTTGTCATTTTCAGACAAGGTGAGTAAGTGTTCTTCGATTTCAAATGTAAATTCTGCCATTTTAACTCCTTTATGTGATATGCTTTCTATAGTCTATTCGTAAAAATCTTGTGGTTTTTAAGAAAATTTTATATAATGTGGATATATAAGAAGGGAGGATTCTATGAGACAGGCATTCCAACTAGTTCTAGATAAACTACATAGTTTTCTCAATGGGAATGATGATCATCCTCAAATCGAGGACAACTCCCTCACTGCTATGATTGAACAAGCCATCCAGAAAAAGACGGCTGTTCATGTCATACTTGCTGAGACAAGTTTTACGGGTGATATTGTTAAACACGATGCTAATCGCCAACAAATTATCGTCAAAAATTTTTCAAAAAACGTGACCCGAATCATTCGTATCAGTGACATTAAGCGACTTCGTTTCGTTCCCTCAACTGTACAAAAAGCTCAGAAAAGTCTATTTAAGAAAGAGTGAGATGTTCTTTGCATCCCACTCTTTTTCTTAACGGATTTGTTCAAAATGAAGATGAACGGCGATATGGTCGCCATAACCACTTCTCTCCAAATCGCGTTGCAAACGATAAGAGATATAGTGTTCTGCAATTGTGATGTAACCAGCTCCAAGTAAGCGGTGCTCAACCATTGATTGGATCATGCTGATAGTGGCACGTTCTACTTTTGCTTCTTCCAAGTCCAAAACGACTTTTTTAGTAACTTGCGCTAGGTTTTGACGCAGGTCATCGGTCAAAACATAAACTGTTTGAGCTGCTTTTAGGACAGCTTGGTAAATTTTATCTGGATCAAATTCAGCAATTTCTCCATTACGTTTGATTACTTGCATAAGGTTCTCCTTTATTCTTTGTTTTCTTTGATTTCAGCCAGCATCTTTTCTTCTTCGGCTGTCAGTTGATAGTTTTCTAGCAGGTCAGGTCTGCGCTCGTAGGTTTTCTTTAGACTCTCATAGAGCCGCCACTGGCGAATCTTTTCATGGTGCCCACTCATGAGCACACCTGGCACGACCATGCCTCTATAGTCATAAGGGCGTGTATACTGAGGATATTCGAGAAGACCTGAAGAAAAGCTATCATCCTGGTGGCTAGACTCCTTACCAATCACTTCTGGTATCAAGCGCACGGTCGCATCAATCATGGTCATGGCTGCCAATTCACCACCAGTCAAGACATAGTCTCCTAGAGAAATTTCATCGGTTACCAAGGTCTTGATCCGCTCGTCATACCCTTCATAGTGACCACAGATAAAGATAAGCTCCTCTTCCTGGGCCAAATCCTCAGCGTAAGCTTGATCGAACTGTTTCCCTGCAGGATCAAGGAGAATGACACGGGGATTTTTCTTTTCAATAGCATCAAAGGCATCGAAAATAGGTTGGGCTCGGAGCAACATCCCCTGACCGCCTCCATATGGTTCATCGTCGACGTGACGGGCTTTTTCAGCGTATTCTCTGAAATTATGGTACTGGATATCCAAGAGCCCTTTTTCTCGAGCCTTTCCAACAATCGAGTGCTCCAGCGGAGAAAACATCTCCGGAAAGAGGGTTAAAATATCAATCTTCATCATCTAACCCTTCTAAGATTTCCACTCCGACCCGCTTGTTTGGAATATCAACATTGAGAACTACTGGTGGAATGTAAGGTAAAAGCAAATCTCGCTTACCTTTTCGCTTTACCACCCAGACATCATTGGCTCCTGGTTGCAGAATTTCCTTGATGGTTCCAACCAAGTTATCTCCCTCGTAAACATCCAAACCGATAATCTCGTGATAGTAGAATTCACCATCATCTAAATCATTCAAATCTTCCTCAGCGACCTTGAGATTATAACCCTTGTACTTTTCAATCGCATTGATATGGTACATGTCTTTGAATTTGATAATGTCAAAGTTCTTATGCTTACGATGACTTGCGATGGTCACTGTTTGGACAAACTGATCTTTTTCATCAAATAAAGCAAGCTCTGCTCCCTTTTTAAATCGTTCTTCAGCAAAATCCGTCACAGACAAGACTCGCATCTCACCCTGTAGACCCTGCGTATTGACGATTTTTCCAACATTAAAGTAGTTCATCTTGTCTCCTGTACTCTCCTTCTTTCCATCTTATTCTGACAATTCTCGAATAATATTCGCAATTTTTTCTGATTCTGACCATTGTAAATAATGGTGATTCCCTCCTAAAATGAGCTTAGTATTGGAAGTCCAATACTCTGATTCTCTGTACTCTTTTTCTCTATAAGCCTGACAAAAAATAAAAACGGGAATATGAGCTCCTATAGATACATTCTCAAAATCTTTCTCAGTAATCTCACAATATATATGAAATTCTGGAACTTGTCTTTCCAACTCTGAATCTTTTTCTTGCACTAAATCCCAGATTTCTTCATTAGTTTCAGAGCTAAATGCTGCTTGAGTTATGTTCTTAAAATAGACTTCGGGGCCACACTCTTCAATCAGTCTCATTTGCTCTTCCATTTCTGGATAAGGATTTTCTGAAAAATCAGAAAACATTACTTTTTTAGTTGTTGGTTCAATTGCTACTAAAGCCTGACACTTAATTGATTTGTTCATCAATTTGCAAGCTAAAATTCCACTCAAACTATGTGCACAAAGTATATATTCATAAATCGCCAATTCTTCAAGTACTTCATAAACCGCGTCTACAAGATTGTCCAGATTTTTTCCAGATTGGTCATGAATCGGACTCCTACCTGTGTTTGGAAAATCAATTGTCAAATAACCAATTGTGGGAGGAAGTTTTTCAAGTATAAGTGAAAAATTTTCATAACTTGGTAGCAAACCTGCGCCATTTAAACAAACAAGCACTTTCTTTTGCTTTTTATAAGTAACAGAGAGGCTGCCAATTTTTGTAGTTACTTCAAATCGTTTCATAAAGAAATCCACTCATTCTATAACAATGATTTATTAAAAACCCTTATCCTTTATTTTATCACGTTCTAGGGATTTTCACAAGTTGAAGAAAAAAGACACTATAGATATTTTCCCTCCAGAAATTCTTCCAAATCTCGTTCATGCTGGTACTTAATGGCAGCCTTCTTATCTTTGTCAAAGATGCTTTTGGTTAGGTCAATATCGTTGATGGCCGCAATTGCGACAGTGTAGTGAATAATATCTGCCAGTTCTTTGGCTAGTTCCTCATTTGAGTCCTGGACACCCTCTTTTCGACCAGAGCGCCCATTCAAGACCTCTGCTACCTCTCCGACTTCCTCCACTAGCTTGATAAAGAGGCCTTCCTCGGTTCGAGATTGCTGGTAATGTTCGAGTAAGTAAGCTTGTAATTGTCTAAACGTTAAATCCTTCATCTTCTCCTCCACAAAAAAACGAGACATCTGTCCCGCTTTTTTTATTTTTCATCGATAACGATTCTTACTTTTTTGTCTTCAGTTGGGACAGAGTAGACAATCGTTCTTATCGCTGAGATAGTGCGACCCTTACGACCGATAACACGACCGACATCGCTTTGGTCAAGATCCAAGTGATACTCCAAAAATTCTGGTGTGTCTTCGATCTTGATAGTTAAGGCATCAGGTTGTGAAATCAAAGGTTTCACAATCGCAATAATGAGATTTTCAATCGTATCCATCTGTCAACCTACTTTAAACTTATTTTGAGAATTTAGAATCGTGGAATTTTTTCAATACGCCTTCTTTTGAAAGGATGTTGCGAACTGTATCTGAAGGTTGAGCTCCATCAGCCAACCATGCAAGAACGCGGTCTTCTTTCAAAGTCACTTGGTTTTCAGCAACAAGTGGGTTGTAAGTTCCAACTGTTTCGATGAAACGTCCGTCACGTGGTGAACGTGAGTCTGCTACGTTGATACGGTAGAAAGGTTTTTTCTTAGAACCCATACGAGTCAAACGGATTTTAACTGCCATTTTTTAATGTCTCTTTTCTTATTTTTTATTTCGGTGAAATAGCTGAGCTATTTAGCACATGTTCCATTATAGCAGATTTTCGACAGGTGTCAAGAAAAAAACTTGACAGAGTTTTAATTTTTTTACTACTAGAAATTTTTAGTAAAATCATTAACATTTGAAATCACCTCTCTTTTAGGGTACAATGGTAGAAATGAATTTTTGAGAGGAAAACAATGAAAAAACTAGCAACCCTTCTTTTACTATCAACTGTTGCCCTTGCTGGATGTACTAGTATCCAACGTGGTCTCCGTGGTGATGACTATGTTGACTCGAGTATCTCAGCTGAAGAAAGCTCAAAAGCAGCTGCTCAAGCTGCCAAAGATTTGAATGACGCTTTGACCAATGAAAATGCCAACTTCCCTCAACTTTCTAAAGAGGTTGCCGAAGATGAAGCTGAAGTCAGTTTACACACAAATCAAGGCGATATACGAATCAAACTCTTTCCAAAACTAGCACCTCTTGCGGTTGAAAACTTCCTTACTCACGCTAAGGAAGGCTACTATAACGGCATCACCTTCCACCGTGTCATCGATGGCTTTATGGTCCAAACTGGAGATCCTAAGGGAGATGGTACAGGTGGACAATCTATCTGGCATGATAAGGATAAAACAAAGGACAAGGGAACTGGTTTCAAAAATGAAATCTCTCCTTACCTATACAATATCCGAGGAGCCCTTGCTATGGCTAACACTGGACAACCAAACACCAACGGTAGCCAGTTCTTCATCAACCAAAACTCAACAGATATTTCAGCTAAACTCCCTACAAGCAAGTATCCAAAGAAAATCATCGAAGCCTATAAAGAAGGTGGAAATCCAAGTCTAGACGGCAAACACCCTGTCTTTGGTCAAGTCATCGATGGCATGGACGTTGTTGACAAGATTGCCAAAGCTGAAAAAGATGAGAAAGACAAACCAACTACCGCTATCACCATTGACAGTATCGAAGTAGTCAAGGACTACGACTTCAGCAAAAAATAAGCCATCAACAGATAAGGAGACGATGAAATGATTTTATTTTGGGGTTCTAAAGGTTATCAGAAAGATTTGGGACATACGCAAACTGCGATCGAATGTGGTCACTGTAACAATGTTGACACTTGGGAGATTGTAGAAACTGGACGCAAGTTCACCCTCTACTGGATTCCACTTTTCCCTTATGGTAAAAGCTACTTCGTTTCTTGTCCGATTTGCCACTATGGTAAAGAAATTGAGAAATCTGAAGTTGAAAGCTTTTTAAATTACTAGTCAAAAAAGCCAAGTCATTTCGACTTGGCCTTTTTAGTGCTTTTAAGTTAGCTTGTTAAAGTCCCAGATTTGGTCCATCCAGCCTTCATAAAAGTCTGGTTCGTGGCAAACCATAAGGATAGAACCCTTGTATTCTTTGAGAGCGCGTTTGAGTTCTTCCTTGGCATCCACATCCAAGTGGTTGGTCGGCTCGTCCAGCACTAAGACGTTGTTTTCACGGTTCATCAAGAGACAGAAACGCACCTTGGCTTGTTCACCACCTGATAAGACCTGAATCTGGCTTTCGATATGCTTAGTTGTCAAACCACAACGAGCAAGGGCTGCACGAACTTCTGCTTGGTTGAGGGCAGGAAAGGCATTCCAGACGGCTTCAAGAGGGGTTTGACGATTGCCACCTTCTACTTCTTGCTCAAAGTAGCCAAGTTCTAGGTAGTCGCCACGTTCGACTTCTCCAGCGATTGGCGGAATAATGCCCAAGAGAGACTTCAAGAGGGTTGTTTTCCCAATACCATTGGCCCCAATAATTGCAACCTTTTGATTGCGTTCAAAGGTTAGGTTTAAGGGTTTAGTAAGTGGACGGTCATAACCAATCTGCAAGTCCTTGGCTTGGAAGATAAAGCGCCCAGGTGTACGAGCTGGTTTGAAATCAAAGGATGGCTTTGGTTTCTCACTTTGAAGTTCGATGATGTCCATCTTGTCGAGTTTCTTTTGACGGGACATGGCCATGTTTCGTGTTGCAACACGGGCTTTATTGCGGGCTACGAAATCCTTGAGGTCCGCTATCTCTTTCTGCTGACGTTCATAGGCTGCTTCCAACTGAGATCTCTTCATAGCATAGACTTCTTGGAACTGGTAGTAGTCACCAGAGTAACGCGTTAACTGTTGATTTTCAACATGATAGACGATATTGATTACGTCGTTGAGGAAAGGAATATCATGCGAAATAAGGACAAAGGCATTCTCATAGTTTTGAAGATAACGCTTGAGCCAGTCAATGTGTTCAGCATCCAAGTAGTTGGTTGGCTCGTCAAGCAACAAAATATCTGGTTTTTCAAGGAGGAGTTTAGCCAAAAGCACCTTGGTTCTTTGTCCACCTGACAAAGAGGTTACATCCGTATCCATACCATAGTCCATGACACCGAGAGCACGCGCTACTTCATCAATCTTAGCATCCAAGGTATAGAAATCACGACTCTCCAAACGGTCTTGGAGTTCTCCTACTTCTTCCATCAGCCCATCAATATCCGCCCCGTCTTCTGCCATTTCCATATAGAGATCATTGATACGAGCTTCTGCTTTAAATAGCTCATCAAAGGCTGTACGCAAGACATCACGCACGGTTTGACCTTCCTTTAGCACAGCGTGCTGATCCAGATAGCCAGCAGTCACATATTTGGACCACTCCACCTTCCCTTCATCTGGCAACATCTTACCTGTCACGATGCTCATAAAGGTTGATTTTCCTTCACCATTGGCACCGACTAAGCCGATATGCTCTCCCTTGAGGAGACGGAAGGACACATCTTCAAAAATTGCACGGTCACCAAAACCGTGACTTAAATTTTTAACTTCTAAAATACTCATTCTAATTCCTTATCTTGTTTTTATGCAGTCCTTTATAGAGGACCCAAGCCAGATAGCCTCCCAGGGTATTGGTCCACAAATCATCAATCTCAAAGACCCGATTAAAGTCGAATAAAAAATCTAAAACTAGTTGCGTGCACTCAATTCCTAGACTCAGTAGAAAACTGAGAAAGATGATTTTTTTCGTTTGTCGTAAATTTGGACAGAGATAAATCAGTTGAAAGACTAGTGGGAAAAGCAAGAAGACATTTAAAATGTTCTGCAAAAAGATCCAAAGGACTTGTCCCAAACTAGTCACTTCACCCAGATTCCAAAGGGAGTTTAAGGGAGTTAAAAGAAAAACCAGGCGTCCAAAAGTTTGAATACCTGGAGTTTCCACTCCTGTAGGAAGTTGAGGCTGGGGAGTGAAGCAAAAACAGACAATGCAAAGGCTGTAAATAGCCACTCCCAATTTCAAGATTAATTCTCTTTTTTTAGTCATTTTATGGATTTACCGCTGCAACTGCCTTCTGGCGGTCACGTTTCATTGTATTGGAGCGCAATTGTCCACAAGCTGCATCAATATCTGTACCATGCTCTTGACGGACAACACAGTTGACCCCTTTTTTCTTGAGGGTATCGTAGAAGGCCATCACGCGCTCTTTGGGACTACGGCTATATTGGTCATGTTCACTAACTGGGTTATAGGGAATCAAGTTGACATATGACAATTTCTTGATGTTTTTGAGCAATTCAGCCAATTCCAAGGCTTGTTCAACACCGTCGTTGACTTCATTGAGCATGATATATTCAAAGGTCACACGGCGATTGGTTGTTTCGATATAGTACTCAATAGCTGCAAAGAGCTTTTCAATCGGAAAGGCACGGTTAATCTTCATGATGCTTGAGCGCAATTCATTATTGGGTGCGTGAAGAGACACAGCCAGATTGACCTGTACGCCTTCATTAGCAAAGTCACGAATTTTATGGGCCAAACCTGAGGTTGAAACAGTGATGTGACGAGCACCGATAGCCATTCCCTTGTCATCATTGATGGTACGGACAAAATTCAAAACATTGTTGTAATTATCAAATGGTTCACCAATTCCCATAACAACGATATGGCTGACACGTTCATCCTGACCACGTTCATCAAAATATTTCTGAACTAGCATGATCTGCGCTACGATTTCCCCGTTATTGAGGTCACGTTGTTTCTTGATCAAGCCTGATGCACAGAAGGTACAACCAATATTACAGCCAACCTGAGTGGTCACACAGACTGACAAACCATAGTGTTGACGCATGAGTACTGTCTCAATCAACATGCCATCTGGCAACTCGAAAAGATACTTAACGGTACCGTCAGCTGACTCTTGTACAATCCGTTGTTTCAATGGATTGACCACAAACTGGTCATTGAGCTTGGCAATCAAATCCTTGGAAAGGTTGGTCATTTCTTCAAATGACTGGACACGTTTACGGTAGAGCCATTCCCAGATTTGATCTGCTCGGAATTTCTTTTCTCCCTGTTCTAATACCCATTCTTGCATGGTTTGACGTGTTAAACTATAAATAGACGGTTTCATCTCTTCTCCTTATTCTCTATCTATTTCTGACGAATGACAAAATGGCGCTGTCCCTTGTCCTCTTTCTGAGACTTTTGCTCCTTATGACGACGTCTATTTCGCTTATCCGCATTTGGTTTTCTCTTGTTTTGCGAAGATTTCTTCCCTCTTCTAGGAAGGTTTTCCTCCTCTTTTTTACGCATTTTTTTGTCAAATGAAGCCCGTTTCGGTGCTTGGTTTTCTAGGACAAAATAAGCACAACCATAACTACAATACTCTAAAAGATAATCCTGTAAGCGACTGATTTTTTCAATTTTTTCCTCTGTTCGGTCGTCTTTATAAAAGCCACGTAGACGGAGCTGTTCATTGCTCCAGTCCCCCACGACATAATCAAACTTGGTCAACACTTCTGAAAAGCGTTGATTAAAGACTGTCACATCGAAGGCATCCTTGATATTTTCAACCAAGGTAAAAGCAATCCCTTCAGTCTCAACCTTATCCCCATTTACATGAAATTCTGGGCCAGGAAACTTGTTATAGTTGTATAATTCAGGTGCAATTTCTTTACGCATAGTCTTCCTTTTCCACGATTACTTAACACTCTATTTTACCATAATTTCTAACAGTTAGCACGTTTCTCATAAAAATGAAAAAAGTCTGACGATTTTGTCAGACTTCTGCTTTATAACCTTAAAAAGAGAAGATTGACTCTTCCCTCCATATTTTTTATTTAGCTGCTGCGTAAAGCTCATCTACTTTGTTCCAGTTGATGACTGAGAAGAAAGCTTTGATGTAGTCAGGACGCACGTTGCGGTATTTCACGTAGTAAGCATGTTCCCAAACGTCCAAGCCCAAGATTGGTTTTTTACCTTCTGAGATTGGTGTATCTTGGTTTGCTGTTGAAGTTACTTCAAGCTTCCCTTCTTTGTTGACAACCAACCATGCCCAGCCAGAACCAAAGCGAGTTGTAGCTGCTGCTGTAAAGGCTGCTTGGAATTCTTCAAATGAACCAAATGTTGCATCGATTGCTGCTGCAAGTTCTGCTGAAGGAGCAGTCTTTTCAGGAGTCATCAATTCCCAGAAAAGAGCGTGGTTCAAGTGTCCACCACCATTGTTGATAAGTGCTTGACGGATATCAGCTGGGATAGATTCTACATCAGCAAGCAAAGCTTCAAGATCTTCACCGATTTCAGGGTGTTTTTCAAGCGCTGCATTTGCATTGTTGACATAAGTTTGGTGGTGTTTGTCATGGTGCAAGTGCATTGTTTCTGCATCGATGTATGGTTCCAAAGCGTCGTATGCGTATGGAAGGTCTGGTAAGATAATAGCCATCTGTAATACCTCTTTTTCTTTCTATATGAAAATGATAACGCAATCATCCTCTTTTTTCAAGTTTTTTGCTCAATTTGCTTCTGCCGCGATCTGCAAAAGTGCCTTTTCAAACAGGTACCCTTTTTCATAGACACCTGTCTTAATCTGGTAGTCTGTTTCAATCAAATAAGAAATCGCTCGCTTGAGAAAGGCAATGGAAATCCCTCTCGAATCTCTCAATGCAAACTTGATTTGATAAGGATTAGGATTGCGCCCCAAATAAGTTCCCAGACTGCTTGCAATCTGCGATTCCGTCTGACCAGTCTCTGATAAAATCTTCACTTGGGTAAAGGTACGAAACTGTCCTAACATGACAGCTATGAGCTTGATCTCATCCTCCCCTTGCAAGGTCAAGTCTCTAACCAGGTCACGGGCCAGGTCAATCTTCTTAACTAAAATAAGCTGAGTCAAATCAAAAATATTGTCCTGCAGAGTCTTTGGAATAGCCTCGACAATATCCTTCTCCTCAATCACGCCGTCTGACTTATAAGACTGCAAAAAAAGGAGATTTTTCTGGATTTCACTAAATTGAAAACCAGATTTGAGAAGTAGATTTTCAAAGGATTGCCCCACAAACTGCAGACCTTGTGTCTGACTCCACTTTTGGAAATACTGGCGCAATTCTTGTTCTTTGGCTTCTATTGCATCAAAAACCTTGGCATCACGCTTAAGTAATTTAACCAACCTTCTCTTGCTATCCAGTTTTCCTTCCGCAAAGATCAACAACTTGGTTGTTGGCGAAGGGTTATCAAGGTATGCCTCAAACGAATTGAGCTCATCATCTGCTAAAAAGCGTTTCTTGGCTGTTGTGATATCGACAAAATGGTCTAATATTACGATTTTCTCATCCGCAAAGAAGGGGAGACTGACCAACTCCAACTCTAAGTCTTTATAGGCTACTTCTTTCATATCAAAGTAAGCAAAGTTGAGATCAGCTGGATCATAACCAATCTGCTTCAACACTTGACTCTTCATAACTTCAAACTGGCCCTGGTCTGTCCCTGTAAATAGGTTCAAGCTAGATAGATTTGATAAAGTCAACGTCTGACTGTCTTCAATGGCAAGCATCTTCTCTCCTTTCTTCTTGCTTTTCTATTTTGTTTAGTCAATATAACGCAATTTCCCACGGAAATCTTCTAGGTTCTCATAACCTTTTTCTTCCATGATTTCTTTTAGTTCATTGGTAATGCGTTCAAAAGCACCTACGCCTTCTTTGTGAAGAGTAGTCCCTACTTGCACCATACTCGCACCGCAGAGGATGTGTTCAAAGGCATCACGACCCGTTAGAACACCACCCGTTCCGATGATTTGGATTTGCGGATTTAAGCGTTGATAGAAAGCATGGACATTAGCGAGAGCAGTCGGTTTGATATACTCTCCACCAATCCCACCAAAACCATTTTTAGGACGAATAACGACAGACTCGTCTTCTATATAAAGGCCGTTTCCGATAGAGTTCACACAGTTAACAAACTTGAGCGGATATTTGTTGAAAATAGCTGCTGCTTGGTCAAAGTGAACAATATCAAAATAAGGTGGCAATTTAATCCCAAGAGGTTTGGTAAAGTAGGCAAATACTTCTGCCAAGATACGGTCTGTTGTCTCAAAATCATAAGCAATCTGAGGTTTTCCTGGAACATTTGGACAAGAGAGATTAAGCTCTGTCAGTCCTTTGAATTCACTCTCTTGAACTTTTTTCAAGATGGTATGTGTTTCTTCTGGAGACATGCCGACTAGGGAAAGGAAGAAAGTTCGGTTTGGTTCTTTTTCCTGCAAGTCCAAAAGATAGTCCAGATAGTAGTCTAAGCCATTATTTGGCAAGCCCATAGAGTTGATAGAACCAAGTGGAACATCCTGGTAACGTGGTTCAGGATTTCCCTGACGAAAGTCCAAGGTCGCAGTCTTCGTAACAAAAGTACCGGCTGCTGAATTTTTGACCCCTTCAAGCTCCTCTATCGTCATACAAGCAACACCCGCAGCATTCATCAAGCAATTGTCAAACTCAAAGCCAGCTATTTGTGTTTTCGTTGATACCATGATTCTGATCCTCCAGATTCCTTTTATTTCTAATATTATACCATACTTTAAGATTTTCTCTTTGAGAAACTAATTTCTATAAAAAACGTTCGGTTTTGTAAATTGAAAGAATTTTTAGAAAATTTCTGTTTTTTTCTTTACACTCAAAAAAAATTCTGCTATAATGGCTCATGTAATAAAATATAACAACAAAAAGGAGAACGATATGACATCTGCTAAAGACTATATCCAAAGCGTGTTTGCAACTGTGAAAGCTCGTAACGGGCATGAGGCTGAATTTCTCCAGGCGGTTGAAGAATTCTTCAGCACTTTGGAACCTGTATTTGAAAAACACCCTGAGTACATCGAAGAAAACATCTTGGCACGCATCACTGAGCCTGAGCGCGTGATTTCTTTCCGTGTTCCTTGGGTTGACCGTGAAGGTAAAGTCCAAGTCAACCGTGGTTACCGTGTTCAATTCAACTCAGCTGTTGGACCATATAAAGGCGGACTTCGTTTCCACCCAACTGTAAACCAAGGGATTTTGAAATTCCTCGGTTTCGAACAAATCTTTAAAAACGTTTTGACTGGACTTCCAATCGGTGGAGGTAAAGGTGGATCAGACTTCGATCCTAAAGGGAAGACTGATGCTGAAGTGATGCGCTTCTGCCAAAGCTTCATGACTGAATTGCAAAAATACATCGGACCATCACTTGACGTACCTGCTGGTGATATCGGTGTTGGAGGACGCGAAATTGGTTACCTTTACGGACAATACAAACGTCTCAACCAATTTGATGCGGGTGTCTTGACTGGTAAACCTCTTGGATTTGGTGGTAGCTTGATTCGTCCAGAAGCAACTGGTTATGGATTGGTTTACTATACTGAAGAAATGCTCAAAGCTAATGGTAACAGTTTTGCTGGTAAGAAAGTGGTTATTTCAGGTTCTGGTAACGTAGCTCAATACGCTCTTCAAAAAGCGACTGAACTCGGTGCAACTGTTATCTCTGTATCTGACTCAAATGGTTATGTCATCGACGAAAATGGTATTGACTTCGATCTTTTGGTTGATGTTAAAGAAAAACGCCGTGCTCGTTTGACTGAGTATGCAGCTGAGAAAGCAACTGCAACTTACCATGAAGGTTCTGTATGGACTTACGCTGGTAACTACGACATCGCTCTTCCATGTGCGACTCAAAACGAAATCAATGGTGACGCAGCTAAACGTTTGGTTGCTCAAGGCGTTATCTGTGTATCTGAAGGTGCTAACATGCCTAGTGACCTTGATGCGATTAAAGTCTACAAAGAAAACGGAATCCTTTACGGACCTGCCAAAGCTGCTAACGCTGGTGGTGTAGCTGTATCAGCGCTTGAAATGAGCCAAAACAGCCTTCGCCTCTCATGGACACGTGAAGAAGTTGATGGACGCCTCAAAGACATCATGACAAACATCTTCAACACAGCTAAAACAACTGCTGAAACATACGGACTTGGTACTGACTACCTTGCAGGAGCAAATATCGCTGCCTTCGAAAACGTAGCAAACGCTATGATTGCACAAGGTATTGTTTAATTAATCGATACATCCTATCGGAGGACAAATGATGAACTTACGGCCAATGGAAGTGAGAGATAATCCAGCTGTAGCGCAACTCATTCGAGCTAGTCTTGAAGAATTCGGGCTTGACAAACCAGGAACTGTCTACTTTGATTCTCATCTAGATCATTTGGCCGACTACTATCAACAGCAAGAGAGAGCAGCTTACTTTATTCTGGAAGATGAAGGTCAGCTGGTTGGCTGTGGTGGCTTTGCACCTGTGTCTGATAAGATTGCTGAATTACAAAAACTGTATGTCACTAAAAATAGCCGTGGCAAAGGTTATTCCAGTAGGTTGATAAAGCGGATATTCCAGGAAGCCCGTCTGGCTGGTTATGAACAGCTTTATCTAGAAACCTCTACTGAACTGGCTACTGCTGTGGCCATCTATCAACACTATGGTTTCACATCACTGCAAGAACCACTTTCTAACGCCGCCGGCCACCCAGCTATGAATATCTGGATGATAAAATCCCTCTCATCAGATGAATAGATATTAGTATACTCTGGTCGACTTGAAGACATCAGGATCAAGATCCTCAACACAGCTAAAACAACTGCTGAAACATACGGACTCGGTACTGCTTACCTTGCAGGTGCAAATATCGCTGCCTTTGAAAATGTAGCCAAGGCTATGATTGCACAAGGTATTGTTTAAGCACTATCAAACTAGAATAAATCCGACTGCTTATAAAAGCAGCCGGATTTTTATATATCTAATTTTTCAAAAAATTTGCCTGCAGACTGCTTTTCTTTTAGCTTCTCCAGCAGCTCATTTTCCAGAAAAGGGCTTAGTTCGTCAAAATCTTGGCAAACCTTAAAAACCGTCTCTCTATCCATTTGACCATAAGCTAATTCATAATAGTCCTTATGATGATGCCAGTTCTGGTCATAGTTGACATCTGTTCGCTGATAGTAAACGATATTCTGCTTCGGTGTCAGGTAAAGCTTCTGTGTTAGAATACTTTTCTGATCTTTGGACAACTTGCTACGACTGAAAATCTTAACACCTTGAAAGATCTTGCGCTCATGGATACTTTGATTTGTAACTTTTAATTCAATTCTTTTATAATGCATACTATCACCTCCAGAAATTACCTACATTATATCAGATTCTGGCAGATTATCAAGCCAAAGTGTCATTTCCAAAAGTCTTTAGTCGCCTCTAAAATCTCTTCTGTAGGCGTCACTGTTGCTTCAATAATAGTCTTGCCAGTCATTTTCAGATAGGCTTGTATCAGATGATAGCCATAAGCATAGCCTGCAGCATAAGGCATTCCAACTGGCATCTGACCCTGTATCTTAGCTATTTCATCACCGTAGAGATATGGTGCCATTTCCGCCATCCCCGTTAGCTGAAGCTGACTTGAGATGATGGGCTTAATCTCTTCTAACTGCTCTGGACTGGTTGAAGTGACCCAAGGCCCAATGAGATCTTTGCCATAGAGCTCAGCAGCAAAAGACTCTGCCAATCCTTCACTGACTACCCAGTCTGCTAGTGTCGTCTGCTGGTTCCATTTGACAAATTGAAAGCGGACATTGTGATTGCACTCGTGAGCCAACGCAGCCTGCACACGTGGTAAAGTATAGTCATTTGGTAGCAGACTAAGCATGAGGTAGCCTGGAATTCCGCCATCTCCGCTATAACCCTTATTGAGCTGTAGCCCAATAAAATAGTAAAATGGTAATCCTCAACATCTAAGTCATAGCCAGCCTGCTCAAAAAGCCCAATACTCCTCTTGATGGTATCTTGACAATCCTGCCAGAGTTGATCAGAGCTCAGAGCGTCGATAGCCGGTCTATCCTTTTCTGATAGAGTTCCGGGCAACTGATTCATAAAGCCAGGTAGGAATAGAGCATCAAATCCTCCAGGGTACTTTGCTTTCAAAGGGATGTGTTGCGTTTGGTATTTCATTGCAAAAGGTGCTAATATTTTAGCTCGAAAGAGACCTTCTCTCTTTTCTAAAGGAAGCTCGAGCATCTCCTGATAAACTTTATCTGAACGAATCATATTGATTTGCATAATAATCTCCTTTCTTATCTACTATTAGTATAATCCCTTACCTAGGGTCAGAGTCAAGAAGAAAATTGAAATATCTATTAAAATTTCATTGAAATTACCTCAAACCGTTCGAAAATTACTTTCAATAAAGTTCTTTAATACTGAGATTATAATATCCGGAGTATCAATAAATTAAAAACTTACTTTTCTACTGTTCATAGGAATGATGATACTAGAAAAAAATAAATCCTGAAGGGTAAAAACTTGTATCATTTTTTATGGAAAGCCTATTATTCAAAACTTGTTTGTCTCCTAGATAAACTATATAATTAGTTCGCCCCTTTTTTGCCCCTTCTTAAACCAAAAGAAAAAACCGCTACTCCTAAGAATAGCGGTTTTATATGTTTTTTAAGCTACAAATGTAGTTGCTCTATTATTTAAGAGTAACTGAAGCTCCAGCTTCTTCCAATTTAGCTTTGATTTCTTCAGCTTCTGCAGTTGGAACGCCTTCTTTGATGACACCTGGTGCACCATCAACAAGTTCTTTAGCTTCTTTAAGTCCAAGACCAGTGATTTCACGTACAACTTTGATAACGCCAACTTTTTTGTCACCAGCAGCTGTCAACTCAACATCAAATGAGTCTTTAGCAGCACCAGCGTCAGCAGCACCAGCTGCAGCAACAGCTACAGGAGCAGCTGCAGTTACACCAAATTCTTCTTCGATAGCTTTTACAAGGTCGTTCAATTCAAGGATTGAAGCTTCTTTAATTTCAGCAATAATGTTTTCAATGTTCAATGCCATTGTTATTTCCTCCAAATAAGTTTTAAATTTTATAATATTTTTTTCGTAGCTAGGCTACGCTGCGTAGCTTAAGATTAAGCTGCGTCTTCTTTGTTGTCTGCAACCGCTTTGACTGCAAGAGCAACGTTGCGCACTGGCGCTTGAAGTACAGAAAGGAGCATAGAAAGAAGTCCTTCGCGGTTTGGAAGAGTTGCAAGAGCAACGATTTCTTCTTTAGATGCGACAGCGCCTTCGATTGCACCACCTTTGATTTCAAGTGCTTCAGCGTTTTTAGCAAAATCGTTCAAGATTTTCGCTGGTGCGATAACATCTTCGTTAGAAAATGCTACTGCAGATGGTCCAACAAATACTGATGCAAGATCTTCAAGACCAGCTTTTTCAGCTGCACGACGCAAGATTGAGTTTTTAATGACTTTATACTCAACTTCGCTTCCACGAAGCTCACGACGAAGAACTGTATCTTGCTCAACTGTCAAACCACGAGCGTCTACAACGACGATAGATGCAGCAGCTTTCATTTTTTCAGCTACTACGTCAACTAGTTCCGCTTTTTTAGCAATAATTGCTTCACTCATTAGTGTGTTCACCTCCGTAATTATTTTGCTTGGGGAATTTTTCCAAAAGAAAAACGCGCCCAAACCTAGACACGAAAGTACAATACGCTTCTTTTTACATGATACGTTTTGTCCTCGGTAGGATATTTATGAGTCGAGCTCCCCTACTGTCTTAGGCAGTTTTTTCAAACCGTATATAAGTATAGCATAGACAAAAAAAGAATGCAAGATTTTTGCAAACTTTTTTTAAATTTTTTTAAATCTTTACTGTCAAAACTTTGCCTTGCTTAACCACCTGTTCTCCAGCGATATAAACATCATCAACATCACTGGATTTGACAGCATAAACCAGGTGAGAGAGCATATTTTCCTGAGGTTGAAGATGGATTTTTCCTTGTGGTTGAATGACCAGAAAATCTGCCTGTTTGCCGACTTCTAGGCTTCCTATCTGTCCTTCCATTCCAAGAACCTTAGCACCCTCTATCGTCAGAGCTTTGAGGGCTGTTTCAATAGGAAATTGGCTGGCATCTCCACTTTTCATCTTTTGAAGAAGGGCTGCAGTCCGTCCTTCCTCAAACATATCAAGATTGTTATTAGAAGCAACCGAGTCAGTCGCAATTCCGACTGCTACTCCTGCTTTTTGCAGTTGGATGATTGGAGCGATCCCTGAGGCCAGTTTGAGGTTACTAATAGGATTATGGGCGATAGCCACATGAGAAGTTGCCAAGCGTTCAATTTCTCTCTCGTTTAATTCGACCCCGTGAGCAAAGACAGACGGATGATCTAAGTAACCTAGTTCTTCTAGAAATGCGAGGGGGCGTTTGCCGTATCGTTTGAGGATAATTCCTGATTCCTCCTTGGTCTCCGCCACATGAATATGGATAGGAATGTCCAGCTCTTTTGCCATATCTAAGCTCGCTTCCAGTAAATCTTTACTACAGCTGTAGGGAGAATGAGGGGCTACCATAACCTTGAAATTTGGATTTTCATATCCTAAGATTTTCTCAATGATGGCACGTGTTCTGCTTATGGTCTCAGCAGTTGTTTCTGCCTCTGAAGAAAAGAGGGTCGGTGAGAAATAACAACGCATCTTGAAAGCCTTGACTGCCTGATAAATTTGCTCAATATCCACACCATTGGGATTATACATATCGTTGAAGGTTGTTGTCCCTGACTGGAGCATCTCTGTCAGAGCTTCTTTGACTGCCTTGGTAGTCATATCGGGAGTAAATCCAGCTTCTGCTGGCCAGATATAGTCATTGAGCCATTCATGGAGATTACTATCATCCCGAATCCCTCGCAAGCCTGTCATAGCAGAATGGGTGTGGCAATTGACCAAACCAGGCATGATCCAGGCTCCCTGATAGTCTATAATCTGCTCAGCTTGCTCTAAAATCTCTGGCTCCTCTTGGCCGACATAG
This sequence comes from Streptococcus sp. HJ1, assembly GCF_052399005.1. Classification (GTDB taxonomy): domain Bacteria; phylum Bacillota; class Bacilli; order Lactobacillales; family Streptococcaceae; genus Streptococcus. The sequence continues at coordinate 827,410 of NZ_CP199005.1, read as the reverse complement.
ACGATTTGAGAGTCCTTAACGGCTAAGACACCATCCAAATAAATATGGAAATCTTGATCACAAGTCACGATATTTACATGCTGATAGACTTTCATTGTTTTCTCCTTCTAAGACCCTGATTTTTCTAGCTATTGTAACAAAAAAGTCACCCGAAGGCAACTTTTTTTCGTTCATAAGATTTTAAAATAGAAAGGATTATTCAGAGCTAAAAGTTGCAGCTTTCTGCATTTGGTAATACTTGCCCTTTCTAGCCATGAGGTCCTGATGGTTACCATACTCAACAATATCTCCATCTACCAAGACAAGAATCAAATCCGCATCCTGAATAGTTGACAAACGGTGAGCAATGATAAAGCTTGTACGTCCCTTCATGAGTTTGGCAAAGGCATCCTGAACAAGCACTTCTGTCCGTGTATCGATGGAAGAAGTCGCCTCGTCTAAGATAAGAATCTTTGGGATAGCTAGAAAGACTCGAGCGATGGTCAAGAGCTGGGCTTGCCCAACAGAGAGAGATTCTCCTGCATTTTCCAACTTGGTATCGTATCCCTGTGGCAACTGTTGGATGAAAAAGTCTGCGTTGGCTGCTTTGGCAGCAGCAATCACCTGCTCCCGACTAGCGTCAGGATTTCCAAAGGCAATATTGTCATGAATGGTTCCTTGCTTGAGCCAGGTTTCCTGGAGCACCATGCCAAACTGCTGTCTCAATGACGCTCGGGTATAGTCGTAAATGGAACGACCGTCTAGCAAGATATCTCCCGAGTTAATAGGATAAAAACGCATGAGGAGATTGATAAGAGTTGACTTACCAGCACCTGTCGGACCAACGATGGCCACCTTGCTACCAGCTGGGATATCGATAGACAAATCCTTAATCAAGATTTTTTCAGGATGGTAGCCAAAAGAAACATGTTTAAAGGAAATGGCTCCCTTCACTTGGTCACTGGTCAAGACTTCCTTACCTGTTTCAGACACCTCAGGACTTTCTAAGACAGCATAGACGCGCTCTGCACAAGCGAGAGCACTTTGCAACTCGGCTAAAACAGAAGAAATATCATTAAAGGGCTTGGTGTACTGTTGGACGTAATTCAAAAAAGTCACTAAACGTCCGATGGTCAAGGTGGACCCCATCATGATACGATAGGCTCCCACTCCAGCAAGAAGGGCATAAATGAGCGCATTGACAAAGCGTGTCGAAGGATTAACCGTTGATGAATAAAAGATGGCTGACTGAGAATAACCTGCGTAGTTGGCATTCGCCTCGTGCAGTCTTTGGATAAACTCTGTTTGAGCATTGAAGGACTGGATAATAGTTTGCTGGCTAAGCGATTCTTCAATCAACTGAGTCTGAATCCCCCTGGTCTCTGTTTGCTTCTGAAAGAGATGATAGGACCGTTTGGCAATAAAGCGTGAAATCACCATAGACAGTGGCGTCAACAGCAAGACCAAGAGGGTCATGAGAAGGTGAATTTGGAGCATGGCTAGAATACTAACCAAAATCATCAAAACACCAATGAAAAATTGATTGAAAATCATGGTTAAGCCGGCTGCCAGCTGTTCTATGTCTGTGGTCACACGACTAACCATCTCTCCACTACCCTGTCGATCCACAAAAGCAATCGGTAAACGATGGAGCTTATGAATAATTCGCTCTCGCAAATCTTTAGTATAAGAGAAGATTAGACGATTATAGAGGAGAGGATTGACCCATTGTACCAGAGTATTTCCTATGACTACCAAGATCATCTGGATGAAAATTTGCCAAAAAACTGGTGAAGAACCAGCCACTAGAACTTGGTCAATGACCTGTCCAATCAGAATAGGTAGGTAAATTGATAAGCCAACTTGGGCAATAGTTCCTAGAAAGGCTAGGAAAAGGAGGAAAGGATGGCTTGCTAAATCTTTTGCCAAACGTTTGAGCGTCTGGTTTGCAGTTTGTCGTCTCATATTAGTCCTCCTTTCCATGTTGGGATGCATTAATTTCACGATAGACTTGACTAGTCTTTATCAAATCCTCATGCTTGCCCACAGCTAGTAACTCACCTTTTTCCAAGAGGAGAATTTGGTCAGCTATCTGAAGTGTCGAAGTTCGTTGAGAAATCAAGATTAAGCTTGTATTTGGCAAATTTTCTCGGATAGCTTTCAAAAGCTTGGACTCAGTGATGGTGTCGAGGGCTGAGGTCGCATCGTCTAGGATGAGAAATGGAGCTTGTCGCAAGACTGCACGTGCGATAGACAGCCTTTGTTTTTGTCCGCCTGAGAAATTTCTCCCTCCTGCCTCAACTAGGGCGTTCAAGAGCCCTTCCTTTTCACTGACAAAATCCTTAGCTTGCGCAATCTCCAAGGCTAGCCAGAGTTGCTGGTCAGATACTTCTTGATTGAAACCTAGAGTCAAGTTGGAACGAATAGTTCCTTTAAAAAGTTCGACTTTTTGAGGTACATAGGCAATCCAAGACCGCCACTGCTCCAAATTACGAGGACTACGCCCATCTCGATAAAGGTCAATGCTTCCCTTATCTGCTGGATAAAGACCAAGTAAGACTTGCACCAAGCTTGATTTACCAGAACCCGTTCCCCCGATGATACCAAGGATTTGCCCTTGAGTCATATTAAAGGAAATGTCTCTCAGAGAAGCTTGAGCCGCATCGGGATAGGTAAAGGTTAATTCTTTGACTTGCAAAACCTTATTGGTAGTAACTTTCTTTTGTTCTAATTCTGAATGAATATCTTCGGGAGACTCTGCAAAGACTTCCTCGATTCGCTTGGCTGAGATGTAGGACTGGTTGAGGGAATTGATCAGCATAGCTAGCTTAACCAATTCCACCAAGATTTGCAAGAGGTAGTTGATAAGGGCAATCAGGGCACCTTGACTGAGTAAACCTCCTTGAATTGAAATATATCCCTGCCAGATGATTACGAGAAGAGTTCCATTAACAATCAGATAGGTCAGAGGTGTTAACAAACTAGACCAGAAACCCGTCTTTTCTTGCAATCTAGCATAAACTTGGTTAAGAGTTTGAAAAATCTGTAACTCTCGTTTTTCTTGTCCAAAAGCACGAATAACTCGCATCCCTTGCAATTGCTGGCGCGTTTCCTGAACCAGCTGATCCGTTTTTTTTCTCAGACTACTGTAGAGAGGATTGACCAGTCGAGAGAGACCTACAATAACAATCGTCAAAATGACAACCATAACTAAGAACCAGAAAGTCAGCTCAGCCGAGATGCGATAGGCCATAAAAATGGCTCCAAAAACGATAATAGGAGCTCGCAAAAAGAGGCGCAGGAATTGATTGATCCCAGTCTGAATCTGGTAAGTATCCGAAGTCAAGCGAGTCACCAAGCTAGAAGTTGTCAAACGATCTCTGCTATCCTTGGGTAGGGAAAGAATATGACGATAAAGGTCGTCTGTCAGTTCTTTGGCAAACCCAACCGCTGCCTTGGCTGAGTAAAACTGGGCTACCAAGGCCACTAAAACACCAATCACTGCAAAGATAAGGAGCAGGCCAATCTGCATCCAGAGATGGCCTTGATCTCTCTGGGGCAAGGACTGGTCAACAATCCCAGCAATCACCATGGGAACCAAGAGTTCAAAAACAGCTTCTAGCAGCTTGAACAGGGGTGCTAGAATCGACTCTTTGATGTAGGGTTTGAAGTAAGATAGTAAGTGTTTCATAAATCCCTTCTATTCTTATTCTGGAAATGAAGAAAGTGGGAAGCCCCACCCTCTCAGTTTTATTTGTTTAAGTAAGGTAATAGATAGCCATATCCTGCTTTGTCCATCTCATCCTTGGATACAAAGCGCAAGGATGCAGAATTAATACAGTAACGCAGGCCACCTAACTCCCGAGGTCCATCTGTGAAAACATGACCCAAGTGAGCATTTCCTGACCGAGAACGAACCTCGATTCGCTCCATTCCATGGCTCAAATCCTTGTAATAGTGAATTAATTCCTTAGAAATCGGACGACTAAAACTTGGCCAACCACAACCTGAGGCAAACTTATCCTTAGCAAAAAAGAGTGGCTCCCCTGTCGTGATGTCTACATAAATCCCCTCTTCAAAAGTTTGGTCATAAGCATTACTAAATGGAGCCTCTGTAGCAGCTTCTTGCGTAACACGATAAGACTCTTCAGTTAAGCTTTCCTTTAACACCTCTTGACTAGGCTTTTCATAGTTTGAGGCGTCAATCAATGGCTTCTCAGCATCGGTCACATCGATATGACAATAACCTGAAGGATTTTTCTTGAGATAGTCTTGATGGTAGTCTTCTGCTAATATGTAGTGGCGAAGTTTCTCCACCTCTACTGCAATCTTTCGACCCAGCATGCGCTCCTGCTCCTGCACCACTGTGTAGATAGCTGGCAAGTCTGCTTCATCCTGATAATAGATTCCCGTTCGATATTGGCGACCACAGTCATTCCCCTGCTGGTTAATAGACAATGGATCAATAACACGGAAATAATAAAGCAAAATCTCTCTGAGTGACACAGCTTTCTCATCATAAATTACTTGAACCGTTTCTGCATGGTCTGTTTCCTTGAGTAGCTGGTAATTAGTTGTTTCGACTTGGCCATTAGCGTAGCCGACACTGGTTGCCAGCACTCCAGAAATACGTGAAAAATACTCCTCTAGACCCCAAAAACAACCACCTGCTAGATAAATTTCTGCCATCTTTATTTCTCCTTTATCAAGTTTTTAACTAATACTCTTCGAAAATCTCTTCAAACCACGTCAGCTTACATCTGCAACCTCAAAACAGTATTTTGAGCTAACTTCGTCAGTTCTATCCACAACCTCAAAACCATGTTTTGAGCAACCTGCGGCTGGCTTCCTAGTTTGCTCTTTGATTTTCATTGAGTATAAACTTCTTTTCAAAAAAAGGATAGGAAGCTCTCTGGTCGAGAGTTTCCCCATCCTATCCTCTATTTCTTTACTTTGTTTCGACACGGACACCTTGGGTATCAACTTTCAAATCATGAAGTTTGCCTTTGAAAGACTGCTTTTGCAATTCTGCCTTAATCGCTGGCATCTTGTCATGAGAAGCCAAGACCATCACTGTCGGTCCGGCACCAGAGAGATAGGTTGCATAGGCACCATTCTCTTTAGCTACTTGCTTAATCGTCGCAAATTCTCTCACTAGGTCCTGACGATAGCGCTCGTGGAAGAGGTCCCCCTCGATTGCTTGACCAGCTGTCACCATATCTCCTGCTAACAAGGCTGCAACGGCTACATTGGCGATAGAACTAGCTGCAACAGCTTCCTTGTAGGATAATTTCTTTGGCAAGACACCACGGCTTTCTCGGGTACGCAATTCATAGTTGGGAATATAAGCTAGAAAATCACACTCTGGAAAGTCAGCCACAATCGCTGAAACATTTCCTTCAACAGAACTTGCAATAACGAGATTGCCGTAAATTGCTGGAGCTACATTGTCAGGATGTCCTTCAATCTTGGTAGCCAACTGCAATTTGTCGTGGTTAGATAAGTTGAGATTGCCCAGTTGGTTAGCCAGTTCAATTCCAGCAACGATAACAGAGCTAGAAGAACCCAAACCACGCGCCAAGGGAACATCACTGGTCATTTTCAAGCGTCTCGGTTGCAAGTCAGGCGCAATTTGCAAGGCAATCTTAAGCAAAAGATTACGCTCGTCATGTGGAATCCATTTGCCAATCTGGTGTTCAATCAACCACTCTTCCCGTTCTTCACAGACCTCAATTTGAAGATACTTGGTTACAGCTACACCGACCGAATCAAAACCTGGCCCAATATTGGCACTGGTTGCAGGTACAATAATCTTCATCCTATTCTCCTAACACCTTGAAGGTATTCAAGAGGTCAAATTCTGAAGCTTTGGCCAACTCAGTTGAAACATTCTCAAGTTGTGCTTTATTAATCTTATGAGTGATAATCACTACACGCGCCTTGTCACCCTCTTTGCCATCTTGGAGGATTTGCTTGAAGGAAATATCTTGAGCATTAAAGATTTCAGCAAGTTTCAAAACCTGACCTTTTGAGTCTGGTGCCAAGATTGAGAAATAGTAGTTTGCTTTGACATCTTCTGGATTAGCCAAGACCAATTCACGGCTATATTCGTTGAAGTCTTTACCAATAGTACCATCATTCAAGCGACGAACGATACGGACAATATCTGCTACAACACTTGTTGCAGTTGGTTTTTGACCCGCACCTGGTCCGTAATACATAGACTCACCGATACCGATAGATTCTACAAAAACAGCGTTCATTACCCCATTCACACAGGCAAGTGGATGTGCTTTAGGTAGGAAGGTTGGAGTCACTTCTGCAGCAATACCTGAAGGAGTTTCCTCGATAGAACCAACCAATTTCACTACATAGCCCAAGTCTTGGGCTACAGCTACGTCTTCTGGTGTGATGTTACGGATTCCCTTGTGGGCTACATCGTCAAAAGCAACCTTCATCCCAAAAGCAAACTGGCTCAAAATCACCATCTTGTAGGCTGCATCAATCCCATCAACGTCATTTGTAGGGTCGCTTTCTGCAAATCCAAGTCTTTGAGCTTCAGCCAGAGCATCATCGTAAGACCAGCCTTCTTCCACCATCTTGGTCATCATGAAGTTGGAAGTTCCATTAACAACGCCAAGAACGCGCATAATTTTGTCAGAAGCCAACGAATTTGCCAGAGTACGAAGAATTGGAATCCCACCAGCAACAGCTGCTTCGTAGTAAAGTGCTACATTATGCTCTTTAGCGATTTCTAACAATTCTGCACCATGAACAGCCAAAAGGTCCTTGTTAGCAGTAACAACGTGTTTCCCAGCTTCTAAGGCACGAGTGATAAAGGTCTTAGCTGGTTCGATACGCCCCATCAATTCCACTACGATAGTAATGTCCTTGTCTGACAAAACATCATCTACATTGGTCACAAAATTAAAGTCATTTCCTGCTGCAAGCAAGCGGTTCTTTTCATCTTCATCCTTGACCAATACCTTGGCCACTTCAATCTCTGAATGAGCTGACTGAACGATTTTTTCTCCATTTTCCTTTAGGAGGAAAGGCACGCCACTTGCAACGGTACCAAATCCAAGTAAAGCAATTTTAACTGTCATGTTTGTCTCCTAGAAATTTTCTGATATAGCCATTATAACAGAATTTTATGAAAATTCCTATTATAGTAAATCACTATTTCAGTCTAGTAAAGAAAAAACGAATCCCATGATTCGTCTTTCTTGATAAATGAAAATTGATTTTAAAAATTATGAACGAATCTTTTGCAGACCGAGAACTGCGTCATGGTTAATCAAGATTTGCCCATACTCTTGCAAGACTGAACGACTGATGTCACTTTCGTCTGCAAACTCACGCATACGAGCTAAGAGCCAGGCTGGATATGGACTAGGATGATTTTCTACATCGACTAAGATTGTCAAATAGTAGTGTCCATTCATCTTATAGAGTTCAGATGTTTCCATCTGGTAGTTAACCGTCTTTGCAAAAGCAACTAAGTCAGCAAGGCTTGCAAAGCGCAGGATATAGTAGATATAAGGTTCTTTCTTACTCTCAGTCTCCTTGTCTGCCTGCTCTTGCTCTTCTTCCTTTGCTTCGACCTGCTCTAGAGATTGGATGGCCTCAATATCGTCCTTGGTCTTATCTGCAATGCTCTTTTCCAAGGTTTTGAGAAATTCATCCGGCGACATTTGGGCTAATTCTTCCATGTCTGGTAGATCCGCCAAATCTTCAAAATCCAGATTTTGGTCAATCTTGGATTTGGTCACAAAGACGTCCACCTTATCAGGTTTTGGCGTCACGCGGAAACTCAGCATGCCACTATCCAAGAAATTGTCTGGCATCTCTAACTCATCTAAAATAGCATAGAAAAACTCTTCTGTTTTTTCCTGAGGAACGAGAAAGTCTGCAATCTCCATTCCCCGATCCATCAAATCATCTAAAGTCATCGTGATTTTCAGTGTTGTATCACTAATTTGTTTCATCTTCATATCTAGTAACCTCATACTTTCAGTCTATCTATTATACTAGATTTTTACGATTTTATCAAAAGAATGAAGCGAGAATGTGATATAATACTAGATATGATTTTAGATTTAAGAAAGAAAGTTCAATGAAAAATATAAAAGTAAATGCCTTGGCCAGCTTGCTGGTCAATATTCTCAATATCGTTTTTCCACTGATAACCAATCCTTATCTGACGCGGATTCTCAGCAAATCCAATTACGGTTATTTCAATACAGCCAATACCTGGGCAAGTTTCGTTATTCCACTAGCTGCCTTTGGAATATACAACTACGGGATTCGAGCTATCAGTAAGGTCAAGGATGACAAGAATAAAATCAACTACGTCTTTTCTAAGTTGTTTTATATCTCGGTTTTCACTTCTCTCCTGACGACAGGTATCTACTTCCTCATTATCTTCTTTGACACCAGCATTGAGAATCTGAAAGTCCTCTACTACATCCTAGGGGCCCAAGCACTCTTCCAATTTCTCAATATCGAATGGATGAACGAGGCTTATGAAAATTATGCCTTCATCCTCTACAAGACATTGATTATTCGGATTGCCATGCTGGTTGCTATCTTTACCTTTGTTAAAACTGCAGATGATATCGTTCCTTATGCCATCGTCATGAGTGCAACCACTATCTTCAACTACCTGCTCAGTTTTCTTTGGATTAAGAGAGAAGTTTCCTTTGTTAAGATCGGTCTTGTTGAATTAGTCAAAGCATCTAAACCGCTCTTGACCATGCTACTCTTAGCGAACGCTAACATGCTCTATACCTTGCTTGATAGAATGTTTATCACCAAGGGACCAGATGAAAACTACATTTCTTATTACACCATTGCTTCTAGCATCGTTATGTTGATTGCTAGTGTCTTGAGTGGAGCTATCAACGTTAGCATTCCACGACTCGGCTACTACCTCGGTAAGAAAGACTACGATTCTTATAAAAATCTTCTGAATCAAGGAGCTGCTCTCTTCTACTTCCTCATCGTTCCAACCAGTATTGGGATTATGGTATTAGGGAACTACGCGGCAGTTATCTACTCTTCTGAAAAATACCTCGAAGCTGGAATCGTGACTAGTGTCTTTGCATTTCGTACCATCATCTGGGCTATCGAATTGATTCTTGGTAAACAAATTATCTTTATCAATGACCACGAAAATCGCTTAACAGCCTTCTACTTCCTTGGTGGCGGAGCCAATATTCTCTTCAACTGCCTCTTGTATTTCAATAATATTTTCGCACCAGAGTACTATATCGCTACGACCATTCTTGCGGAGACTATCGTCGTTCTCCTGGAAATACGCTTTATCCAGAAACACCAACTGATTGATTTGAAAGAAATCTTTGCTACTCTGACACGTTACACTATTGTATCCCTTGGATTCATCCCTATCTATTTTGCGTTTAAATTTCTTTTCCAAATCAACTCTTATACGGTCAACTTCAATATGGTTCTCATGGTTCTGTCTACCGTAGCAACTTGTGGTATCTATTACCTCTTGACCCTCTTTATCACCAAAGACAAAACACTCCACTATGCACTGAACCTTGTACTTGCTAAATTAAAACGAAATTAAAAAATCCCCTACTGATAAATTAGTTGCCAGTAGGGGATTTCTTCTTTATTCTTTTTCTTTCTTTTCAGAAGCGTTGGCTTCTAGATTTGAATCTTGTTTAGGTTGTTCAACAATAGAGGAATCAGCTTCTTGTTTCTGTTCTGGCTTGACTGCCTCGCTATCTACAGCAGCAACAGCCTGTTTCCAGATACCTTCTTCGTTTACTTTGTAACCATCAGGTGTTGTTGCGTTCTTCAACAAAGAACCATCAGCTTGGAAATAGTACCAATTACCATCAAGCTGTTTCCAACCTGTTTGCATAGCTCCTGATTCATCAAAGTAATAATGTTCACCATTTACTTTATGAAGGCCAACCAACATGATTCCATCTTCAGGATTTAGATAATACCAGACGCCTTTGTCTTTTATCCAACCAGTTTTCATGGCTCCATTTGATTCAAAGTAACGGTAATGATTATCAAACCATTTCCAGCCAGTTTGCATGGCTCCAGATTTGCTAAAGTAATATTGCTTACCATCTACTTGATGGAGGCCGACTAACATAATGCCTTCTTTACCTTCAAGATAATACCAGACATCACCATCTTTCAACCAACCAGTTTGGAGTGCGCCAGACGTAGCGTAATAATGCCAAGAATCATTTGACCTCTGCCATCCAACTTGCATAGTACCTGCAGAGCTGAAGAAGTAGTACTTTCCATTAATTTCTTGCGATCCGACTGCCATGATACCAGTTTCTGGATCCAGGTAATACCAAGATTCGCCCAATTTTAACCAACCCGTCTTCATGGTACCAGAGCTAGTATAATACTGCCAACCCTTATCCTGCCATTGCCAACCAGTTTGCATGGCACCACTTGCCTTGAAATAGTAACGAGAGCCATTGATTTCTTGATTTCCAGTTAGCATATTGCCGTCTTTATCAAGATAGAACCAAGTTTCTTTGTCCTTAACCCAGCCAGTTTGCATGGCGCCAGAGTTCGCAAAATAGTTCCAGTGGCCATCTACCAACACCCAGCCAGTTTGCATAATACCTTCTTTGTCAAAGTAATAAGTTGTACCCTTGATGTCTTTTTTACCAACAGTTAGAATACTATCCTCATCATAATAGTACCAATTTGAGGCAATCTTTTGCCAAGATGATGCTTTTCTTTCCGACTGTAGGGCACCACTACTAGCAAAGAATAGTTTCTTACCATTATAAACCTGAGGACCTGTCAGCATCTTACCTTCTTTGTCAAATAGATATTTCTGACCATCAATTTCAACTAACTGACTGTAACTTCTTGCTCCACTTGATGTGATGTAATACCAAGTACCATCTTGATTAAACCAACCAGTATCTTGCATTTGTCCATTGTTGTTCAAATAATACCAGTTACCATCAGTTTTTTCGCGAGAGTCGTTCAAATGAAGCCATTTACCTGCCTGCATTTGTCCTTGACCATTAAAGAAATAGTAAAATCCATCAATTCGTTGCCAACCGATAGCCATCTGATTATCTGATAAACGATATTTCCAGTAACCATCTTCTTTATACCAAACCTTTCTTGCCGAAGGAATATCAGGAAAATCATTTGATATGTTGGCGAATCCACGTTGACTGATGTCAAACACAGTTGCATCTTTCGTTTGGCTATAAGCGTGAACAACTTCGATACCATGTTTCTTAAGATAGTCTCTTGTTGTAGCAAGATTAGCATCTGCTGCAGATGTATGAACTACCATACTAGGAGATAGAGAGTCTAAGAAAGGAATCGTATTTGAAATTTGAGCATCATAGTGATGGTTCCATTTCATCATATCGACTTTTCCAATCTCCGGACCTAATTTATCCTCTGCCCCCTCAGCATTATCTAAGTCACCACCGAGATAGATCTTTTTCCCTTCTACAGTTACTACTGCCACAAGAGAATTGGAATTGTCATCATAGACTCTCTTGAGTTTGCCGTTACTGTCATATTCGTTTTTATAGTTATAAAGCTGAATATCCATGTCCCCTAGAGTGAAGTGACTTTCCTTCTCAGTGATGTCTTGCACAAGAGTTACACCTCGCTCTAGAGCTGTCTTAACAGCATTGTCATAATTGAAAAGATTGTCCCACAATCGCCATTTTGATGTGATGCGCTCATCTGAGTATCTCTTCAAATAAAATCTATCTACAAGATAACGTTTAAGAACTTCATCCGCAGAACCAATGTGATCGCTATGAACATGAGTTCCTAGAATAAAGTCAAGCTTCTTAATACCGAGCTGTTGCATATGTCTGAACAGTCTGTCTTCTAATACATACTCATTGTTTATACTAATTCCTACACGACTTGGATAACGCGGATTACTGCCATCTGGAAAATCATAGTCTTCACCCATGTCAATCAAGGCATAATGACCATTACTCTCAAGAATGATGGCATCACTTCCTGATACTCCTTTAGTATTGATAAAATGGATTCGGTTGCTTGAAGTATCTGCCTGAACTGCTGGTGTAAATAGTCCAGATACGAGCAACAAGAATAGGGAAGTAAATACAAGTGTTTCTTTTATCTGTTTCTTTTTCATCTAAACCACTTCTTTCTTTGATAGCGGAAACTAGGATGGAAGATTCATCCTGGTAGTAACTTTTCTAGCTTCTTTCCGTCAATATAAGACAAAAAGAGGGAACGAGAAGTCTGATTGTCACACTAGAATAGGGACTAGAGTTAACAAGGAAGAACTTCACCATCCCCTCTTTTCTTGTATTTCTAAGTTTACTTTTTCAAAAGTACTTTAGCCAATTTAGCATCTCTTTGTTTGTAAATTGGATTTTCTTTCCAGTTGTAATGGGTGTTAGGGATTTCAAAATTCTCCCCATACAAGTGACTGATGTATTCTCTTGTATTTTCTGGAACTTTTACTAGAATCTCTTTAAAACTGCATTCACTTAGTGCTGCGAACGGCAATTCATAGTGGTAGACTTCATATCTTGTAGGATTTCCCAAGGCGTTTGTCATGTAGAAAATAGTATCTGAGGAAATGCTCCCCTCTTTTTTATCATAGACAATAAAATCAACATTGAGGCCCTTGTAACTATAGGATAATTCTACAAGTTTATCATTGTAATAGAACTCTTTTGTTCTGACAAAGCCTTTCTCAAAAAGAACTTTCTCATCCTTTAAAAAGGCTTCGTAGTCTGGGATAATAATCCCAAAGTCCATATCTAAATCATGCTGAATCAAATCATTTTCTCTGTAGAAACCAAGTAAAGTTCCAAAATCTAACCAGATATCATAGGATTTCAGATTCGATTGATAGATGGCCTTTAGAATATCTTCAAAATTTTCTTTGAGCAGATTACTTCTCTTGGAATCCAAATCGATATTTGCTTTTTGATTTAAACTTTTGATAATAGGTAGGTTTTTAACCAGGTCTTTCTTATCTCCTAAGAGACTGGCTAAACTTCTTTTTAACCATTGTAACACGTTCTATCCCTCCTTTATGTATGCAAGGAAGTCATCGTGCTTCACTCGTTTTTCTATAGGAGGAATTTCCATAAAATCATCCCCGTAGATGGCAGAAAGGATTTGCTGATAGGCCTCAGGAATTTTGTAAACTCTATCTTCAAATGGACTGTCAATCGTTGTATCCAAGAAGGACTTGTCAAACTTCGTAGAAACTCTTTTGTTCTCCATGAGGTAGTCAATGAAGTCTCCATCTTTTTCTTGCATAGATAGGATGTTCATCTTTTGGTTCCAAGTTTTGACACGAGTCAGACGAAATACAAGGACAAGTAGATATCGGACGATATTCTTGAATTTCGCATTCTTATTATGGATGCCATAAAGGGTATAGACTGATAAACGACGGTAAGTATCCAGTTTTACCATGTCTTTGTTAACATCAGCATAATAATCAAATGGGAAAACGTCCACACAAATTCCTAAATCAATATCATTGTCGATATAGTTGTTATCATAGACTGTTCGCGCATCATAGACTCGATAAAATGGGTAAGGGTAGCGAGCGTCATTTTCCCAGGAAACCACTTTGTAGACAGGGTCATTATCTTGCAAAATAGCTTGATACAATTTGTCGTATTCATCGCGTTTCAAAGAGATATCAATATCGTCATCCCAAGGAATGTAACCCTTGTGTCTCACTGCTCCCAGCAAGGTTCCATAAGCCAGTGAATAGTTGATATTCTCTTTTTGACAGAGATTGTGGATATAATCCATGACACCTAGTTCAACTTCTTTGATTTCTGCTTCGTCTAGCTTTCTGTAGCCATCTCTTTTTTTATAGAGAACAGAAAAATAGTAACCTGAAATCACAAACAAGATACAACCCTGTAGAGAAATTCCATAGAAGGTTGAACTCAAGAACAAGTTAGAAATGAGAACAACAACAGTCATCAACAGAATGGTGATTAATTCATGATTGTGGCGACCTTCTTGAAGGTCTTTTTTATATTTCTTAAGACTTGAAATGATGAAGGAAAGCATAAAGATAGCCATAGGGATAAAACCTGTGATACCATCATAGAATAACAACTCAAGGTAGCCGTTGTGAGTAAGATAATGTTGTTTGATGATATAGGCTGAAGCATCATATTCTTTACCTAACTCATACCAGTTTCCTCCTGAATATCCAAACAGAGGACGTCTAGGGATAAAGGAAGCTGTTGACTGCCAAATGGCAAAACGGTTATTGGAGATATTCTCTTCACTGGTGTCAGTTCTCTCAAGAGAAAGATTGTTGTCTCCATTTTGTCCGTTTTCTCGGTTCTTTTGGATTTGAGCTGAGTGAGCTTTTAAGTAAATGTCACTACTATATTTGATACCATTATAGCCAACAAATACCAATCCTACTATTACTAGAACAGTAAGAAGTGACTTGCTTTTTTTAGTCCAGTTAGCCGTCATCAAAGCATATAAGAGGGCAACTACTAGCAAACAGATGTAGGTTGTTCTGGAACCAGACAGTACAATGTAAGCAAAATTAAGCAGAATCGATGAAATAGCCAGAGTTTTAAGTACTGGTTTGTAGATTGACAAGCGCATCCACAAGTAAATAACCACCATCAGAGAAATAATAGAGAGATAGTTGGGACTGGCTAGAATACCAAATAGACGAGACTCTACAAATCCTTGGCGGATCAATAACCCCTTGTAATCAAATACGCGGTAACCCTGCAACATGAAGAATTGCCAAATTGATACAAGTACACCTATAGTATTTGCAACAGTGATAACTGAGAAGAAGACATCAAAGAGGGCACGTGCTTTTTTCACAGTAAAAGATTGAAAGACTGGATAGATTGCAAAGAAATAGATGAAAAAGACAACTAAGTTCTTTATGTTTGTTGAAAATCCATATTTTACAACTAAGACCGCAGTCAGGATATTCATTAGAAAAAAGAGAATCAAATACTCAATTTTTCTGACAGTCAGATAGGCTTTTTTGATAAAGAAATTATAAAATCCCAACAAAACACCCATGAGGGTCATGCATAGAGTGACAAATTTATTGGCTGAGATTGATTGCAGTGGAACAATCAAGCCTGCCATACAGTAAAAAGATATAACTGATAAAAACAGCAGATTGATTTTAAAATAGTATTTTTCAATAAATGAAATCATTGTTTCTCCTAACGCTTAGTTTGTGCAAGCAAGATTTTCGTATACAATTTTCGACTCAGGCACAAAGCTAAAAAGCTCATTTTTCTTGCTCTTGTAAAACGACTATCTGAAAGAATGTTCTTTGTGTTTTTCTTTAGATAGGCAATTAAACGGTCTTCTAAGACCTTATCCTTGAAATCTGCATCAACCAAGAGCCTATCCAATACATAGAAGTAAGCCCAGTTTAAACGCATGGTTGCAACATCTGCTAGTTCAGGGTAATTCTCTCTGATAATATTTGCGTTTTGCTCATAAGCCTCAATAACGTTTAAGAATTTCAAGGAGAATTTTTGAGTCGTGATACTATTTTCACGGTGAACATAGTAGTATTTTTTTTCATTTGTTGCAACAACCTTGCGACATTGATGAATCAAGGCGATCATAATAAAGGCATCCTCTGCTATTTTGCCAATTTCAAATCGTAGTTGTTCAAAGAGTTCTTTTTTATAAAGTTTGTTGACAGCTGTGACCGAGAGAATCTTAGCTTCCATGACCATTTTAATGGCCTCTTGGGGAGTTAATTCCCAAGTCTGAATCGTTGCAACCTGCTTTTCCGGAATTTGGTGATAAACATCATAATGTCCACACATAGAAAGATCAGCATTGGATTCTAGCATTTGGCGGTAAAGAGTCTCATACATATCTTCGTCAATGTAGTCATCACTATCGATAAAACCGATCAAATCAGAACTTGCATCTTCAATCCCTCTATTTCGAGCATCAGACAAGCCACCGTTTTCCTTGTGAATGACACGAATCCGTTGATCTCTTTGAGCTAATTGATCACACAGTTCTCCACTATTATCCGTCGAACCATCATTGACAAGAAGAATTTCCAAGTTGGTATAGGTCTGTTTTAAAATGGATTCTACACACTTTTCCAAATAGGCTTCTACATTATAGACTGGAACGATAACGCTTATTTTTTCTCCCATCATGCTCCATATTCTCCCTTGTACTCTGTATAACTCTTGTCCATGTCTGCTATAATAGCATCATGATGCGGTACTTGCTTGTCCGCTGGTGGCGGTGTCATATAATCGCCAAAAGCAGTGCTGAGATAGGCATCATAACCGACTGGGATGGGCATCTCAGTTCCTTCAAATGGCAAAAAGAGATTGTCTTCAAAGGATGCGATTGGGTACTTGTTTCGCATGTAGCCGGGACCTGAGCATAATTCCGTAATTCCATCGCTTTCAGCCAGACCATACTTGGTCATTTCTTTTTCAGCTTTTTTCCAAATGCGATAACGTAAAGATTTTGGAGTCAGGCCGAGTAAGATGCGACTTCCCCATTTCATGATGGCACCATGCTTTTCTGGGATAGTTTGGGCGCAAAAGAGTGAATAAATCAAGGCCCAACGAACTTGTTTCTTACGCTCAGCTGGATTTTTAGGATAATAATCCAATGGTAAAACATCCAAGGCCAAACCGTGTGGCAAATCCAAATCCTTCTGATAAGGCTTGATACAAGTGGTTCCCTTGTCACGAATGGTAATAAAAAGGTTACGGTCTACAAAATCTTTATTACTCTTTGACAAGAAATAACGCTCATCTGCATAACGAGGCCACAGTTCTGCTAATTTTTCATAGTCCTTACGTGGCATGAAAAAGTCTAGATCATCATCCCAAGGAATGAAACCTTTGTTACGTAGGGCACCAATGGCTCCTCCACCACAGAGATAGCACAACAAATCATGTTCTTTACAAAATGCGACGAAATATTCAGCCATTTCCAGACTACGAGCCTGAATCGCTTTCAAATCACTCATGTCTCTCCTCTTCTGTACAATAACGAGTTATATCGTTTTATTATACCATAAAAAAGCCCTAAAAATCCATCAGATACTAAGAAAAATCAAAGCCTAAACCACTTTTTTACTAGTGATTCAAACTTTGATTTTTTTATAGCATTCTATCTCATTCCCATTTGGGCGAGTTTGGTCTGGTATTTATTTTGATCGACCAGAAGACCTTGTCCGCCGTAGATATCATAAGCATCTACCCAGTCACCAAGTTCTGGAACGGTAAGTCTTTCAATGCCATTTTGAGCACCTTCTAGGACAGATAAGCCATTGGTCAACAAGAAGCTATATGGTAGATTTGTTGAAGTCATTCCAAAGACTTTTCCAAGTGCCTCTGATCCCGTAAAGAGCTTGGTTGGATCTTTGATTTGCTCAAGAACTGCTGACATGACTTGTTGCTGACGTTTGGTACGGCCATAGTCTCCCTCATCATCATCACGGAAGCGAGCGTAGTTCAGCAAGGTGGATCCATTCATCTGCTGTTTTCCAACTTTGATAGTTTGAGTTGGGGACTCTGTCTCTGTTGCATGAAGGTCATCTCCAACTGTGGCTTCTGTCAAAGGTTGACCATTCAGAGTTGAGAATTGGGCATCAATCGTTACTCCGTCAGGGAAGAGGGTATCAATAGCTGTTGCAAAGGCCTGGAAGTCAACTAGGGCATAGTACTTAATATCCAAATCAAAGTTGTCTTTTAGAACCTTGCGGACCATTTCTGCCCCTTTTTGCCCTTCTTGTTCCCCAAGTTCATAGGCAACATTTAGTTTGTTATCCGTCTGTTTCTGTCCATTTACAATCTTACTGTACCCGTCGATATACACTAAGTTGTCACGCATAAAGCTGACTAGTTTGATCTTCTTATCCGAACCACTGACATTTAGCACCATGATTGTGTCTGTACGGGTCTCAGCACTGTTTTGACCAATACGGCCATCTGTCCCCATGATTAGGATATTCACACCATCTTTGGTATCCTGACCGTTAAAGACTTCTACTTGGGCTGCCTTGGCATCAGCTGGCTTATTTGTTGGATTGGCTGCTGACTGGAACCCTCGAAGAAACATAAAAATCATCCCTGCAACCACACAAGTAATCAACAGCAAGAACCAAGTCAGTATTCGTTTGAAGCGAATTCTTCTTTTTTTCTTTTTGACTTTAGGTTGAGGAGCTATCTTTTCACGTTTCTTAGACCGGCTTCTACTGCCATAAGTCGGAAGATCAATGTCTCTACCCCAAGTTTCTTCTTTTTCTTCTTGGTGGAAATGGTGAACTTCAGAATTGGGACCTGCCATTTTCTGTTGCAGATAATCAAACTCCCTCCGTTCACGGTCGTTGAGGTAATGAATATTTTTGAAGAGATAGTCATAACGTAACTGCTCGTGATGACTTAAAGGATTTTCTTTGCTCATTGACTCTCCTTTTCTAAATCAGTTATGGTAAAAATCGGATAGGTCCCCAGTATCTTGTGCTGGATCCCAATGGCCTCTAGTTCTTGTCTGGCAAAATGAACCAGTTCTTTGTCACTATAGTCCACATCAATAATGAAAAAGTATTCTCCCAAGGCTGTTTTAAGGGGGCGACTTTCAATCTTTGTTAAGTCAATCCCTCTCCAAGCAAAAGTCGAAAGTGCCTTGTAAAGAGCACCAGGTAGGTTGTCTGGTAAGGTCAAGGCCAAACTCATTTTTTCAGCTTGTGAGTTCAAAGGAACCTTCGGTATCTCTGCCCCTAAGACCCAAAAACGTGTGAAATTGGCTTCCATTTCCTGAATATCCTCTGCAATTAATTCCAAGCCATATTCTTCAGCTGAACTTTTAGGAGCAATAGCTGCATAAGGATGATCTGGATGTTCTGAAATAAATCGAGCTGCATATGCGGTACTGGCTGTTACCTCAATTTTAGCCTCTGGATAGTGTTCATCGATGAATTTTTTTCCCTGAGCCAAAGCCTGAGGATGGGAAAAAATCTTCTCAATTTTTGACTGACCTGGAACTGCCATCAGCTGCTGGTGAATGGGTTGAACAATTTCTGCAACTGCTTGGATGCGAGCCTGGTGAAAAAGGTAATCCAAACTTTCATGGACACTACCTTCAATGGAGTTTTCAACTGGTACCACAGAATAGTCCACCAAGCCCTGTTCATAGGCCTTGATAACATCTGTGATATTGGCAAAAGCCTGCAATTTCTCTTTGGGAAAGGCTGTCTGCACAACATGATGCGAAAAAGATCCCTTGGGACCTAGATAGGCAATTTTCATCTCAGTTCCTCTATAATTTCCTCTGGACTTAACTTGGTCACATCTAGAACCCGACTGGCTACTTCCTCATACCGAGCCTGTCTTTCTTGAAAAATCTCTCGCAACTCTTCCTTACTGTTGTTGAGAAAAAGTGGCCGTCGATTGTCTTTATCAGCTGCGATACGTTGGTAGAGGGTTTCAAAATCTGCTTTTAGGTAGATGTTATCAGGATTGGTTTTGAGCAAGTCACGATTTCTCTGAGAAATGACAACTCCTCCGCCAGTTGACACAACGTGATCCGTTTTTAGTAAGTCAGCTAGCACTTCTGACTCTACTTGACGAAAGGCCTCTTCTCCCTTTTCAGCGAAAAAATCCGCAATGGACATGCCCAAACGTTCCTCGATTAAGGCATCCATATCGATGTAGTCTGGGTCCAATCCTCTAGCGATTGTCGACTTGCCTGCCCCCATAAATCCGAGTAATACCTTAGCCATGAATCAAGCTCTCCAAATCATCAAAGAAGCTAGGATAGCTGGTATTGATGGCTTCAGCACGGTCAAGTTCCACTTCTCCATCTGCAACCAAGAGGGCTGCGATGGCTGTCATCATTCCGATACGATGGTCACCAAACGTATTGACTCTAGCGCCATGAAGGGTTGATTTCCCTTTGATAATCATCCCATCTGCTGTAGGAGTGATATCCGCTCCCATACTATTTAAAGCATCTGCCACCACCTGAATGCGGTCGGTTTCCTTAACCTTGAGTTCTTCAGCATCCTTAATGACCGTTACACCTTGCGCTTGGGTCGCTAGAAGGGCAATAATAGGCAATTCATCAATCAAGCGTGGAATCAAGGCTCCACCAATCTCTGTTCCTTTCAGGTCTGAAGACTCGACAGTCAGCGTTGCATATTTAGCGATTGGGTCGATTTCAGTTATTTCTAATTTTCCACCCATGGCACGAATGACATCAATAATACCTGTACGCGTTTCATTGATGCCCACATTCTGCAGTACTACACGAGAGTTTGGAACAATCAAACCTGCGACCAACCAAAAGGCTGCACTGGAAATATCTCCTGGCACAAGAACCTTTTGTCCTGTAAGTTTTTGTGGTCCTTGAACTGTGATTTTTTTTCCATCCACACTTAAATAACCACCAAATTGCTGCAGCATATCTTCCGTGTGGTTACGAGTACACTCTTTTTCAACAATAACTGACTGGCCTTGAGCCTGCAAGGCTGCAAACATCAAGGCCGACTTGACTTGGGCAGAGGCGATTGGCAACTCATAGTGAATAGGTGTAAGTTTTTTCGTCCCTCTTAAGTGAAGAGGGGGCAGGTCTCGCTCGGTTTGCCCTGAAATACTAACGCCCATTTTTTTCAGTGGAATCGTCACGCGATCCATAGGACGTTTAGAAAGACTATCATCTCCAAACATCTCTACTTCGAAGTCTGCACCAGCAAGTACACCTGAAATCAGACGAATCGAGGTTCCAGAATTCCCCATATCAAGAGCATTTTGCGGAGCTTTTAAGCCATCCATTCCAACACCTTGAATGGTAATAACCCCATCTTTATCCTCAATTTCAACACCAAGGTCACGAAAGACCTGCATGGTTGAAAGTACATCCTCTCCACGCAGAATATCATAAACCTTAGTCTCACCCTCAGACAAACTTCCAAAAATAATCGAACGATGGCTGATAGACTTGTCACCTGGAACCCGGATACTGCCATGTAAGCGGCGAATGTTTGTTTTTAGTTTCATAGTTGACCTCATACTTGCAATACTTTTTCTTATTTTATCACAAAAAAGCCAGAAATTCCTGAAATTTCTGGCTTTTATACAGATAAAATACTATTTCAATAATTCTGAAACAGGTTCAAAGACAATTTTTTCAATGTCTGAAAGGTAAATGGACAATTGTTGCTGTTTGGCAAAGAAATCTGACAAAAGAGCGTTCTCTTGGATTTGCTTGCTGAAGGACTGCATCTTTTCTTGGAAAGAGGCATCTGGCATTTGTCCCGTTTGCGCCATGACTTGGATTTCTTGCTGGAAAGCGAGGTAGTCTGCAAAAATCTTGCTAGCTTGTTCATCAGCTTGGATGGCATCTTTTGCCGCCTTAACTGCCTTGTATTCTGGTAATTCGCGTAACCCGCGACTAAGTTCATTTGCACTATCGTAAATATTTGACATGATTTTCTCCTTATTTGATGACGACTGTGTAGTCCGTATTTTCTGTAATTAAGCGCTCAGCTCGTTCCAAATCTTGAGTATTTTTAAAGGAAATTTGGAGAATCCCGTGAACATCCTCACGGTTTTCCTCGTTGATGTGGATGTTAACCAAGGAAGTTCCACGTAGCAATTCCAAAATCCGCAAGATGACATCTTCTTCATCGGGAACGTCGACATAGAGGTCGTAAGAGCTATCCACACCACCACGCTTATGGATTTCCATAGCTTGTCGTTGCGCACGCGCTTGGTTGAAAAAGTTCCAGATTTGCTCTTCATCTCCCCTGCTGATGGCCTGACCAATCGCTTCCAAGCGCTCCTTGAAATCCGCAATTCGATCTAGAATAGTCTCACGATTGGACAAGAGAATGGAAGTCCACATACCTGGCTCGCTTTCCGCAATCCGAGTCATATCTCGAAAACCACCCGCCGCAAAGCGTCTTGCCATCTCATGTTCTTGAGCATAAACTGCTGTCTGCTCCATGAGACCTGATGCCAAGATATGGGGAAAATGGCTAATCTGTGAAGTTACTCGATCGTGCTCCTTGGCATCAATTTCAATGAAACGAGCATGGAGACCTGAAAGTAGGTCCTTCATTTCCTCAAGCGTGTCTGAACTAGTCAAACTAGATGGAGTAAAGATATAGTAGGCATTTTCAAAGAGATTAACATCGGCAGAGGCAGCTCCTGTCTTGTGGCTACCAGCCATGGGATGGGCCCCGACAAAGCGGACAGGCTTGCCAACCAAATACTGCTCCGCCACATCTACAATGGCTGACTTGGTTGAGCCTGCATCTGAGATAATGATGCCTTCCTTCAAGTCTAAGTTTGCCAGCTCCTTAATAAAAGCAATGGTCTGTTTGATTGGCAAGGTCAGAATGATAACATCTGCTAGAGGAGCGAAACTAGCAAAATCATCCGTCGCACGGTCTATCATCCCCCGCTCCAAGGCAATGTCTCTCGAAGCCTGACTGCGATTATAACCTAGAATTTCATAATCAGGATGATCACGCTTGATACCGAGCGCCATCGAAGCACCAATCAAACCGAGACCTACGATATAGATGGTTTTTGCCATAAGGACTCCTTAATAGTTCTTTGTATAGTCTCGGTGCTTGGCAACTGCCTCTTTTAATTCTTCAAGATTATCTGATGAGAATTTTTCAAGGATTTCTTGCGCCAGAACCGTTGCCACAACAGCTTCCATGACCACACCTGCTGCTGGAAGAGCGGTCGGATCACTTCTTTCAACAGTTGCCTTGTAAGGTTCGTGGGTTTCGATATCCACACTCATAAGTGGTTTGTAGAGAGTAGGAATAGGTTTCATGACGCCACGAACAACAATGGGTTGCCCATTGGTCATGCCACCTTCGAAACCACCTAGATTATTAGTACGACGAGTATAGCCGTCTTCTTTAGACCAGAGAATTTCATCCATAACTTGGCTGCCTTTGCGGTAACCAGCTTCAAATCCAAGACCAAATTCCACCCCTTTAAAGGCATTGATAGAAACAACTGCTTGGGCCAATCGCGCATCTAATTTTCTGTCCCATTGGACATAAGAGCCAAGACCAACTGGAACGCCTCCGACGACTGTCTCCACAACCCCACCGATGGTATCACCGTCACGTTTGATTTGGTCAATATAGTCCTTGATTTCCTGTTCCCGCTCTTGGTTGACAATAGAAACTTCTGACTGGGCAGCTCGTTCCTTAATCTCAGCGACTGTTAGATTTTCAGGTACATCGATTTCCTTACCACCAAAGACCACGACATGGTTAGCAATCTCCATATCTAGCTCAGCTAAGAGACGTTTGGCTACTGCCCCAACAGCAACTCGCATGGTGGTTTCACGAGCTGATGAACGTTCCAAAGAATTTCGCAAATCATCAAAACGGTATTTGATGCCCCCTACCAAATCGGCATGACCTGGGCGAGGATGGGTGATTTTCCGCTTGCTTTTCAGGCGGTCTTCAATGTCCTCAGCAGACATGATATCCAGCCATTTCTGGTGGTCTTTATTGATGACATCCATGGTAATGGGAGCCCCTGTCGTCTTCCCGTGACGAACGCCCGATGTAAAGACAACCTGATCACTCTCAATCTTCATACGACCACCACGACCGTAGCCACCCTGACGGCGTTTCAGATCCTCATTGATATCCTCAGCTGTCAAAGGAAGTCCAGCTGGAATTCCTTCAAGGATAGCCGTCAGACGGGGGCCGTGTGATTCTCCTGCATTTAAATATCTCATACGTTCTCCTTATTTTACCAAGTAGTCTTTCATCTCTTCCAGAGAAACTGGGTGAATGCTCGCTGAACCAAGCTCTGGTACCAAGACCAATTTCAAGGTGTTGCCACGCGCTTTCTTATCATGAGTCAAAGCCTGATAGAGCTTGTCAACATTCCAGTTCTCATAGTCAATAGGTAAACCAAATTTCTGGCACATCTCTATAATGGACTGGGTTATTCCTTCTGGCATAAGACCTTTTCCCTCAGCAACCTTGGAAATCTGCACCATCCCCATGGCCACGGCCTCACCATGCATGACCTTGCCATAACCGGCAGTCGCTTCAATGGCATGCCCAATAGTGTGCCCAAAATTGAGGTAAAGGCGAACACCTTTATCCAACTCATCCTCAACCACCATCTTGCGCTTAACCTGACAAGAATGTTCAATCAAAGTCTCTGCATGCTCCAGAATGCTCTCTACAGAACCATCTAGCTCCGTCAAGAGAGCCCAAAGTTCTGGATCCTCAATCAAGCCATACTTGATAACCTCACCCATCCCTTCAATCAACTCTCTTTTCCCGAGTGTTGCAAGGACAAGCGGGTCAATCAGAACCCCATCTGGTTGGGCAAAGGTACCCACCATATTTTTAGCAAAAGGAGTATTGACGCCCGTCTTTCCACCGATAGAAGAATCAACCTGGGCTGTCAAACTAGTCGGAATCTGAACAAAGTGAATGCCCCGCATATAGGTAGAGGCCACAAAACCAGCTAGGTCCCCAACGACACCTCCACCAAGAGCCACAATCCCATCGCTACGAGTCAAACCCTGCTTGACTAAAAATTCATAGACTTTCTGAACAGTTGTTAAATTTTTTCGTTCTTCGCCTTCTAAAAAGTCAAAAACAGCTACCTGAAAACCAGCATCTTCTAGGCTGAGTTTAACCTTCTCTGCATAGAGAGAGGCTACATGGTTGTCGGTTACGATAACCACTTTTTGTGGTTGCCAGAGTTCTCGCAACCATTGACCAGCCTGAGCCAGACAACCTTTTTCAATTTGAATATCATAAGAATGATGCGGAATATCGATTCTGATTTTCATAGTAAGGTCTCCTTTTCACTATTTATATTTTTCTGTTAAGGACTGCCAAATCTCGTCTGTTGGCATTTCTTTACCTGTCCACAGTTGAAAAGCTTCAGCAGCTTGATAGAGCAACATCCCCAGGCCATTGACGGTTGGATTGCCCTGACTTCTAGCCCATTTCAAAAACGGCGTCTCAAAAGGTTGGTAAATGATATCTGCCACCAAGAGAGTTTCTGGCAAATTGATGCTTTCTGGAACTGGGGACGACTGACCATCCATTCCTACACTGGTCGCATTGACCAGTAAATCCGACTCAGCAATCCTTTCTTGCAGCTCAGAAATATCTTCTAAAGCATATAAGTCCACTTTAAATCCTGTTTGGTCCTGCAACTTGTCTAGGTAAGGTCTTGTTTTTTCCATGGAAACTGAACGAACAAAAACTGAAATCTGACTGACGCCATCCAAAATAGCTTGCGCCAAAATGGATTTGGCTGCACCACCTGCGCCCAGAATGGTCATTCTCTTATCCGAGATTGTAAAAGAAGGCAAGCTCTTAAAGAATCCCTTGCCATCTGTATTATATCCAATTAACGTTCCGTCTTGATTAACAACTGTATTGACCGCCCCAATCAAACGAGCCTCATCACTCAACTCATCCAGATAAGGAATCACTTGCTCCTTGTAAGGCATGGAGAGATTAATCCCAAACATCTGGTAACGGCGAATATTAGCGACTGTTTCTGCCAAATCACCCGCTTCAATCTCCCAAGCTACATAGGCACCATTGGTAGCTGTCGCCTCAAAGGCCCTATTGTGGATAAAGGGTGAAATAGAGTGTTTGATGGGATTTGCAACAACAGCTGCCATACGTGTGTAGCCATCAAGCTTCATCCAAAATCTCCCTGATTTTCTTCATGTTTGATAGCGAAATCTGACCTGGGGCACTCGCTTCATCCAGACTAGCAAATGACCAACTTGAACCCGTCACATCTGAAGTAATGCGTGATACCTTGCCCATTTTCCCCATGGAAATGGTCACGTACTCTTGCTCAGGGTTGAGTGTTTTAAATCCTCGAGTGTAGTTCATCAGGTCTAAAACATCCTGCTCCGTATGGGCCATAACTGATACCTTGACTACTTTGGGAGAAAGGCTGGTCAACTCAGACAAAATTTCCATCATGTTTTCAGGTGTCTCCTGGAAATTATGATAGCTCAAAACAAGATTTGGAAAATCCAACATTTCCTCAAAAACGTCCTTGTAGCTGAAATACTCAAAATCTACATAATCCGGCTGATAGAGCTGAGTAACTTCCTTAATGATTTGAACATACTCCTCAGAAGACAGTTCGATTTCTCCTCCCTCATAGCGAGTCCGAAGGGTAAAGACAAGTTCGCGGCCTGCGAATTTCTCAAAGATTGCAGGTGCTACCTGTAAAATAGCGTCCTTTGTAAGAAAGTCCGCACGCCACTCAATGATATCGGCATCTTCATACCTAGTGGCATCCAGTTCTTGCGCTTCTTCTAAACTTCTTGGCATTACTGAAACGATTAATTTCATCTACTAACCTTCATACTAATCACCTTGAGGTAATTACTGCTTTCATCTTTTTTATTATAGGCAAAGTCTGCTGGAAGACCATATTGGTTCAAGATCTGATACCTTCTTCCTGCAAAACCTTTATCAATTTGTTCTGTAAATTTCTGGCGGGAAACATTGGCAGCATTGGTACTGGCAATGATAATGCCTCCCGGATTTAAAATCTCTAGACTCTGGGAAATCAACTTGTGATAGTCCTTAGCTACAGAGAATGTTTGTTTTTTATTGCGGGCAAAGCTCGGCGGATCAAGAACAATCACATCATAGGTCAAGCCTTTTCTCTTGGCGTACTTGAAGTACTCAAAGACATCCATGACGATAAAACGATGGTTGTCTGTGTTGAGTCCATTTGCCTGAAAATGAGCTTCTGACAACTCTCTCGACCGTTTTGCCAAGTCAACAGAAGTCGTCTCACTCGCGCCTCCCATAGCTGCAGCAACTGAAAAGGCCGCCGTATAGGAAAACATATTGAGCAAGGATTTGCCCACGGCTAGACCGTCAACCAAACTTCCACGAACCTCATGCTGGTCTAGGAAAATTCCTGTCATCAAACCATCATTCATAAAGACCTGATAGAGCACGCCATTCTCAAGAACAGTAAAATAATCTGGCGCTTCCTCACCATAAACATAGGCAGACTCGTAGTCTAGACCTTTAAAACGAATCTTTTCATAAGCCCCCAAGACCTCAGGAAAAACTTCCTTAAAAGCCTTTACTATCAGCTCACGAATCTGGTAAACAAAGGAGTTGTACCAAGAAAAGACAGCATAATCTCCATAGAGATCAACAGTCAGACCACCAAAACCATCTCCCTCTTGGTTAAAGAGGCGAAAGGCAGTAGTCAAGTCATCTTGATAATAAGGCCTTCTAGCTTCCTTGGCCTTACGAAACAGAATTTCAAAAAAGGCATGATTGAAACGAACCTTTTCCTTGCTGATGAACCAGCCAATGCCCTTGTTCTGCTGAGAAAGATAGGCGCTCCCTAAAAACTTTCCGTCTAGACTAAGAACTTCTACTGCCTGATCCGTCAGTTCAATATCTGTTAAATCGCTTGCTTCCAAAAGAACTAGACCCTTAGCTAGCTTTTTTTCAACACGTCTGCTGACCCTAATTCTATTCATAGCTACTATTATAGCAAATTTTGTGACAATTCTCAAAATAGAAAGCGTTTGTCCATTTTTACTTTAGTTTACTAAGTGTCATTTTTGTTAAAAAAAGTTTAGTCAATTCATTTTTTCTAATCCTTCTTTCCTAACCAATGAAAAAAATGGGAAATTTCAAAAAATAGACATTTCTAGAAATGAGTATAGAATTTTGCGCAAACGTTTGCGTAGTTCTGGACTTTATGGTAGAATATAACACATCATTGATAAGTAAGAGGAAAAACTATGCAAAATCAGACACTTATGCAATACTTTGAGTGGTATCTGCCCCACGATGGACAACACTGGACACGATTGGCAGATGACGCAGAACACCTAGCAAATCTCGGTATCAGTCATGTCTGGATGCCACCTGCCTTCAAGGCAACCAATGAAAAAGATGTTGGCTATGGCGTTTATGATCTTTTTGATCTAGGTGAATTTAACCAAAAAGGGACTGTTCGTACCAAATATGGATTTAAGGAAGATTATCTCCAAACGATTCAGACTCTCAAGGAGCACGGAATCCAACCAATGGCTGATGTGGTGCTCAATCACAAGGCTGCAGCAGATAAATTGGAAGCCTTTCAAGTTATCGAAGTCGATCCCGAGGACCGTACCGTTCAACTAAGTGAGCCCTTTACTATCAACGGATGGACCCACTTCACTTTTGATGGACGTCAGAAAACCTATAATGACTTTGAATGGCACTGGTACCACTTTACAGGTACAGACTACGATGCCAAGCGCCGTAAGTCTGGTATTTACCTGATCCAAGGAGACAATAAAGGTTGGGCAAACGAGGAATTGGTCGATAACGAAAACGGCAACTACGACTATCTCATGTACGCTGACCTGGACTTTAAGCACCCTGAAGTCATCCAAAACATCTATGACTGGGCTGACTGGTTCATGGAAACGACTGGAGTTGCTGGTTTCCGCTTGGATGCCGTTAAACACATTGACTCCTTCTTTATGGGCAATTTTATCCGTGATATGAAGGAAAAATACGGTGAAGATTTCTATGTTTTTGGTGAATTTTGGAATCCAGACAAAGAAGCCAATCTGGACTATCTTGAAAAAATTGAGGAGCGCTTTGACCTTGTCGATGTGCGTCTCCACCAAAATTTCTTTGAAGCCAGTCAGGCTGGAGCAAGCTACGACCTTCGTACTATCTTTACTGATAGCTTGGTTGAAGTCAAGGCTGACAAGGCTGTCACTTTCGTTGACAACCATGATACTCAACGAGGACAGGCACTTGAATCAACCGTCCAAGAATGGTTCAAGCCAGCAGCCTATGCGCTCATTCTTCTTCGTGAGCAAGGCCTTCCATGTGTCTTTTATGGAGACTACTATGGAATTTCTGGGCAGTATGCCCAAGAAGATTTCAGAGAAGTTCTTGACCGTCTCCTAGCCATCCGAAAAGACTTGGCCTATGGAGAGCAAACAGACTACTTTGACGATGCCAACTGCATCGGGTGGGTTCGTGCAGGTGCTGAGAACCAAACACCGCTCGCGGTCCTTATCTCAAACGACCAAGAAAACAGCAAGTCTTTGTTTGTTGGTCCAGAATGGGCTGATCAAACCTTTGTTGACCTCCTTGAAAATCATCCAGCACAAGTTACAATCAATGCTGAAGGTTATGGAGAATTTCCGGTAGCAGCGGGTTCAGTCAGTGTCTGGGCAACAAAATAAACCTATCAGTTACAAGCCAGATCCAACCGGATTTGGCTTTTTTGTATTCACAAAAAGACCTACCCAAATGGATAGATCTTTATTGTCTTATAATTTACCTGCTACTGCATCCAAGAGTTCTTGGATTTTCGCTTGGTTGCTTCCTCCTGCCATGGCCATGTCTGGTTTACCACCACCACGTCCATCGACGATTGGAGCCAATTCTTTGACAAGGTTTCCTGCATGCACATCTTTTGTCTTGCTAGCTACAAGAACATTGACTTTGTCACCGATAGCGGCAACTAGGACAAGCACATCAGAGTAGTCTTTTTGTTTCCAGTTATCCGCAAAGGTACGAAGGGCACCTGCATCTGATACAGAAACTTGGCTTGCAATGTAACGGTGTCCGTTGACTTCCTTCACATCCTTGAAGACATCACCTGCAGCTGCTGCTGCTGCTTTTTCCTTCAATTCTGCATTTTCTTTTTGCAATTGACGAAGTTGCTCTTGAAGTCCTTCAACCTTATGAGGAACTTCCTTGAGTTGAGGTGCTTTCAAGGTTGCTGCGACGGCTTTCAAAGCGTCTTCTTGTTCACGATAAGCTTCAAAGGCTTCCTTACCAGTTACTGCCAAGATACGACGAGTTCCTGATCCGATTCCTTCTTCTTTGACAATCTTGAAGAGACCAATCTCAGAAGTGTTGCCAACGTGGGTACCACCACAGAGTTCCACTGAGTAGTCACCGATGGTCACAACACGAACTTCCTTACCGTATTTCTCACCAAAGAGGGCCATAGCTCCCATTTCTTTAGCAGTGTCAATATCTGTCTCAACAGTTTCCACTGCAATTGCTTCCCAGATTTTTTCGTTGACTTGCTGTTCAATGGCGCGCAACTCTTCAGGAGTTACGGCTTGGAAGTGAGTGAAGTCAAAGCGAAGGAATTCTACTTCGTTCAGAGATCCTGCTTGTGTCGCATGGTTGCCAAGGATATTGTGAAGAGCCGCATGGAGCAAGTGAGTCGCTGTGTGGTTCTTCATGACACGGTGACGGCGATTAGTATCGATTGCCAAGGTATATTCTTGATTCAAAGCAAGTGGTGCAAGAACTTCGACAGTATGAAGAGCTTGTCCGTTTGGTGCTTTTTGCACGTCCGTTACAGTCGCTACAAGGTTCCCTGCTGCATCCAAGATTTGACCGTGGTCAGCTACTTGTCCACCCATTTCAGCGTAGAATGGAGTTTCTGCAAAGATAAGAGAGGCAGTTCCTTCAGAAACAGCTTCTACTTCTGCATTGTCAGCCACGATAGCCACCAACTTAGAAGACAATTGGCTGGCATTGTAGTTGAAGACACTTTCCACTGTAATGTTTTGAAGGGTTTCATTTTGCATACCCATTGAGCCACCCTTAACAGCTGATGCACGCGCACGTTCTTGCTGTTCTTTCATGGCTGCTTCAAAACCTTCACGGTCTACCGTCATGCCAGCTTCTTCAGCGATTTCTTCTGTCAATTCAACTGGGAATCCATATGTATCGTAGAGTTTGAAGACATCTGAACCAGCGATAACGCTTTGTCCTTTCGCTTTCAAGTCAGATACAATGGTTTCCGCAAAGTGTTGACCTGAGTGAAGGGTACGAGCAAATGACTCTTCTTCGCTCTTAACGATTTTTTCGATAAAGTCACGTTTTTCAAGCACTTCTGGGTAGTAGCTTTCCATGATTTTTCCAACAGTTGGAACGAGTTTGTAAAGGAAAGGCTCATTGATACCCAATTTTTGACCATGCATAGAAGCACGACGGAGAAGACGACGAAGGACATAGCCACGACCTTCATTTCCAGGAAGAGCACCATCACCGATGGCAAATGAAAGGGAACGGATGTGGTCAGCGATGACCTTGAAGCTCATGTTGTCGCCATCTTGGTCGTAGACCTTACCAGACAATTTCTCAACTTCACGAATGATTGGCATGAAGAGGTCCGTTTCAAAGTTTGTCTTAGCCCCTTGGATAACTGCCACCAAACGCTCCAAACCAGCGCCCGTATCAATGTTCTTATGCGGCAGTTCCTTGTATTCGCTACGAGGAACAGCAGGGTCAGCGTTAAATTGTGACAAAACGATATTCCAGATTTCGATGTAACGGTCGTTTTCGATATCTTCTGCAAGCAGGCGAATACCAATATTTTCTGGGTCAAAGGCTTCTCCACGGTCAAAGAAGATTTCAGTATCTGGTCCAGAAGGTCCCGCACCGATTTCCCAGAAGTTGTCCTCAATTGGAATCAAGTGACTTGGGTCCACTCCTACTTCAATCCAGCGGTTGTAAGAATCCTTATCTTCAGGATAGTAGGTCATGTAGAGTTTTTCAGCAGGAAAATCAAACCATTCTGGGCTTGTCAAAAGCTCATAAGCCCAAGTGATGGCTTCATCACGGAAGTAATCCCCGATAGAGAAGTTCCCTAACATTTCAAACATGGTATGGTGACGCGCAGTCTTCCCTACGTTTTCAATATCGTTGGTACGGATAGCCTTTTGCGCATTGGTAATACGTGGATTTTCAGGAATGATGGTTCCGTCAAAGTATTTCTTAAGAGTTGCTACCCCAGAGTTGATCCACAAAAGAGTTGGGTCATTTACTGGAACCAAGCTAACTGATGGTTCTACAGAGTGATCTTTGCTTGCCCAGAAATCAAGCCACATTTGGCGAACTTGAGCACTAGATAGTTGTTTCATAATATCTCCTTATTTACTTGTTTAATTTGATTGGCTTTCCAGCATTTCCACATAGTCAATTGCGACACAGAGGGAAATGACCAGGTCTGCATAAGAGTCTTCATAGACGGTTACGTTGTAAGTTGAGGTCAAATGGAAAATCTCTTTCCGAATCTCGGCAATCACTTGGTCGCGGTCATCCAGCAATTTGAAATTCAAATCCCAGATATTGCCCTCGATACGAAGCCCTAGATTGTCAAACTCATACTTATCTCGCCAGAAGGTCAACTTCTTGCGAATGACGAAATTGGAACCGTTTCGTAACTGGATAGTAAAGCGAGGAAGCAAAGTGAAAAATTCTTTACTGATTTCACTGACTTGCTCACCATAGGCATCATAGATGGTAAAGGTCTTAGGAATTTGGAAAAATGATCCCTCCACCTGATAGTTCACTACTCCTCTATCATCCTTGATATCAAAGCGTTCGCCTCCAAGACGAAATTTTTGTTTGACAAGAAATGTCTTCATAAACACCTCCAAAAATCAAAAGACAAGTCCATATCACGAAGGGCGAAAAACCGCGGTACCACCTTCATTCAATGAACTTGTCATTCTCTTGTTCTTATGCAATTGTCTGATTGAGTAGCATGATTTCCTAGCTTAGATGGCTCGCAGCACCGCCATTTCTCTGAACTAAGACAACTGAAAATCAATTCTCAACTTTCTTATTATATCGTTTTTTGAGTTCTGCGTCAACTGGAAATCATTCCCTACATCCCTGACTACTTTTTCAGGATATATTTTTTCTTACTGCCATTTTTCTTTTTATCCCAACTTTTATTCCAAGTTTTTGAATTGCTAAAGATAGCTATGAAAACATTTGCAAATATAAAGTAACCTATCACCAAATATATGGAATCCGTTGTTAGATATTGCCGATCCAAGCCATCCTTTAAATGAAATAGTATAATTGTTTCGTTAACAATTAAAAAGGTTGGCCAGTAACTTTTTTTGAAAAAAGTAGACATTTTCATGATTTGTTACCGCTTTCTATTCGTATAAACTTAGTATACTACTAGACTAGCAAATAAGCAACTATCATAGAAAAACATATAGTTATAAAAATTGCCTTCTATTTTTTAAAAAACGAACCAGCTTGACTGATTCGTTTTCTTACGTTTATCTACTACTTCCGATACAAATTGCCGATAGCAAATTGTGCCAGTATCATGCGCAACTTTGGAGAGTTATTAATAGGCTTTAAAATGAGAAAAGCGCATATTATCACATATTCAGAAACCTTTATAATATACGTTTGATTATGAAAAAATTTTCTAAATGTTATCCTCGAACCGAGTCTTCGGTAAGTCTCAATGATTACATTATACAGGAGTATAAAATCTATTAAGAGTGCAAGAGATAGACAACATATAGTTGTTATTTAGTAAGCTAATAAATTATTCTTCTTCAAAATGTTGAGATTTATCTAATAATTCTAAAACATTAATGGTAGGTAGCAACATTGCTTCACTGCTATCAATTGCCGAAACTATTGAAACAATAGAACGTAAATAAGGATAAAGAATAGCAGTACCATTGACGTATAGAGTATCAATGATATTTTCGTCTATGTTTATTTCAAAATATCCTATTACAGTTACAGATATTTTTTTCATGGCATCTTTGTCAACTAAAGAAACACTAAGTTTTACGGCTCCATGAGTATAATCATCTGTATGACCAACCTTTGCATCAAGATTGAATGTTTCTGATTCATGGTCATCGTTAGTAAGATTTCTAGAAACTAATAAGCTATCAACTTCGTATCTTTTTAGATTTATCACAGGTTTATTCATGTCGTCCTCCTTTTAAACCACCATATTAATATGATTTTTTTCTCGATCTATTCTATTCAGTTTAGGTATAAATTTATAATCAGGAATTTCTTCTTGCTGGTACTCATGTCTACTATATGTGGCGTCTTTTATTAGAGATAAGGTATTATGATATCCAGTTAATTGAAGTTCATTAGTATTCTGACGTAATTCACCAGTATCGATGTGTTTAAATATATCAACTAAATAATCAGTGTTAGAGCTTTTAGATGGCTTACAATAATTGATATAATCGATTTTTGGCAAAGGAACAGAAGATGAACTATCAAACATTGCTATAAAAAGTTTATTATAACTTTCCTTTAATCTTCCAAATACTGTAGTATAGGATTCACCCAATCTAATCTCTTTATCAAGACAACCCTTTTGTTGTTCATTTCGTAGTTCTTCAAGCAATTCATTAATAGCAATATAATTAAAAGCTCCCTGAACAGTTAGCTCTTCACTAGGTAAATATTGATCAAGGTCATTTATATTAATCATACTTTGATTTTTTTCACCTTTGTCATATGTGTACTTATAAATATCTCCCTGAAATAAATCTCTAACATTAGTATCACATTCAATACAAGTTATAATCCGGTTATATTCTGAATTAGCTAAAATAAAGGAAACTTCACCTTTATTCGGCTTGTAGCTATTAACAAAACCAATTTGTACTCTTCCTGCTAGCTCCACACAAAATAAAACTGGAAAGCTAAAATTGATTATTTCAAAGTAATTATCAAAATTTTCATTAATTTTTTTTAATATTTTATTCATTAATTTCATCATCTTCCTCCAACAACTGGAACTCCTTAAATATATTTCCAAAACTCTCTATCGGCGTTCCCGTTTTATTTTTCCAAAAAGATACATGTTTAAATTTTGGAGCGGGTTTTGTATATTTTTTGCTTCTATGAAGTAAACCAACTCCGATATCAATATCCCCTTTTAAAATACTAATCTCTTCAGTATTTCGAGTGACTTTATCTTTTAAGCCGAGTAAAACTTGGTTTGAACTACAGTTATCTACACCATTCTGTACAAGAAAAAAAGAAGTAGAAGAATTATCATTGCTAAATCTGCCTTCATTTTTAAAGTCACAAATTAGCTTATTAATTTTTTCAATAGACGACTCGTTAGGATTATCATTATGGGAAAAATCAAATAAGAAGTCATCAATTTGTTCGCAGACATGAGAGGGGAGAAAGAAATAGCTTTGGTTATAACTAGTAGCTCCCGTTAATTGGCTAATAGATTCATAAAAACTCTTCCTAACAACTCTTGTCAAATCTTTTACGTTCTTTTCATAACGGTTATTATCATCAAAATGTAAGGTTTCAAATTCTGTCTCGAAGGCATAAGGAACACCATCTTTATAATCTTCAAATATTTCATGTAAATTCATAAGTCATCAACCTATTTATCTCCATTTTATCGTCAAATCTTTGATATCAAGTAATATTTGTTACTCCAATCATTCTATCAATTTTTTTGGTAAATTTCAAATATAGAACAAGACAATCGCTTCATAACAGGAGATATTAAAAAATCTCCATACTAGTGAACTCACTTATAGTTCCTAATCTGGAGATTTTTTCAACACCCGATATTATGCGTTTTCTGATTTTAAAGACTTTTTCCCAGCCTCTTCTTTGTATCTACTCCTACTTCCGATACATTTTAAACTGTAGGAAGAGGTCACTATATTTGCCTGTCCATTTATGGTCAAACTTTTCATAAACTTCAAGGTGTTTCATGGTATCAGCGTCTGGATAGAAGGATTTGTCCTCACGAGTCTCCTCTGGGAGCATTTCCTTTGCTGGTAGGTTTGGTGTTGAGTAGCCTACATACTCCGCATTTTTCAGAGCATTTTCGGGTTTCAACATAAAGTTGATAAAAGCATAGGCTGCGTCTTGGTTTTTGACTGTTTTTGGAATGACCATGTTATCAAACCAGAGATTGCTAGCCTCAGTCGGAACGACATACTTGAGGTTAGGATTTTTCTCCAACATCTGGCTGGCTTCCCCAGAGAAAGTCACACCGATAGCAGCATTGTTCTGAATCATGTAACCCTTCATCTCGTCTGCCACAATGGCCTTGATATTTGGAGTCAATTTGTAGAGCTTATCCACTGTCTCTTCCAGCTGCTGAGGATCCTTGGAGTTGAGACTGTAACCAAGTGAGTTAAGCCCGAGTCCCAGCACCTCACGCGCCCCATCAAAGAGCATGATGGAATCCTTATATTCTGGCTTCCAGAGGTCATCCCAATGCTCGGGCGCCTCATCTATCATGGTTTCATTGTAAACAATTCCCAAGGTCCCCCAGAAGTATGGGATGGAGAATTTATTGCCCGGGTCAAATGACTGGTTGAGGAACTCAGGTCCGATATTTTCGATTCCTTCAATTTTTGAATAATCAAGAGGAACTAAGAGGTCTTCGTCCTTCATCTTGTTGATCATGTACTCACTTGGGATAGCAATATCATAGGTTGTTCCACCCTGCTT
Organism: Streptococcus sp. HJ1; assembly: GCF_052399005.1. Lineage (GTDB taxonomy): Bacteria > Bacillota > Bacilli > Lactobacillales > Streptococcaceae > Streptococcus. The sequence continues at coordinate 791,097 of NZ_CP199005.1, read as the reverse complement.
GATCTTGGTATACATGGCCTCGTTGGAATCAAAGGTCTCATACTGGACTTGGATTCCTGTTTCTTCTGTGAATTTCTCCAAGAGTTCTGGATCGATATAGTCCCCCCAGTTGTAGATAACCAATTTCTGACTGTCTCGGCTATTGATTTTACTGTCTAGATGCGTCGCAATTCCCCATAAGACAAGGATAATCGCTACAATTCCTGCTAAAAATGAATAGAGTTTTTTCATGCTTGCTCCTCCTTCTCACGTGAGATAAAGTAATAACCTACAACTAGGATAATACTAAAGAGAAAGACAAGGGCAGACAGGGCATTGATTTCTAGCGAAATCCCCTTCCGAGCACGGGAGTAGATCTCAACTGACAGGGTCGAAAAGCCATTTCCTGTTACAAAGAAGGTCACGGCAAAGTCATCCAGCGAGTAAGTAAAGGCCATGAAATAACCTGCAATGATAGACGGTGTCAGGTAAGGAAGCATGATTTCCTTAAACATCTGAAACTGGCTGGCTCCCAAGTCATAGGCCGCATGAATCATGTCACCGTTCATTTCCTTGAGTCGAGGTAAGACCATCAATACCACGATAGGAATGGAGAAGGCCACGTGACTAGATAAAACGGTCAAAAAGCCAAGTGAAAACTTGAGTTGGGTAAAAAGAATCAAGAAGCTGGCACCAATCATAACGTCAGGCGCAACCATGAGGATATTATTGAGTGATAAAAAGGCTTCTTGGTATTTTTTACGAGACTGATAGATATAGATAGCACCGAAAGTCCCGATAATGGTCGCAATCAAGGCTGATAAAAAGGCCAAGAAAAAGGTTTGGGTGAGGATCAACATGAGACGGCCATCACCAAACATAGTTTTAAAATGGCTCAAGCTAAAGCCTGTAAAGCTGTTCATATCATCGCCAGCATTAAATGCATAGCCGATCAAGTAAAAAATTGGCAAATAAAGGATGATAAAGACAAAGGCTAGGTAGAGATTGGCAAATTTTTTCATCGTTCTCTCCTTTCCTTGGTCACCCACATGGTGATGAACATGGTCAGGATGAGGATCACACCAATGGTTGAACCCATACCGTAGTTGTCATTGGTAAGGAAGTTCTGCTCAATAGCTGTTCCCAGCGTGATAACGCGGTTCCCACCAATCAAACGTGTCAGCATGAAGAGACTCAAACTAGGGATAAAGACGGACTGAACTCCACTTCGCACACCATTCATCGACAGAGGGAAGATAACATGACGGAAGGTTTCCCACTTGGTCGCACCGAGGTCATAGCTGGCATTGATGAGATTGTTGTCCATATCGTCCAAAACATTGAAAATCGGCAAAATCATAAAGGGAAGTTCAATGTAGCTTGCAACAAAGATAAAGGAGAAATCCGTAAAGAGCAACTGCTGCGAACCGATTCCGATGAATTCCAAAAATTGATTAATAGAGCCATTTTGACCAAAAATCCCGATAAAGGCATAGGCCTTGAGGAGCAGGTTAATCCAGGTCGGCAGAATAATCAGCATGAGCCATAGCTGACGGTGCTTAAGACGAGTCAAAAAGAGGGCTGTTGGATAGCTGATGAGTAGTGTTACCAAGGTCACAATCCCTGCATAAAGCACAGAGTTGAAGCTCATTTTGAGATAGGTCAAGTTTTGTGATGCAAAGTAGGATTTGTAGTTTTCTAAACTAAACTGGCCTTCAATGTTGAAAAAGGATTGACCGAAAATCAAAACCAAGGGTGCCAACACAAAGAGGGCAATCCAAAGCATATAGGGCACTACAAAGAGTTTAGAGGTTGTTTTCTTCATCTCTTTCCTCCTCGATCGCATTAATCAGACCTGCTTCTTGCTCTTCGATTTCTACGTACTCCTCGATACGAGCATCGAACTCTTCTTCGGTTTCGTTGAGACGCATGATGTGGATGTCCTCTGGTTCAAAGTCCAGACCGATTTCCTCACCAACGATGGCTTTACGAGTTGAGTGGATCATCCATTCATTTCCGAGCTCGTCATAGGCGATAATCTCGTAATGAACCCCACGGAAAAGTTGAGTATCCACCTTAACTTGGAGCTTGCCTTCTTCAGGAAGGGTAATGCGCAAGTCCTCTGGACGAATGACAACCTCAACAGGCTCATTTGGCTTCATCCCCCCATCGACCGCTTCAAAGCGTTTGCCGTTAAACTCGACCAAGTAGTCCTCAATCATGGTTCCTGGCAAGATGTTGGACTCACCGATAAAGGTGGCAACAAAATGGTTGATTGGCTCATCGTAGATATCAACAGGTGTTCCTGACTGAACAATCTCGCCATCGTTCATAACGAAAATCCAGTCACTCATGGCGAGAGCTTCCTCCTGATCGTGAGTGACAAAGACAAAGGTAATTCCCAATCGTTGTTGCAGTTCACGCAGTTCGTACTGCATGTCTGTTCGCAATTTCAAGTCCAGCGCTGACAAGGGCTCATCCAACAAGACCAGACGGGGCTGGTTGATAATGGCACGAGCAATGGCCACACGCTGACGTTGTCCTCCAGAGAGTTTACGGATGGAACGTTTTTCATACCCTTCCAACTGAACCATCTTGAGAACTTCCACTACACGTTGCTCGATTTCTTTCTTGTCAATCTTACGCAAGCGGAGTGGAAAGGCAACATTTTCAAACACATTCATATGTGGAAACAAGGCATAGGATTGGAAGACCGTATGGACGTCTCGCTTGTTGATTGGAATGTCGTTGATCCGTACCCCATCCAGTAAAATATCCCCTGTCGTCGCATCCAGTAAACCTGCAATGATGTTCAGGATGGTTGATTTCCCAGAACCTGATGCACCTAGTAGTGTATAGAACTTCCCTTCTTCCAACTCAAAGTTAATGTCTTTGAGAACCTTGGTATTGCTATCTTCAAAAACTTTAGAGACGTTTTTGAATTCAATAATTGGTTTTTTCAATTCCTCTAAATTCCTTCTTCTTCGTAAATTAACAGATTGGGACCTTGTTAGAATGCTAGACACAAGCGTAGGAAATAAATTGACCTAAACCTCATTTAGCGATAAAATCCCAATCTTTGAATGCTATGTAAAAATAATGTTATTCGTGTTCACCCAAGATACGAACTTCTCGCTCTAAGGTAACACCTGAATGTTCTTTAACTTTTTCAATGACAGACTCAATTAAGTCTTCATAATCTCTTGCAGTCCCATCGGCTACATTAATCATAAAGCCTGCATGTTTTTCTGAGACTTCGACACCACCGATACGGTAGCCCTTCAAACCAGCTTCTGAAATCAATTGTCCTGCAAAATGCCCGACTGGACGCTTAAAGACTGAACCGCAAGATGGGTATTCTAAAGGTTGTTTGAGTTCACGTAGGTGCGTCAAGCGATCCATCTCTTGCTCGATAACCTGATGATTCCCTGGAGCTAGGGCAAATTTAGCTGACAAGACAATAGCCCCAGAATCCTGAATAGCTGAATGGCGGTAACCAAAAGCCAAGTCCTTGACTGACAAGGTCTCGATTTCCCCTTCCTTGGTCAAAATTTGACAAGACTGCAAGATGTGAGCAATCTCTCCTCCGTAGGCACCCGCATTCATAAAGACAGCTCCTCCAATGCTTCCCGGAATACCGCAAGCAAACTCAAAACCAGTCAAACTATGACGAAGGGCAATACGTGTTGTCTCGATCAAATTAGCACCCGCTTCTGCTTCGATGGTATAGCCATCAACCGAAACGTTATTAAGCTTATCGCACAAGATGACAAAACCACGGATTCCACCTTCACGAACGATGATATTGCTGGCATTCCCAAGCACCATCCAGGGAATATTCTCTTGATTGGCAAATTGGACGACACGGGCCATCTCATAGCGATTGCGTGGCAAAACTAGATAATCCGCTCGACCTCCAACCTTGGTATAGGTATAGGTCTTCAAAGGTTCCTTAAAACGAATATCAATTCCTTCTAAGATTTCAAGCATTTTTTCTTTTACTGACATGTCACTCTTCCTTTTTCAAAATTCATTCCATTATACCATTTTTAGAGACATTTGACGACCATAAAAAGAGCTTGTTTTATCTTTACATAAAAAAAGAGGTCACCCCTCTTTTTATGATTTTTTCCAAAATGTAGATTTGGTTAGCCAGATAAAGACTAGAAGTTCTACGAAAAGAATGAACTCAACTAGAAGCGGATTTGCAATCCAGCCCACTTGAGATAGAGCTGGAGCTAAGTCAAACAAGGCATGTAATCCATAGGCAGCAAGGAGGTAGATCCATTTCTTTTGACGAACACTTTGATAGACCCAGATAGAAAGACCAATTTGCAGAACCAGAGCAAGCACACGTTCTACTCCTAGTAAATAAACCTGCCATACAGAAAGAGACTGGACCGTTTCGAGTGTAGTCTTTGGAAGGAGATTGGCTACATCAGTATTTGAAGACTGAATGAGTGAAAAAAGAATCAACAAACTGATCAAGCTTCCCATTCCGAGATAGAGCATCTCCAAGCCCCCATGTCCCAAACCATAAGCCAAAGCATCTCGATCTTCTAGCTTTCTCTTTTTCTCCAACCATTTAAAAAAGACAAGACGAGCTGTTTCCTCAAAGAGGGCCGCCATGGCGATTCCATAAAGCACATATAAGAAAGGCTGCTCCTGCATAAGCGGAATGGTTCCATCTTTTTGCGGATGGAGTACCAGAAGGTGAACCATCTTCTCTAACACTTGAGAAGAAACAAAAAATGCGATTGCCCCCAAGCCCATCACTGCAAGAGAGATTTTAAACCGTTTTTTAGCATACCAAGTTCCACTTACTAGAATGAGAACCAAAGCGATCATGGTAAGGATAATATGTACTGTCATCTTTTTCTCCTATTCTGACTTATCAATATCTTTCTTCATCTCGTCAACGTTAAATTTGGCGAATAAATACTGGCGATCTTGGACTGGAAAACGTTGGTCCAACTGGTCGACTGCCCCAACCTCAATCATTCCTTCTTTGATAACAAAGTCCATCACATGCCCACCAAAGGTCAAATCATCTGAGATAAAATGCAAATGATAGCCTGCAACACTCACCCCATGGAAAATCTCCGGTGTCCAAAATCCAACAATAGTTCCCGATACATTTTCACGGCTATATTCAGGTTGGTGAGTCGCCACATCAGCAAACTTGGTATCAGGTGTGGATTTGGGAATCATCCGCACATGCATTTGTGAAAATTCGCCATGAATCTTGATGGAACGAAAAAGATTTTCCCCATCATAGTAGGACTCAATTCGTTTTTCCAATTCCTTGTCCGTCATTTCAAAGCGCTGACGGAAAATCACTTCTGCCTGATGAGGAACCACTGCTGCATAGGGAATAAGAGCATCCGCTGCCACCTCAACGATTTCAGGCGTTTGACCAGATCCCTTGGCTTGATAAGCCTTGCCATCAAGAACAATCAACTCCCCGTCAATCGAATCCAAAGTCCCCAAGCCGAGGTCACCATGTTCCAGCAATTCTCCTACTGTCATAGTTCCACCATAGAGACCTGCCATTAGGGCACCTAAAGTATTGTATTGAAATAATTTAACCGGTTCCTGCACTTTTCTATCCATTCTCTTTCTTATCTTCTGTTCAATGAATCATCATACTTTCTAAGTATACCACATTTGCTCCTAGTTGTGAAAGGGAGAAATGCTTTTCCCATTGCCAAGTAGGCAAAAAAAAGGTACAATGTAACAAAATCAACGGAGGTCTGGAATGAAGAAAGAAAGTAAATACCAAGCAGTCGTTTCCTTTCTCAAAAAAGGGATTGAATCAGGAAAATTTCCAACTGGTAGCCGGCTTCCCTCCATCCGTCAACTGAGCCAAGACTTCCACTGTAGCAAGGACACTATCCAACGAGCCCTGCTAGAATTACGCCATGAACAATACCTCTATGCCAAGCCCCAAAGTGGCTATTATGTTCTGGAACAAGGACAGCATCAGGATTTGGAAATCGAAGTCACTGACGAGCATGCCAGTGCCTATGACGACTTCCGACTCTGTGTCAACGAAACCCTGATAGGCCGAGAAAACTACCTCTTCAACTACTATGACAACCAAGAAGGCCTTGAGGAACTCAGACAATCTGTCCATCAACTCCTCTTTGACCAAGCCCTCTACTGTAAACCCGACCAATTGGTTCTAACATCTGGCACCCAGCAAGCTCTCTTTATCCTTTCTCAGATTAACTTTCCGAGCGAGGGAGAAGAAATTTTGGTCGAACAACCGACTTACCACCGGATGAACCGCCTCTTGGTCGCTCAAGGATTAGCCTACCAGACCATTGAACGCCGTATTGATGGCATTGACCTTGAAGAACTGGAAGAACAGTTTAAATCTGGGAAAATCAAGTTTTTCTACACCATTCCTCGCTTCCACTATCCCCTAGGTCATTCCTATTCTGATCAGGAAAAAAGGGCTATTCTGGATCTAGCAAACCAGTATGGTGTTTACATCGTAGAGGATGACTATTTAGGGGACTTAGACTTTAAAAAGGGACAAACCTTCCACTATCTGGATACTGAGGATCGCGTCATTTATATCAAGTCCTTCTCAACCAGTCTCTTTCCAGCCCTTCGTATTACCGCTCTCATTCTCCCAAATGCCCTAAAAGAGGCCTTTGTTGCCTACAAAAATATCCTGGACTATGACAGCAATCTCATCATGCAAAAGGCTCTTTCTCTTTACATTGATAGCCAGTTATTTGAAAAAAATCGACTGGCCAGACTGACACTTCAAGAGAACTATCAGGCCCGGATGAAGGAGCTACTTGAAAAAAACACCTGTCCCTTGCCCCACTATCCTCTACACGATGGTCTTTTGCTTGATTTGAGACACTATCCTAAGATTGCCAGTTTGAAACACAGCTCACTCAAACTAGACTTTTTTGAGAAGGCTTATTTGGATGCCTGCCCTTATCAGTTCGCCAAAGTCACTCTTGAAAATCTAGAAGAGCTATTAGAATACATAAAAGCAGAGTTGGATTAAAGTCCAACTCTGCTTTTTCTTATTGTTCAACTTCCGTTAGTTTCGCTGCTTTTTCAAGATAGTTTTGATAGGTTCCGTCGTCTTTCAGTTTTTGGATAACCTTATCTACTACCGCTTTCAAGTCTGATTGATCCTTCTTGATAGCAACGGCATTGGCTTCGCCATCTTTCATTGTCAAGTTAACAGATGCAACGACAAGATCTGAGTTTTTACCTGCGTAGCTAAGAGCAACTGGTTCATCCATATGAACAGCATCCACTTTTCCAGCCTGCAACTCATTGACGGCTTCACCCATATTGGTCAAGGATGTCAACTGGGCATTTGGCAATTGTTCCTTGACCATGGTTTCTGGCACAGTTCCCTTTTGAGCTGCGATATTGGCACTTGCGAGGCTTGAAAGATCCTTGTATTTGTCTAAATCGGCTTTTCTAACCAAGAAGCTCATTTTGTTTTCATAGTAAGGGATTGAAAAGTCAAAGACTTCCTTTCTCTCATCTGTTGCACTAATTCCTGCAATGGCTAAGTCAGCCTTTCCAGTTTGAAGACTGGTCAAGACATTGTCAAAACTCATGCTAGAGATTTCAAGTTTAACCCCAAGCTCATCTGCAATCGCTTGAGCCATATCAATATCTGCACCAACCACTTGGTTTTTACCATCTACCAAGGCTTGGAATTCAAATGGTGCATAGTCTGGGCTGGTCGCAACGACTAGCTTTCCTTTTTGTTTAATAGCGTCCACAGCAGATTGGGAACTATCCGTTCCTGACTGGCAAGCTACTAAAATCATGCTGGCAAGCATGCTACATACAACTAATATCCATTTCTTAAATTTCATAAATAAACGACCTTTCTGTTAATTATGAATAATTATAACTCTTTTAAAAATAGTTGTCAACCCTTTTAGAGATTTTGATTGTAAAACAATTCTTTTCATAAAAAAGAAGACTGATTTATTTTAATCAGCCTTTTCTTCTGTATATTTAAACCGTTTCTTATAGTTCGACAATCTTACCTGTTTCAAAGTAAACAACCCATTCACAGATATTTTTTGCGTAGTCTCCGATACGTTCCAAGAAAGAAATGACCTGGAAGTAATCACGGCCTGTAACGATAGCTTCAGGATTTTTCCTAATTTCTTCTGTAGCCAAATCACGGATGCTATCAAAGTAATGGTTGATTTTTTCATCCATCGCCGCTACTTCGTAGGCTTGATCCACAGAACCGTTGAGATAAAGATCTAGAGCTGCTTCGACGAAGTTTTTCACGTCGCGTCCCATCTTTTTGATTTCTTCTTCAACAGAAGGGATACGTTGCTCCCCCTTCATACGAATAGTCGCCTCAGCGATAGACACTGCATGATCTCCCATGCGTTCTACGTCTGACACTGCCTTGAGAACGGTCAAGACGGTACGAAGATCTTGCGAAACAGGTTGTTGGAGGGCAATCATTTCAAATGATTTCTTTTCCAACTTCACTTCATATTCATTCACTTCTGCATCGTCTTCGATGACTTCTTTTGCCAAATCACGGTCATGCGTGACAAAGGCACGCACTGTACGATTGATCTGCGAGAGCACTTCTTGTCCCATAGCATAGAACTGGTTGTGCAATTTCTCCAAATCTTCTTCAAATTGAGATCGTAACATCATTCAACTCCTTATCCAAATTTTCCTGTAATATAATCTTCTGTTTCCTTGTTTTGTGGGTCTAGGAACATCTTCTTCGTATCGTTAAACTCGATCAAATCCCCATCTAGGAAAAATCCTGTTTTATCAGAGATACGTGAGGCTTGTTGCATCGAACGCGTTACCAAGAGCATGGTGTACTTATCTTTAAGACCATACAAGGTTTCCTCAATCTTACCTGCAGAAATAGGATCCAAAGCTGAAGTTGGTTCATCTAAGAGGATAATTTTCGGACTGGTTGCTAAGACACGAGCAACACAAACACGTTGTTGTTGTCCACCTGAGAGACCAATGGCCGAATCATGCAAACGATCCTTTACTTCATCCCAGATAGAAGCACGTTGCAAGGCCTTTTCGACCGCTTCATCAAGGACTTGCTTGTCCTTAACCCCATTGATACGTAGCCCATAGACAACATTTTCGTAGATAGACATAGGGAAGGGATTGGGCTGTTGAAAGACCATACCGATTTCCTTACGCAATTCAACCGTATCGGTACGGGGGCTGTAGATATTGTGACCATTATAGACCACTGATCCAGTTGTTGTCACCTCAGGATTTAGATCGCCCATGCGGTTGATAGCTTTGAGCAGGGTGGACTTTCCTGATCCAGAAGGACCAATCAAGGCTGTTATTTCCTTAGGTTGGAAAGAAAGGGAAACACTATTCAAGGCCTTCTTTTTATTGTAATAAACGGACAGGTCTGACACCTGTAAAATCGCTTCTGACATACCGTTTCCTTTCTAACCAAAGTGTCCCGTTACATAGTCATTGGTTGACTGTAACTTAGCATTTTGGAAAATATTGGATGTCTTATCATACTCAATCAAATCACCCAAGTAGAAAAATCCAGTGTAGTCACTTGCACGCGCAGCCTGCTGCATACTGTGGGTAACGATGATGATGGTAAAGTCCTTCTTCAATTCCAACATGGTTTCTTCCAGCTGGGCTGTCGCAATCGGATCCAAAGCTGACGCAGGCTCATCCATCAAGAGGATATCTGGTTTGACAGAAATGGCGCGAGCGATACAGAGACGTTGTTGCTGACCACCAGAAAGCATCAAGGCTGATTTGTGGAGGTCGTCTTTGACCTGATCCCAAAGGGCAGCCTGTCTTAGAGAGGTTTCTACAATTTCATCAAGTACTTTCTTGTCCTTAACACCTGCACGTTCATGAGCAAAAGTGATGTTGCGGTAAATAGACTTGGCAAATGGATTTGGACGTTGGAAGACCATTCCGATATGCTTGCGCATCTCATAGACATTGATTTCTGGACGGTTGACGTCAATCCCTCGATAGAGGATTTGACCTGTGACCTTGGCAATATCAATAGTATCATTCATCCGATTGAGACTGCGAAGATAAGTAGATTTTCCTGATCCAGAAGGACCAATCAAGGCTGTAATTTTATTTTTTTCAAATTGCATATCGATGCCCTTGATGGATTCATTTTTACCATAGTAAACATGTAAATCCTTGGTAGAGAGGGCCACTTTTTCTTCAGGAAAGGTGATGATATGCTTTTCATCCCAGTTATATTTTGACATGGCTTCTCCTTTAGGCAGCGGTTAATTTCTTGTGTAAATAGCTTCCGAGTTTGCGAGCTCCAAAGTTAAAAATCAAGATAAAGATGAGGAGCACGGCGGCAGAACCAGCAGATACAATGGTAGCATCAGGAATGGTTCCTTCACTGTTGACCTTCCAGATGTGGACAGCCAGGGTTTCTGCTTGTCGGAAGATTGAGATAGGGCTAGTAACACTGAGGATATTCCAGTTAGACCAGTCAAGGGCTGGAGCGGATTGTCCTGCAGTATAGATAAGAGCGGCGGCCTCACCAAAGATACGACCAGATGCCAAAACAACACCCGTTACGATACCTGGAAGAGCTTCTGGAATGACAACATGAACTACAGTCTCCCAACGAGAAATTCCAAGGGCCAGACCAGCCTCACGTTGCGTATGGTGAACGTGTTTTAAACTGTCCTCAACATTTCGAGTCATCTGAGGAAGGTTAAAGACTGTCAAGGCCAAGGCACCTGAAATGATTGAAAATCCATACTCAAACTGAACTACAAAGATCAAGTAACCAAAGAGACCCACAACGACTGATGGTAGAGAAGACAAAATCTCAATACAGGTTCTGACAAAATTGGTCACAGGACCTTTTTTGGCGTATTCAGCTAGGAAAATCCCAGCCCCCATAGACAAAGGCACAGAAATAATCAAGGTAATGACCAAAAGGAAGAAGGAATTATAGAGCTGAATTCCAATCCCTCCACCTGCTTGGTAAGATGATGATTTGCCAGTCAAGAAAGACCAAGAGATGTGGGGCAAACCACGAACCAAGATATAGAGAATCAAAGATGCCAAAATGGCCACGATGATACCCGCGATGGTATAGAGGACAGCTGTTGCAAGTTTATCTAATTTCTTAGCGTGCATAGTTTTTCTTTCCTCTTTCTTTCGTAATCAATTTAATCACACTGTTAAAGGCCAAACTCATCAAGAGCAAGACTAAGGCCAGTGACCAGAGAACGTTATTATCAACCGTTCCCATGACGGTATTTCCGATACCCATAGTCAATACAGATGTCAAAGTCGCAGCTGGTGTTGTTAGCGAGGTTGGGATAACTGCTGAGTTTCCGACCACCATCTGAATAGCAAGGGCTTCACCGAAGGCACGCGCCATCCCAAAGACCACTGCAGTGAAAATACCTGAACGTGCTGCTTTCAAGGTCACACGCCAGATGGTTTGCCAACGAGTGGCTCCCATAGCTAAACTAGCTTCACGGTAATGACGAGGAACAGCACGCAAGCTGTCTGTTGTCATAAAGGTTACAGTTGGTAGGATCATGACAAAAAGAACGAAAATCCCTGACAAGATCCCAAAACCAGTTCCACCAAAGACACTGCGAACAAAAGGCACCACAACTTGCAAACCGATAAATCCATAGACCACTGAAGGAATACCTACGAGAAGTTCAATGGCTGGTTGCAAGATTTTTGCACCCTTTGGTGATACTTCTGTCATAAAGACTGCAGCACCAATAGCGAAGGGAGTTGCGATGAGGGCTGATAAAATCGTCACAATAAAGGAACCCAAAATCATTGGAAGGGCACCAAATTGTTTCCCTGAAGGATTCCAAGTTTGTCCAAAGAGGAAATCAAAGATGTTGACCCCATTGACAAAGAAGGTCGATAAGCCTTTTTGGGCTACAAAAATCAAAATCATGGCCACAATGATGACAATCAAAGAAAGGCAGGTGAAGGTCAAACCTTTACCAAACTTCTCAAGGCGAGAGTTCTTTGAAGGAGAGAGTAGTTTTTTAGATAATTCTTCTTGATTCATTATTGACCTCCTTCTACTGCTGTAACGGTACCTGAAGCATCCTTTTGGACTTTCATTTCATTGATAGAGATATAGCCCATGCCCTTAACAATTCCATTTTGGGCCTCATCTGAGAGGACGAAATTCAGGAATTCAGCAGCTAACTCATTTGGCTGACCAAGTGTGTACATATGTTCATAAGACCACAAAGGCCAGTTGTTGGTCGTTACATTCTCAGATGTAGGTTCATAGCCATTCAGTTTCATGCTTTTCACTGAGTCATCTACATAGGCAAAAGCCAGGTAAGAAATGGCTCCAGGCGTTTGGGATACAATGGACTTGACCATTCCGTTAGAATCCTGTTCTTGGCTCTGCATTGCCGATTGGCCATTCATAACGACCGTATCAAACGTCGCTCGTGAACCAGAACTTGCTGCTCGGTTGATGATTGAAATGGCTAGGTCTTTGCCCCCAACTTCTTTCCAGTTGGTCACTTCACCTGTAAAGATTTTGCGAAGTTGCTCGGTTGTGAGATTTTCAACATCCACTTCCTTGTTTACAATCACTGCAAGACCAGCCACTGCAACCTTGTGGTCTACTAGAGCCGAAGCATCGATTCCTTCTTTTTCCTCTGCAAAGACGTCAGAGTTCCCGATGTCAACTGCTCCAGACTGGACTTGAGATAATCCTGTACCCGATCCACCACCTTGAACATTGACTGTTTTTCCGATGTTTCTAGAACCGAATTCATCTGCTGCCGCTTCGACAAGAGGCTGAAGAGCTGTTGAACCAACGGCTGTCATGGATTCTCCACGATCAATCCAGCTAGCACATCCTGCTAGAGAACCTGCCATCAAAAGAGCTGCAAGAGACATGACGAGCTTTTTTCTTTTTTTCACTGTTATTCTCCTTGAACATAATGATAAATGTTCTGATTTCTTCCGTTTGTCCTGATCATCCAATAATCATCAATGATTGTCCCACTTTATTTTATCTAGACATTCTACGGAGCGGACAATTCCATCGTATAATATAAGTAATAATGAAAGACTATCAGAAAAAACTCATACTTCCACTATAACATAGAATAGGCTCTTTGACTAGCTTTTTCACCTGAATCTGAGCCCTTTTGGATAATAATTTTTCAAAACATTTCCCGTTACTTTGGCAAAGCCTAATCCGTTTCCTTGAACTACAACTTGATACCATCCATTTGGTCGAGCTTCAGACAATTGAACAGTCTCACCAGCCACATATTTTACAAAGTCCTCATCATTGATTTCGACCCTTTGTTTTACTTGGCTTGGTTTCAAAGCTAATCCCAGAGCAAAACTTGGTTCGAAGCGTTTCTTCTTAAAAGTCCCCAGATGGAGGCCATTTCGGGCAATTTTGAGTTTCCCTAGATCAGGTAGCATCTCTGGCAAGAGATAGAGCTGGTCTCCAAAAGTTTGCAAGATACCAGTTAGATTGACCCGTAAGTGTTTTTGAACAAAATCATGCCACAAGTTCTGCTGTTCACGACTGAGATTGCTCTTGCTAGCTTTGAATTTAGGTGCTGGATTTTGTCCCTTAAACTGCAGGTGGGCAACAAACTGACCTTCTCCCTTGAAATGATGAGGATACATCCGCGCCGTTTCAGGAAGATCAATTCCTGCTACCATACCGTTCACATGCTCAACTGGAAGCAATTTAAATTCATAAGTATCCAGCAACCAGTGGACGATTTCTTCGTTTTCCTCAGGTGCCCAAGTACAGGTCGAATAGACCAAACGACCACCTTCAGCAAGCATGGTCACTGCATCTTCTAAAATCTCTCTTTGGAGACTGGCACATTGGCTCGGATAGTCTAGATTCCAATAATCCATGGCATCTGGTTGTTTACGGAACATCCCTTCACCCGAGCAAGGGGCATCAAGAACAATCACATCAAAGTAACCTTTAAAAACCTTGGCCAAGCGGCCAGCAGACTCATTGGTCACGACTACGTTTGTAGCTCCAAACCGCTCCATATTTTCCACTAAAATCTTAGCTCGCTTGCTTGAAATTTCGTTGGAGACAAGAACTCCTTGATTAGCCAGATAAGCTGCTAGTTGAGTGGATTTCCCACCTGGTGCTGCAGCCAAGTCCAAGACCTTCATACCAGGAAGGGGCTGAGCTATCTGGGCCACCATTTGGGCTGCAGGCTCTTGCGAATAAACGAGACCTGTCACGTGCTCTGGTGATTTCCCTGAGACTTTACCATAGTGTCCCCAAGGTGTATGGGGAATGGCATCTGCAAACGATAACTGACTTTCTTTTAAGGGATTAACCCGAAAAGCCGATACTGCTTCCTGTTTAAAAGAGGCAAGAAAATCTCTTACCTCATCTTCTAGTATCGCTTCATATTTTTCAACAAATCCTTCTGGAAATTGCATTTAGTTCTCTTTCCTTTCGTAGATATAAGACTGAATCTCTTCTTGCATCTCAATTGGCACCATCATGACCGGCTGACGCGTTTTAAAATCAGCGGGCTCACCCGATACCGTAAGAAGGCGATAACCCAGACTTTCCCCTAAGATACTGGCCGCAGCGTAATCCCATGGCTGCAGATAGGTAATATAAGTCAAAAGACGACCCGATAAAACCTTGGCAAAACTAATAGCCGCACTGCCATATACACGGACACCCAACGCTGCTCGCCCCAAATCCGCCAAGCCCCACTCATTGCTTTCAAACATACCTGAGTTACCGGCAACTAAAAATTCTTGAAGAGGTTTCTTTTTAAAAGGCGGTAAGGGCTCATTATTGCAGCAAGGAGGAAAGGCACCACCACCATGGTAACAATCACCTTTCATGACATCATAGATGATGCCAAATTTGCCCACACCATCCTCAAAATAAGCCAACATCACGGCAAAATCTTCCTGCTGGGCGACAAAGTTATTGGTACCGTCAATGGGATCAATCACCCAAACAGAACCTTGACCGACTGCAGCACGTAAACAACCCTCTTCCGCGCAAATCAAGTCCTCAGGATAGGAGGACTTGATCCGATCAACCAAGAGTTGCTGGACCTCCTTGTCCAAACGCGTCACCAAGTCGGTAGGGGAGGACTTGCGCTCAACCTGCAAATCTTCTTTCATGTGAGCCAAAATATAGTCCGCAGCTTCCTGCACAATCTGTTTGGCAAATTCAAATTTAGTTTCCAAGAGAAATCTTCCCTTCTCTTTTTTCTTTTGCTAATTGAACTGCATGATAGCAGGAATAACCGCTAGCCGTCTCAAATTCGCGACCTAGGCGCTTTTCTTCACTTTTGCTTGGAACCACAGACTTAAATTTCTTGTAAGATTCTAGCAGTTTTTTTGCTTCTACCTTATCTTCATAAGCAGCTTCAACATCATTAAAAAAAGAAAGCACTGAAGCAAGTTCTTCAGTGCTCCACGACAAATCTAGTGGGTAACTATACTGTTTGTTCATCTATCCAATACCAGCTCTCAATGTTGCTTCTTTCAATTCTTGTTTACGATAACTACGAGGGAGAAAAGCACGAATCTCATCTTCATTAAAACCGATCTGCATGCGTTTGGTATCTATAATAATTGGGCGACGCAAAAGACTAGGATATTGCTCAATCAACTGAAGCAACTCCGATACCGAGATACTCTCTACATCAATATCCAATTTTTGAAAAATTTTTGAACGAGTTGAAATGATGTCATCAGTACCATTTTCGGTCAAGGAAAGAATATGTTGTAATTCTTTTCTTGTTAAAGGACTAGTCATAATATTATGCTCTTGAAAGGGCACTTTATGCGTCTCTAACCAAGCCTTTGCCTTACGACATGATGTACAACTCGGTGATAAAAATAGTGTAATCATGCTTTTCTCTTCTTTTATCTATACTTGCTATTTCTATTATACAAAAAAATAAAGCGCTTGACTAGGTATTTTTAGAAAAAAAGCCTATTTTTTCATAGAAAATAGACTGTTTTCTGCAAAAATCTCCTGCTTTGCAAGTTTATCTTTAGGATAACCTAACAATAAATAGGGAGTAGAGCAACTTCTCTCGTTTTTTATTAAAAATACAGAATTTTTTCCACTATTTCCTTGAAGCTTTAGCAAGAAGGAAACCAAACATTCCTTCATACAAAGCAAAGAAAAGTAAAAAGGCATGGAGAAAGAAAGTCTCTGGCAAAATCCAAATAACGGGATCCTTTGCTGGATCAAAAAGCCAGGTATCATCTCCAACAAAGAGAATCTGATGGAAAAGAGTAAAGAATTGCTCAAAACCAATCAACACTCCCAGAACCCCAATGATAAGGGGCAATAGTACTAGAGTCAAAATACTTTTACGATATAAGGGGAGAAAACCCTTTTTCACAATCTTTCTAACAAAGAAATAGAAACTTGGTAGCGTCACTAGGACAACTAGCTGAACTAGGTGAAAGAGATTCTTCACCACCGCAAAGTGATGTAAACCAGCCGCTGATGAACGAAAATCTGGCATCTCTAAGACCTGACTAAAGGGATTGGTCAGGTAATTCATTAAGATATGAAAATTGTACTGAATGGTTTCGGGCTTTAGATAGACTCGATTCGCTAAGTTCAGCCACTGAATCTCCATGGGATAGAAAACCCATGCCAGATAAATCGTCAGTAGGATAGACAGGGAGAGGAAAAAGAGCATACTTCCCCAAAAGGTCAGTTTAGTTTTCATCGAAATTCCACTCCGCAAGGCTAGAAACTACATGAGTTGGTGCGATTGGCAAGTCCGCCACTTCTTCTGCTTTGGTAAAACCTGTCGTCACCAAGAGCGTTGGAATGCCATTGTCAATCCCTGCTCGGATATCCGTCAGGTAATTGTCCCCAACCATGAGCAATTCTTCTCTTTTCAAACCTAAGTGCTCAACCGCCTTGTCCATGATGATAGCATTTGGTTTTCCGATATAAACTGGTTTGACCCGTGTTGCTACTTCAAGAAGTGTTACCAGTGAACCAGCTCCTGGCAAAAGACCACGTTCCGTCGGGATATTGAGGTCAGGGTTGGTTCCGATAAAGTGAGCACCCTTTTGAATGGCTAGAGTTGCTGTCGCAAATTTTTCATAGTCGACTTGCCAGTCCAGTCCAACGACCACATAGGCTGGATTTTCCTTGTCTTCGACATAACCAGCTGCCTGAATGGCATCCTTGAGTCCTGCTTCACCAATGACATAGACTGTCTTTTCCAGTCCCAAGTCATTCATATAGTCAATGGTTGCCAGAGTTGCCGTGTAGACAGTTGATAGAGGAGTGTCGATATTAAAATTCTGAGCCAACATCTCTTGAACGCTCTCAGGAGTACGAGTTGTATTGTTGGTCACAAAGAGATAGGGAATTTCTCTTTTTTGTAACTCATGGACAAAAGCCTCTCCTGCCGGAATTCGGTCTTTCCCCTTGTAAATGGTTCCGTCTAAATCAATTAAATAACCTTTATAAGTCATATCGTCCTTTCTAATTGCCTTCAATTTCTTGCCAAGTAATCATAGCTTGGGCATTAATCTCGCCATCACTGATAATCTCATGCTTGCTTTCTAATCCCTTGAGTTCATAAGCTGAAGCAATCATGCCACCTGGTCGCACTTCTTTGACATATTTGAGATTGATTTTCTTTGGAATATACTTGGTCAAAAAATCTGCTCCCATAACCTCAAAAATCCAATCCAGGTATTTGCTGTTATTGACATGACCATTCATATCCAAGTCGTAAAAACGAACATGGTAGTCTTTACTGATTGGATCTTCTAGATTTGCATACTTTGGCCCACGGATGAGTTTTTTATCAAACTCAGACTGGTAAGGCGCAACAATCTCCGGTTCGACAGCATGGACTTTACGACTGTCTCTGTTCATGAGAACAAAGGTTGCTACCATGCGAATAATTTCTTGACCTGCTTCATCATAGATAGTAAAACGGCGGTAGCAAAAAAGACGATTGTAAGTCAATGCTTCTGTTTCAATCGTAATCTCTTCAGCAAAGTGAGGCAAGCGAACCACGTCAATCGCATAGTCTGTAATAATCCAGACCAGATTGTAACGTTCTAACACATCCTTGTCACTAACTCCCAGTTCAATGGACTGCATACCTGATACTTGCAAGGACAGCAAAATCACATCTGGAAGTTTGATATGACCATTCATGTCCGCCATATCAAAAGGAATTTTCATTTTCATTTGATAAGTTAAGCCCATTGTTCTACTCCAAAATAAATCGTTCTGCTACAGTGTCTCCCAAGAAGAGACCCCTCTTTGTCATTCGGACACGATCACCGTCGATCTGCATAAGTCCTTGTTGAACCAAGTCTCTGATGATTTCGCCATAAAGTTCATCAAAGGACAGTCCAAATTTTTCATCAAATCGCGCCATGGAAACCCCGGATTTTTTCCGGAGGCCTAGGAACATTTCTTCTTCCATCTGCTCCCTTTGACTCAGGTGTTCTTCTGTAATCCGAGCATTTCCTGCCTCTACCGCATTGAGATAGTGGCGGATAGGACCGTGGTTTTTATAACGCACCCCGTTCACATAACCTGAAGCACCCGCACCGATACCATAATACTCGGCATTGTCCCAGTACATGAGATTGTGGCGACTTTCAAATCCGGGTTTGGAGAAATTGGAAATCTCATAATGCTCAAAACCAGCTCGCTCCAGTTCTGCGATGATGTACTCAAACATCTCCGCTTCTAACTCTTCCTTGGGTAGGGGTAACTTCCCTCGTCGCATGCGGTTCATAAAGACCGTATGATTCTCCAAAATCAAGCTATAAAGGCTCATATGAGGAATATCAAGCGAGATAGCCTTAGCCACATTTTCCTTGACCTGAGCCATAGTTTGACCTGGAAGAGCATAGATTAGATCAATGGAGATATTGTCAAAACCAGCGAGTTTGAGGCGGTCGATATTTTCATAAATATCCTTCTCCAAGTGACTACGCCCAATCTTTTTCAGCATTTTGTCATCAAAAGTCTGCACACCCAAGGAAACACGATTGACTGGTGACTGTTTCAAAACCGCAATCTTATCTGCATCCAAGTCTCCTGGATTGGCCTCAATGGTCAACTCTTCCAAAACTGACAAGTCCAAGTTTTTAGTCAAGCCATCCAAGAGCACTTCTAATTGCGGAGCTGACAAAGCCGTTGGCGTCCCACCTCCAATATAGAGAGTTCGTAACTTTTGGATATCATAAGAACGATACTCCTCTAGCAGATGCTCTAGGTAACTATCTACTGGTTGATTCTTAATAAACACCTTTGAAAAGTCACAATAATAACAAATCTGTGTGCAAAAGGGAATATGCACATAGGCTGACGTTGGTTTTTTCTGCATAGTATTTATTATACCACAAAGACAGGCTTGCAGATAAAAATCACCATCTCCAAAAACCAGAGATGGTGATACCTTATACTTCAGTAATATCGATGATGATTTCTTCTTGGTCTTCAGCAACGTCTGGAGTTGCTGACTGTTCTTGCCACTGCTCCTTGAGATTGTTAAAGGTTTCTTTTGACGCTTCCGTCGCTTGTCGAGCACAGTTTTTAGCTTGGTCAAGGACACTATCAAAAGTGATTTCACCAGATTCTACTTGCTCCTTTGTTTTCAATACAAAGTCCGTTGCCTGTTCCTTCACTTCAGTAAGTTTCTCACAAACCTGCTCTCTAGCATATTCTGGATCTTCTCTCAGATCATCTAGAAAATCCTGAGCTTGACTACAAACTTGCTTACCCTTGTCACTCGTCAAAAACAAAGCAAGAGCTGCACCTGAAACAGTTCCTAAAAGGATAGAGGATAGTTTTCCCATAAGATTTCTCCTTTTTTATTTTTTGAAAAATTTACTTGCGACACGAAGAGCGGACAAGCCTGCACCTGTTTTGATGGTCTTTGAACCAGCAGATGAAGCTTTTTTGCCTAAAACACGTGCATGTTGGTTGAGATCAGATACTGACTCAGATAAGTCAGCCACAGCCGTAAAGAGTGGATCAATCGTCGCAACTTTGATATTGATATCGTCTGCTAACACATTGACCTTAGCCAACAATTCATTGGTCTGATGCAAGGTAACGTTCACATCTGAGCTCAACGTTTTGATGGTTTTCTCTGTTTCATCAATCATACGACCGGCTTTTTGAATCGTGATTGTCAAATAGACTAAACAGACAATCAAAGCAATCGCAACAAGTATATATGCAACTTCTAACATTTATTTTTCCTCCTCTGTATGATAGAAAGGGGCTTTCTTTCGATTTTGATAAAGTAAGATAAAAATACCGAGTCCAATAAGGACAACTGATAACCATTGGGAAACTCGCAGACCCAAGAACATGAGACTATCCGTCCGCATCCCTTCGATAATCATACGACCAAAGCCATACCAAATCAAGTAGAAAGCAGTGATCTGACCGCGTCTGATTCCCTTTAATTTTCTTCTAAAAATCAGAATCAAAGCAAATCCAATCAGATTCCAAACCGACTCATATAAGAAGGTCGGCTGACGGTAGCTACCATCAATGTACATCTGGTCACGGATAAAGCCTGGCAAATAATCCAAACTATCTACCGCTGCACCATAGGCTTCTTGGTTAAAGAAGTTCCCCCAGCGCCCTAAACTCTGGGCAATCATGACGCTCGGTGCTGCAATATCTAAGAAATCCCAAGTATTGATCAGCTTTCTATCTGCAAAGATATAAAGGACAATAGCGCCCGCTATCAAACCTCCGTAAATGGCCAAACCACCATTCCAGATGGCGATGATTTCACCTGGATTTTGCAGATAATAATCTAAGCGAAAGAGTACGTAGTATAGTCTAGCACCTAAAATAGCTACCGGAAAAGCAATCAGAATAAAATCCAAAATATCATCTGATAAAATTTTCTTTTTAGGAGCTTCTTTCATGGCAAGGTAGACTGCCAGAACCAGACCAGCTACAATACACAAAGCATACCAACGAATAGCAAAGGGGCCAATTTCAAATGCGACTGGATTAATCATGTTTCACCTCATTTTGAGCGATTAGATTTGTCAAGCGTTCTTCAAATAAACGTGTCGCATCAAAGCCCATTTCTTTAGCACGGTAATTCATGGCAGCCGCCTCAATAACAACGGAGATATTGCGTCCTGTTTTTACTGGGATGCGGATACGCGGAATCGTTACACCAGAAACTTCGAGTTCTTCGGCATTGTTTCCTAGACGGTCAAAGGTCTTATGCGTATCATAATTTTCCAAATAAACTGCTAGCTGAACTTGTGAAGAATCTTTTACAGCACTCGCACCATAGAGACTCATGATATCGATAATCCCAACTCCACGAATCTCAAGTAAATGCTTCAAGATTTCAGCAGGTTCACCCCAAAGAGTCATTTCATCCTTAGAATAAATATCTACACGATCGTCTGCTACCAGACGGTGTCCACGTTTCACAAGCTCAAGACCTGTCTCGCTCTTACCGATACCACTATCCCCTTGGATCAAGACACCCATGCCATAGATATCCATCAAGACACCGTGCACACTGGTACGTTTAGCCAAACGGGAATCAAGGTAGCTAGAAAGTTCTCCAGATAAACGACTGGTTGCAGTTCGACTGGTTAAAATCGCAATCTTGCATTCTCTAGCAGCCCTCAACATTTCCTCTGGCACTACTAGGCCACGAGCTACGATAACCGCAGGTGTTTCAGGTAGAAACATTTTCTTCAAAACTTGATAACGGTTCTGGGCAGGCATGGCAACTAAATAGGACCACTCCTTCATCCCTAACAGCTGAATCCGTTCTGGTGTATAGTAATCAAAATAGCCTGTCATTTCAAGACCAGGTCTCATAATGTCCGCAGTATTGATTTCTTTTTCAAGTAATTCGCCTTCACCATAGACAATATCTAGTCTGAGTTTTTCAATGACATCTCTTACTAAAACCGACATAATTTCCTCCTTCAATCGAGTTCTCCCTACTATTATATCAGATTGTAGGTGGAAGTTTCCTTTTTTTTGCAGGATTTACAGTATTTATTTGATGTTGCTTGGGAAAAGATTTGACTAGGAAGTTTTTTCGTACTCTTTCAAATTAACCGAGACAAATCTACTGCAAATCGGTCAACGTCTATCACCAAGTCCCTTCCAGATTTTTCTAAGTAAATTCTTGGAAAACCTTTTGTTAACATTCTGTTTGCATCAGCCATATCTTGAGGATAGGTATAGCACTGTTGACCTTGTGGAAACTGATTTTGGACTTGCCATTCTTCAAACTCCTTCAAAAAAGTCTTATGAGATGGCATACTGACTTCTTCGAACAAGGAATGGTCAAACAATCGTACCAATCGATATAGACCATGAATCTCATCCGCAAAGCACTTATCGATCTTTTCATAAGGGTAACCTCGTCTCTGATAAGCTTGGCATAAACTTTGTAAGGACTCACTTAATGCAACTGCATCTTTTCTTGCCAAGTTTATAAAATACCGAACAGAAAATTCTTCCATGCCAGTTCGTTTTTTCTTCCCTAAAAACTGTTGTGCACGCAAGAGCGACTCGGATAATCTTTCTTCATCTTGATAATAAAGAGCGTATAAAAGATTCATCACATTTTCTGGATAATAGGTTCCTTTCAACAAGGGTAAATCTTTGGGGACGAATGATGGAATGGCTGAAAAATCATTACAAGCAAAAGAGGTAAACAAGCCTTTCAAAATTCCATCTGTGTAGATGGTTCCACTTGCCAACAAACCGCCTCTCATCAACTCAGTTCTTCCTGTTTGCCATAGCGCGTTGTTTAACTGCTTATAATCCCCATCTAAAAACGCAGCATAATAGGCAAAATATTGAATATCATCTAGCAATAAGCTACTGTACAATTTTACTCTTAAAACCTTGTCAGACAATACTTTTGAATCGGTCAAATACTTTTCAAAAATTCTTTGGTTTGACTCTTCAAATTCCTTCCAATCGATCGGATCAGCACAATAACCCCAATCTTCAAAGTGATTTTCACGCATCTTTTGATATTCTTTTATATACTCTCTCATAACAATTTCTTCCTCTAAACATTGTGCAAAAAAAGACTAGACAAGTCTAGCCTTTCATTTCAAATTAGAATTTTTTACGTTTACGAGCTGCTTCTGATTTACGTTTACGTTTTACAGAAGGTTTTTCATAGAATTCACGTTTGCGTGTTTCTTGAAGAGTACCAGCTTTAGTAACCGCACGTTTGAAACGACGAAGTGCATCGTCAAGAGATTCATTCTTACGTACTACTGTTTTAGACATTTTTTTCACTCCCTTCAAGTTCAAGATCTATTCCATTTTACACGCAAAATGAATAATTGTCAAGGGAAAACCTACATTTATTCCGATTTCCCGATTCAATAATTACTTTCTTGCCTATACTTTATCAAATCCACTAATTTTTACATCAAATCATACAACTTCCTTACTGCTTGTTCAAAAGGTTCAATATATTCCCAATATTCATCAGGAAGATTCGAAATCTTACTCAAGTCATTGCTGTCAAAATGATATACCAGATGACGAAGAATTTGATTTTCAATAAAATGCAAATCCCTCATGTGATCTATACTAATAGAATCGAGCTTTTCTACGTAGCGACATAAATCAGCCAGCGACTGCGAATCAAATACTTTTTCCTCGTGTAAATAATAGAGAAAGCTTTGATTTTCAGCTCGTATATTGTCTTTTATCAGATTATTTTCTAATAGCGTACTTTCATTCTCTCCTTGTATATCATAAAATAGTAAAAATTGGACCTAACTAGATCTAGTTATTCTACCAATCTATTATACCACTTCTTTCTATTGACTCATGAAAGCTAGAAAAAAACCACTCACTCCGAAGAGCAAGTGGTTCTTGTAATTTTTATTTTTCGAGTAAGCTGAGCGCTTCTGCATCAGCGATAATAGTCACATCAGGGTGGTTTTGTAGGCTGCTTGCTGGGAGGTTCTCAGTCACTGGGCCTGATACTGTTCCAGCAATGGCTTCTGCTTTCGACTCACCGTAGGCAAAGAGAATAATTGACTTGGCATCCAAGATGTTTTTAATTCCCATTGAAATGGCTTGAGTTGGGACGTCTTCAATCTTGTCAAAGAAGCGAGCATTGGCCTCGATGGTAGATTGATCAAGTTCTACTAGATGCGTTTGGCTATCAAATGGAGTGCCAGGCTCATTAAAGCCGATGTGTCCATTGCGACCAATCCCCAAGATTTGCAAATCAACAGGATGGTCAGCCAAAATTTGATTGTAGCGTTCAACTTCTTCTTCAGCATTGTCCTTAACCCCACGAGGCAAGAAACTTTCTTTAAATGGTTTTTGGTTGAACAAGTTTTCCTGCATGAAGTAACGGTAAGACTGTGAATTGTCCCCATCAAGCCCTACATACTCATCAAGGTTCACACTGGTTAGATTTGAAAAATCAAGGTCACTCTCAACTATTTCCTTGTAAAATTCAAGTGGACTACTTCCTGTCGCAAGTCCCAAAGTTTGAGCACCATTGTCCAATTTTTCCTTCAAAATCTCAAAAGCTACTTTTCCACCTTCGACTTGATTCTCAACTTTTATAACTTTCATTTTATATCCTCCATGTTTCTATATTCATTATATGGTATAGACCAATTTTTGTCAAGTGAAAACGATTTAATTTCTAAAAAAAGAGCGTCCAAACTTGAAACATGTTATAATGGATAGGATTAGAACTTAGAAAGAATGATGAAAAAATGAATACTGCTGATTTTGATTTCCACTTGCCTGAGGAATTGATTGCCCAAACGCCACTTGAAAAACGTGATGCGTCTAAACTTCTTATCGTTAATCGTGAAACGGGAGAAATGCAGGATAAACACTTCCACTCCATTATCGACATGCTGGAACCTGGTGATGCCCTTGTCATGAACGACACTCGCGTTCTCCCTGCCCGCCTCTATGGTCAAAAGGAAGAAACAGGAGGTCATGTGGAGCTTCTCCTACTCAAAAATACTAGTGGTGATGAGTGGGAAGTTCTGGCTAAACCTGCTAAACGCCTCAAGAATGGGACTCGTGTTAACTTTGGCGATGGTCGCCTCAGCGCTGTCGTTACGGAAGAATTGACCCACGGGGGTCGCATTGTCCGCTTTGAATACCGAGGAATTTTCCTAGAAGTTTTGGAAAGCCTGGGTGAAATGCCACTACCACCTTATATCCATGAAAAATTGGATGATCGTGAACGTTATCAAACGGTCTACGCTAAAGAAAGTGGCTCTGCTGCAGCACCGACTGCTGGATTGCACTTCACCAAAGAACTGCTAGCAGAAATCCAAGCCAAGGGTGTTCATCTGGTCTATCTCACTCTTCACGTCGGACTCGGAACCTTTAGACCTGTCTCTGTTGACAATCTGGACGAACATGAAATGCACTCTGAATTCTACCAGCTCTCTGAGGAAGCAGCTGCCACCCTTCGCTCTGTTAAGGAAAATGGAGGTCGCGTCATCGCTGTTGGAACCACTTCGATTCGCACACTGGAAACCATCGGTTCCAAGTTTAATAGGCAAATCCAATCAGATTCTGGTTGGACCAATATCTTTATCAAACCAGGCTACGACTGGAAGGTTGTGGATGCTTTTTCAACTAATTTCCACCTGCCCAAGTCAACTCTCGTCATGTTGGTTTCTGCCTTTGCCGGTCGTGACTTAGTCCTAGATGCCTATCACCATGCCATCCAAGAACACTACCGCTTCTTCAGTTTTGGAGATGCCATGTTTATCTATTAAGAAAATCCCTATTAGGTTTCCTAATAGGGATTTTTCTAATCATTCCATACTAAACTTTGGATCTTTCAAACTCTGAACACTGGCATTGATAACTGCTCCGATAATCAAAATCTTTGCAATAAGAATAAACCAGAACATCATGACTACCACGATAATGGAACTGAAAAATCGAACGTCAACTAGATGATTAACATAACTATTGACGTAGACAGAAAAGATATTCAATAAAAAGATAAGAGTTAGCAAGACAAAGATACTTCCTGGTAAAACATAGCGGATTCGTGGTGCTTTTACTTTTGGAAGGAAGTAATAAATCATAACTAGAATGGCAAAGATCAAGGTATAGACCAGAGGCCCTGTAAAATCTTGCAGATAGGAAAATAGCAGACTGTCTGATTGCCAGTAAGTTTTGAGGAGGTTGAGCAACATGCGACCAAACATACTCAAAAACAAGGCCAGAGCAAAAAGTATCTGCAAGCCGAAACTAACAAGTAGACTCATCAACTGATGGGAGATAATTCCTCGACTCTTGGTCACCCCATAGGCTTTGTTAAAAGCTTTTTGAAGGAAATCCATTGATTTCGAAAAGGTCCAGAGTGCAGATAAAACGGCAAAACTCAACAAACCAGTTGATGGTTGAGTCAGGACTTCTCGGACAATCTTGGCAACCACATCATACACCGTATCAGGCAAGAATTCCTTGATTGTCAGTAAGAAATTTGAGACTGGAATCTGAAAATAAGGCAAAATATTGACCATTATCATTAGCAAAGGAAAAATTGAAATCAACCAATAGTAGGCAACCGCAACACTGGTCAACTCGCTATCAGATGCTTGATAGTAATGCAAAAAAGCTTTCAATAAGGGCCTGTCCATCAGCTCTTTCCACCACTTTTTCATGTTTCATCCTCCGTCATTTTCTTCATCATCTAAGTTCTTCTGATTAAATCTAGCATATCATAAGGCAAGGTATTTGCAGCCTCTTTCAGAGAATAATTTTCTAAATTATTCACATTTTGGCGTAGTTTTTTGGCATACTTGGCTGTTATCAGTTTAGCTTCTTCGTATTCAAAGATTGCCTTACGTTCGAGATAGTAGCCTCGTAGCATTTCATCGATATTGTTTGGCTTGATGCGATTGATAACCCGCTCAACAAAGGCACCACTTCCAATAATGGCCGTCTCGCGTAGACGAGACTCTTGCATAAAGCTAATCAGAGAACTCTTGTAAACCCCTTTGAGGTTTTCCAAACTCTCGATAATCAGCTCTGTATTTTCCAAATACAACTCTGAAATCTGATCATAGTCAACTGCTAATAGTTTACGAGATTCTTCATTCATCCAACTACGGAAAGTTTTGCCAAAGGTAAACATTTCATGGAGTAGAAAGCGCAGTATCCGTAAGGAAACTAGGAAATAATAAGTCACTCTAGAAGCGAAATTCCGATTGATACTCTGTTCTATGTTTTTTAGGTAACGTTGGTAAACTCGATAGCCACGCTCGCTGATTCTATTTTCTTCGTAGGCTTGCTCCAAACCGTCACTCTCAATACTCAAGATAAGGAGTTTGAGAGATTCCCAGTCCTCTTGGACTCTCTTATTTTCCAGACTAAGGATGAGGTTTTCAATCCGACCATGATAATTATCAATAGCTGCATAAAGAGGAAGTTTGTTCTTGTGATGGTCCAGTTCTTTTTCTAATTCTGCAGCCACATCATTCAAAATCGCAATATGCATCAAATGATCCTTGCTTTCCTCTTGTTCCTCAGATAAGTGAGGGAGGACCAATAAACCTGTTAGAAAGCTCAATAGTGTAACGCCTGCTACAAGGAAGAGTAACAAAGGATATTCTTGCTCCAAATGACTTGGTATGAGGAGAATGATCGCGATAGATACTGTCCCTTTAACACCAGAGAAGGTCAAAAGAAGCATATCTTTCATGTACTTATGAATTTGTTTCTTAAGTCGACGCGTCCTCACAAAGTAAAAACCAGCAATCATGACAAAGCGGATCGCAAAAAGCAAGAATGTCAGAACGACAACTGAAATCAGTAAAAGAAGGGGATTGTAGAGTGAATTAGACAAAATCGGCTCTGCTATCAACTCTAATTCCATTCCCAAGAGAACAAAGACTGATCCATTTAGCATAAAGGTCACGGTGTGCCAGACGGTCTCCGTCACGGTGTCTACCTGAGCCTCAAGGAGCGTAATTTTCTTAAAGCGACTGGCCTTCAAAATACCTGCAACCACTACTGCGATAATCCCTGAAACATGAAACTCTTCTGCGATGAAAAAGGTCATGAGCGGCAAACTTAGCTCTAGCAATAGTTCACTGGCTATATCTATCGCTCGCACACTCAGTAAAAAGGTATGCAAGAAACGATTGACCATAGCCGTCACAAAACCGACTACAAAACCACCAAGTATAGAAAGTGCTAGGGAAGTTCCAGCTTGACTGAGAGAAAAGGTTCCTGTTGTCCAAGCAGCAAGAGCCATCTGAAAGGCAACCAAACCAGAAGCGTCATTTAAGAGTCCTTCCCCTTTTAGGATATTGGAAACCCGTTTGGGAAAACGAAAACGTTCAGAAAGAGACGCGAAGGCAACCAAATCTGTTGGCCCAAGTGCCGCTCCAACTGCTAAACAGGCCGCCAAAGGAAGAGTCATCCAAAGGAAGTGAGCCATGCCCCCCAAGCTTAAGGTCGAGATAAAAATCACAGGAAAGATCAGAAAGACGACAATCCGCCAGTGCTTCAAAATGGACGTAATATCCGCTTCTTCTGCCTCCCGGAAAAGTAAAGGACCAATAACCATGGCCAGAAACAGCTCTGTATTGAGATGAAAGTCCGCATCAGGAACAAATAAGCCAATCCCAATCCCCAAAAGGATTTGTACAAGAGGAAGGGGCAAAAAAGGGAGAAGTTTATTGGTCGTGGTTGAAATGATTAAGACAAATAAAAATAGAATCAAGTAAATGAGTAATTCCACACAATTCCTCCTTAATCTTTTTTACAACAAGATTCAAAAATCTCCTTTTGCTCTTGGATTTTCTGATCAATCTTAGAACAGTCTTTGTGCTCAATTTTTTTCTGGCATCGTTCCATTTCAAGAGCCACTAATTTTTTCTTAATTTTAAGCATTTTCTTGCTCATATGTGCTTCGTCGAGCACTCCGACTGCTCGCTCGTGAAGCGTTGACTCGACAAAATTTTGGCGCATTGCCTCAAGCTTCTCACGAAGGTATTGTTTATCCATGTCTATACCTTTCTAATTTTTCAATCATAACTAAAAACGGTGGATTATTAACTTGGTTGA
Organism: Streptococcus sp. HJ1; assembly: GCF_052399005.1. Lineage (GTDB taxonomy): Bacteria > Bacillota > Bacilli > Lactobacillales > Streptococcaceae > Streptococcus. Next base: position 762,005 of record NZ_CP199005.1, on the reverse strand, counting down.
GAGTCCGATAAATGGCAGCTGTATACTCTTGTTGGTTCAACTGGCTAACAAACTCCAATATAGCATCCCTCTCAGTATCTCCTCCCTCATGACCATAGTAGATCATGATAGCAATCCGTCCCCCTTTGACAAGCAAGTGACACAGCTTTTCTAAGGCTTCAATAGTAGTCTGAGGTTGGGTGATGACGGATTTGTCAGCAGAAGGTAAATAACCAAGATTAAAAATCCCTGCCTTAGCTTCTGTCACAAACTGGTCTAGTGTCTCATGCCCTTGCAAGATTAACTGGGCATTTTTCATTCCAGCCTGATCCAAACGCTCTTGCGTCTTCTCCAAAGCCTGCTCCTGGATATCAAAGGCATAGACTTGCTTGGCTAACTTGGCTAGAAAAAGGGTATCATGGCCATTGCCCATGGTCGCATCCACTACAATATCCTCTTTTGTCACAACTTCCGCCAAAAAATCATGTGCCATCTCAAGTGGTCTTTTCATTTTTAAACTCCTGTTTTACAGCCTTGCATCCTTGCACACTTCCACGACGGCGCATCTCAGTTTCAATAGCATTTAGCACTTCCCATTTATTGAGGCTCCACATAGGGCCAATCAGCATATCTCTAGGCGCATCACCTGTAATTCGATGGATGACGATATGCTTGGGAATGATTTCCAACTGGTCACAAATGACCTTGACATACTCGTCCTGACTCATCAGTTGCAAACGTCCTTCGTGGTAATCTCGCTGCATCCGTGTATTGGTCATGAGGTGAAGCAAGTGCAGTTTAATTCCTTGAATATCATTGTCCGTGACACAGCGACGGACATTTTCAACCATCATCTCATGGGTTTCCCCAGGAAGACCGTTGATCAGATGGGAAACAATTTCAATCTTGGGATACTTTCTCAAGCGTTTTACTGTTTCAACATACAATTCATAAGAATGGGCACGGTTAATCAGGTCAGAGGTTGCTTCAAAGGTTGTCTGTAAGCCCAATTCTACCGTCACGTGCATACGTTCCGATAACTCAGCCAAATATTCGATGGTTTCGTCTGGCAGACAGTCTGGCCGTGTTCCGATATTGATCCCTACTACACCTGGCTCGTTGATAGCCTGCTCATATCGTTCCCGAATCACTTCTACCTTTTCATGGGTGTTGGTAAAGTTTTGGAAATAAACCAGATACTTTTTAACATCTGGCCACTTGCGGTGCATAAAGTCAATTTCCTTATAAAATTGCTCTCGAATAGGAGCATCCGGTGCTACGATGGCATCTCCAGAACCTGAAACCGTACAAAAAGTACAACCACCATGGGCTACAGTTCCATCCCGATTGGGACAGTCAAATCCCGCATCGATAGGAACTTTGAAAGTCTTCTCTCCAAAAAGTTTTCGATAATAATCATTCAAGGTATTATAAGATTTCATAACTTTCATTATAACAAAAAACACCTACAATCTCAAAAGCCTGACTTTCCTACAAATTCCCTTGTTTCTCATTTCATTTAGCGTTTTTTTATGATACAATATGGGTATGATTTTAATGAAAATAGCATCTATTTTATTATTGATATTAACCTTGGTGGTTTGCTTTATTGTCACCAAGCTTTTCGGACTTAGGAAAATAGGATTTAATTTCGCGGATCTAGCTTTTCCACTTTTGGTATTTGAGTACTACCTGATTACTGCTAAAGCCTTTACCCACAACTTTCTACCGCGACTTGGAGTCGCACTTTCTCTCCTAGCAATCCTCCTTGTAGTCTTTTTCCTTGTCAAAAAACGAAGTTTTTATTACCCTAAATTCATCAAATTCTTCTGGAGAGCCGGTTTTCTCCTTACCTTAATCATCTACATTGCTATGATTGTCGAATTGATGATGCTCCCATAAAAAACATTCCCTCAGACAGCTGTCTAAGGGAATATTTTTATCTTCATACTTACTTTCTAAGCTCTACCAAGATACTCTTTCTTATTTCCTAAATGTCAATGCGTAGAATTTACCATCCCAAAGAAGTTTCATTTCCTTTTCCTTAACTTCGCTTGGAACAGCATTCTCAATTTCACTCAAATCAACAGTAGCATCTTTAAAATAATCCTTACTAAAATGATTTTTCTTATATTGCTGATCCACATAGTCAGCCGTCTCATCTGCAATTAAAATCTTAGTCCCTGGTTTCGCCACTCGTAGCATTTCCTGCATAGCCTTGGCCTTATCATTGAAAAAATTGATTCCGCCAATATGGTAGACAATGTCAAAACTATTATCCGCAAAGGGTAGATCCTCCGCGCAAGCATGGAAAAGTTGCAAATTAGTCTTTTTAGCGCAAGATTTCTGGCATTTTTCTAGCATACTGATAGAAATATCTACCCCTACAAAGTCTAAACTTTTCAGGTCAATTGTCTCAGGGATATAACGGAGGTCTTGACCAGTCCCGATAGAGACATAGAGAACAGATAAATTATCCTTCCATTCTATTTCTCCCATCAGATCCCTTCTCAACTTATCAATTGCCTTGCCGTGGAGAAATGGTCCTATCCATTTCTCACTCATATCATACCAACGAGCCATACGGTTATACATGGTCATGTATTTAGCATTATCTCCAGATAGATAATCAGGATTAAGAGACAGATAGATAGCCCCATCTTTTTGAAAGTTTTCTACCTCCAAACCTGACTTCAATTTATCTTGTAATCTTGTTTCAATCATATGCAACATCTCCTTTTTTATTTGTCACCAATTATAGAGGATTTCCTCGCAAAAACAATAGCTTTTTAGTAAGTGGCAACTATCCACTTGTATCTGGTAGTAGAACCAGGGTTAGTTACAAAAAAAACAAGTGCCAATTTCCATTGACACTTGTTTCCACTTTTAAACTGTCTTGCAACATTTCGTGAAAGATACCGTTTAAAAAACTTAATCTTCTTTTTTGCGTCTTGCCAAGAATCCTGTTCCCAATCCAAGAAGGGCGATTCCAGCTACTAGAGCCACTTGGTTAGACTCGCTTCCTGTATTAGGCAATTCCCCACCTTTTTTAGGCTTACCTGGTTCATTTGGTTTGCCAGGTGTTGGTTTTTCAGGAGTGTGCGTATTTGTAATGTTGTAACCTTCTACTGAAGCTGTATAACCATCTGGAACATTCACTTCTTCAACAGTGTAGGCAATCTCCTTACCTTCTTGATAACGATCAAGACCTGTAAACTCATAAGTCCAGCCACTTGTTTCTGACACTGTAGCTGTCTGACCAGTTTCCTTACCATCTGCAAGAAGTTTTACGGTGATAGATGCTGGACGGATGCCATCTTTGTTATCTTCATCTTTCCAGATCTTCTTACCTTTTACAGATGTTTTCTCTGGTGTGTGGGTGTTGGTCACATTCATACCAGTTTCAGTAGCTGTGTAACCTGTAGGAACACCAACTTCTTTGACTGTGTACTCGATTGCTTTACCATTTTGGTAACGATCCAGTTCAGTGAATTCATACTTCCAACCTGTTTCAGCTGTTGCGATTGCTATCTTGCCAGTTTCTTTACCATTGGCAAGAAGAGCGACAGTGATAGATGCTGGACGGATACGATCTTGGTCGTTATTATCAATCCAGGTCTTTTGTCCACTTACAGCAATTTTTTCTGGTGTATATTCATTGGTAATGGTGTACTTGCCATCCTTATCTGTAGTGATGGTTGCTTTGTATTCTGTCATAGCAGTTTCTTTGACAGTGTACTTGATTTCTTTACCATTTTCATACTTAGGAAGTTTTTTAGATTCGAACTTCCAGCCAGTTTTTTCTGAAACTTCAATTTCTTGAACAACTTCTTTATCGTTTTTAAGAATTTGAACTTTCACAGATGTTGTACGTTTGCCGTCTTGGTTGTTGTTATCTTTCCACACCTTAGTTCCTGAAAGAACAACTGTTTCTGGGTTATAGGTGTTTGTCACTACTTGACCAGTCACAGAGGCTTCGTAACCAGCTGGTACATCCACTTCCTTGATAGAATAGGTGATTTCTTTTCCAGCTTCGTATTGTGGAAGATTGGTGAAGGATGCTACCCAAGTGTTATCATCAGTCTTTTCCTTAGCTGTTAAGGTCAATTTCTTACCTTCAACGGCTACTGGATCTGCAGCTCCTACTTTTTTGTAAAGTTGAACCGTTACGGACTCAGGACGTTTACCGTCTTGGTTGTTGGCATCGTTCCATACTTTTGTTACCTTGTAGTCAATTTCTTTAGGAGCATATTTGTTTGTGATGGTAAAGTCTGTAATAGTCGTTTCGTATTCTGCTACGGCTTCTTCTGTTACAGTGTATTTGATTTCTTTACCAGCTTTATATTTTGCTAATTTTTCGAATGTAGCAGTCCATGTTCCGTCTGCAGCAGCCTGAATTTCTTTCGAATCAACTTTCTTACCGTCTGCTAAAAGATTGATTGTAATCTTAGTCGGACGTTTGCCGTCTTGATTGTTCGCGTCATCCCAGTTCTTAGTTGCTTTTACATCAACTGTTTCTGGTGAATAGCTATTTGTGATAGTGAATCCTGATGCAGCGTCACCAGTAACCTCAGAAGTGTAACCAGCAACAGTTACTTCTACTACAGTGTACTGGATAGGTGTTCCGCCTTTATCAGCATCAAGGTCTGTGAAGCTTCCAGCCCAACCGTTTGTGGCATTGAGCTCAAGTATCTTACCAGTATCTTGACCATCTGCAAGCAATTTAACTGTGACAGAAGATGGGCGTTTACCATCTTGGTTGTTCTCGTCCTTCCATACTTTCTTCACAGGAACTTCCGTTTTTGCTGGAGTGTAAGTATTCTCGAAAGCTTTTTCGTCATCGTAAGAAACAGTTGCTTCAAGTGCACCTTTGCCCTTATCTACTACAGTAACTGTAGCCGTGACAGTTTTAGTGTCGTACTTGATGCTTGTATCACTGCCAGATTTTTCAGCAATTTTAAAGGTATAAGTCCCTGCTTTGTCGAATTCCAATTCTGAGAAAGCAACGTTTCCGTCTTTGTCATTCTTCACAGTTTCTTTCACCTTACCATCTTGGTCTGTTAAAGTGAATTCAAACTCTTCAGCCTTCAACTCACGTCCTGTAAGTTTTTTATTAGCTTTAATCTTAACTTTAGCTTTGCTACGTTTATTTGTAACTGTTTTGATAGCTCCATCTTGTCCAACAGTCATCTCAAATGGAGTAGGATTCAACTCATATCCCTCAGGAGCCTCAATCTCGGTTACTGTAAAGTTCCCTTTCTTGATATCACTTTCTGAGTAAATAGATGACTCAGCAATTCCGTCATCATTTGTCGTTACAATTTCTTCTTTAGCCGTAGCTCCTGCCGGAGGAGTAATCTTGAATTTTGCTCCTTTTAGACGATCATGAGTCAGCTCGTCGACCTTGTAAAGAATGATACGGTAAGCTGTCTCTAATTGTACAGTTCCTCCTGAGGCCACAACAGAATTACCAATCTGCTGAAGTACCGTCTTATTACTATAATCTTGATACTCCAGTTTGTTATCATTAGCTTTTACTTCGACATTATTCAGTACTTTTGTACCATCTCCTGGAGCGCTCGTTTTATAACCAATTCGAAAAGCTGCTGGGTTTCCATTTTTAGCTACGATAGAAGAAGCGTTGTTAATGGTAATGGTGAAATCTGTATAAGAATCATTCCACTTAATTTCGTAATCTTTACCAGCTTCTAAAACTACCTCGTCTTTCATGTAGTATACTTTGTTATACCAACCTGCTATAACACTGAGAGATTCCGGAATCATTTGCATTGGTGACGAATTTGGATCGACCCAATCATGAATCTCAATTTTATCATATGAAGCTTGCTTTGGATTGACCCTAACATACCACGTATGAAGATATTGACCACTCTTATTTAAAGCTTTTGAGGTCCAGGCTTCCTTACTAATTAATCCATGATATTTACTAAAGTTGGCTTTGCCAATCCCTTCAGAATAATCAACCTCACCTCTTCGACCAACCCTGATTTGATAAGTAATTTCATTTATTGTTTCTGTCTTTTCAAAGCGTAGTGTTTGCTCACTTAGTTCATTCTTAGAACTAAATCCAAGATAGAAGCTTCCTCTAACATTCTGAACGTAGATTCCCTTCTTCTTCTCTAGGTAAACTTTTAAATTTTTTAGGGTAATTGTAGCCTTTCCACCATTATTATCACCATTTGACACAATTTTGGCTTCTCCGATAACAAGGTCTGTTTCCTTGTCCTTTAGATCAAAAGTTTCCTCTCTAACTGACAAAGGACCTGGAACAGTGAATGTAAAGGTGTCACCATCCTCCAACTTACCATTGTAAGCACTTAAATCATAATCTACGATAAACTTGTAGTTCGGGTAATCATTATGCTCAGGAGACAGAGTATAAACACCATTCGCATCCGGTTTTATAAATCTACCATTATCAACCTCCCAAATACCAATATTACTGATGACATTCTTCAGTTCCTTTGCTTGAACTGAATTTGGAGCAAATATTATGCCCAATAAACAAGCTAGAGATGTTAGAATGTATAACCAAAATTTCTTGTTCTTCATAATTCTCCTTTCAAAATAACTACAAACATTAAAACGACCAACTCTGATAATAGATTCCCAATACTCATCTCCTTTCAGACTTATTGAAATACATGAGAGTTATTAATTAAACTACATCATATTAACATATTTAATAACTATATGTGAGTACAATACTTATCGTATTTGTTCTGTACTTAATATAGAAATCTCCTTTAGTTTTATTATAAAACAAAATTAATTTTTTTGTAATATTATGAGGTTATTGCCTTTTGAAAATATTGACACAGTGTTAATATTTTATATCGAATTTCACTTTTTTCAAAAAATATTGCTTTTAAAAGCTATCTAGCTGAATATTTTCAAATTAAATATTTAAAAAATTTTTTATAATTAAATCTGAAATATAAAAAATTTTATATTTAAACATTTTTATTTTACTAATTTAATAGAGTCTTCTATTAGATTCAATATAGTTTAATTGATATTTAATATTAAATTAGAACTAATTGACTAGTTCATAGCAATTTAATAGCAAAATGATTAGAATAAATATCAATCCAAACATTTAATTGCAAAAAAAAAACGAAAGTTTTTGTAATGATCCCCAAAAGCTGGACAATTAATTATTAAAAGGATTTAGTTCTGTATTGTACAGGGCTAAGTCCTTTTAGTTTGACTTTAATTCTTTTATTGTTGTAGTAATTGATATAGTCTACAATGGCTTGTTCTAATTGCTTAAGCGACTGAAGCGACTTCTCATAGCCGTAAAACATTTCGGATTTCAAAATGCCAAAGAAGGACTCCATCATCCCATTTCTGGGCTGTTTCCCTTGCGGGACATAGATGCTTGAATTCCCTTACTCTCTAGGAACCGATGATAAGAATCGTGTTGGTATTGCCAGCCTTGGTCACTATGGAAAATCGTATTCTCATAGTGCTTCTCTGTGAATGCCTGTTCTAACATCGTTTGTACTTGTTCTAAATTAGGCGAACAAGAAAGATTAAAAGCAATAATTTCGCTGTTAAAGCCATCTAAAACTGATGATAAGTAAAGCTTTTGAGTACTTGCTGGAATGGCAAACTCTGTCACGTCTGTGTAGCACTTTTCCATTGGTTTGGCTGCTTCAAACTGGCGTTGAATGAGATTCTCTGCCTTCTTGCCAATCTCTCCTTGGTAGGAAAAATACTTCCGTTTCCGACGAATTCGAGCCGCTAAATCAAGGACTTTCATCAGACGTTGGACCTTTTTATGATTGACCGAATAACCACGATTTCTTAGTTCATAGATTTGAACTTTATCTTCATAACTTAATTTCATAATAAAACACCCCAAAAGTTAGATTTTTGCTGTCTAACTTTTGGGGTGTAATTCAATAAATCAAAGTTTCTATTTTAGAAATGAATCACTTCACGTGTTTTCTCATATGAAGTTACAAAACGGTTTGTAACTCCTGGTTCTGCAACTTCCAAGGCTTGTGAAATTTTTTCAAACGACGCTTGGTAGTCAAACTCTTTTTCAAAAATTTCAAGCGCTTTGTTAAAAGCATCTTGAATACGCTCATCAAATGAACGGTAACGGTTTGAGTATTGCAAGAGTTGCTCAGTCAAGGTTGCATATTGAACGATATCATAGGTTTCTGTTTCAAGTGCTTCCATATCATTTGTTGCAACTTCAAGAATTCGTTTAACCGATTCAATATTCACTTGTGGTTGTTCTAACTCTGCCATCAAATCTTCTGTGTTGTGACTTGCTGTAAAGAAAAGTTTCAAGAAGCTTTGAGGGATACCTGGCAAGTTTCTCTTCTCCATGTAACGTTTGATAGTATGCAAACGGTTCACGTAAACATTTACTTTTTGACGAGCATTAAGGTCATCTTTTTCAATTTGGGCAAGTTGTTCGCTCACAAAAATTTGCTCATCTTCAATTTCTTTGAGCTTGCTCTGAAGCATTTCCAACTGTTCTTCAAGAACAGAATAGGCTTGGGTTGGCTCACCTCGATCCTGTGTCACTTCCATGATTGCCGTATCAAGTGCAGCCAATTCTGCTTGAAGACGACGAACATGATTTCCATCACTTTCAGGAAGAAGGTAGGTTTTAGTCAAGCGTTCAAGATCTTGAACAAGCACCTGATTATTTTCTTTCAAGTGGTTAAGAAAAGTTGGTAATGTAGCAAGAAGACTTTCTACCACTTTTTGAGATGCAATTTCGCGAGTGAAGATATTGTAAAGCGAATTGATTTCTTCTTGGATGCGATTATTTTCATACTCTGCATTGTCCAATTCCAACTGACGAATGTTTTCTTGATTATTTTTCAGAGATTCATGCAAAAGTTGGAAACGAGACTCGATATCTGTTTCTGTAAAGTGGTAGTTGGCATCCAACAGCTTGCGATAGCCTTCTTCCAAATCTGCCAATTGTTCTGGCAGTTCTTTTGTCAAGGTTTCAACAAGAGCTGGAATTCGCTCAACGATGTGTGTCAAAGCAAGAATATGATTTTCAGTTGAATCAAGAATTGCTGCCGCTTCAACTGGGTCACCTGATGAATTTAGGGTAACAAATTGAGAGAATTCAGATTGGATGTTTTCCAATTGTTTCTCAATCTCAGGAAGGGCCTTACCATATTTCTCTGAATCTTCTGCAATGGTATGTTGAAGGGATTCAAACAAGTCCAAGGCATGAAGGACACGGCCACTATTCTTAGATTCTTGCTTTTCAAGTTCAGAAAGGGCATTGCGAATAGCTGCAATATCCTCTTCAATTAAACCAATCTGGCTTTCAATTTGATCAATCTTGTGAGCTGCTTTAAAGAAACGGAAAGAATTATTGTAGCTTTCAGCTTCAAAGAGGTGATTTTCAATATCAGCAAATGAGTTCAGAGATAAATCAACCCATTTTTGGTTCCATTCACGGAAGGTCACCTGACTTTGACCAATCAAGTGCATGTTTTTAACGGCTTCAACCTCATCATTTACAGGAAGGTTGTAGAGTTCTTCTTTTCTTTCTTCAAGGGCCGTTAATCTGCTTACATTACGCTTACGTAAAAAGATAGCTGTTACATAAGCTAAGATCAGAATGACTGCAATTGCAACCATTAGATAAATTAGTTGTCCATTAGACATATCAAACTCCTTTTATACTAGAAACAATCGTAATGATTATATCATATTTTTTAAACCAAGGGAACTATTTCCCACATTTTTTAAACGTCAAGTGTACTGTAAACAGCGTTTTCTTCGATAAATTCGCGACGAGGTTCTACTCGATCTCCCATCAACATATCAAAGATTTTATCTGCTTCGGCAGCATCATCTACCGAAACACGCGCCATCAAGCGATGTTCAGGATCCATGGTTGTTTCCCACAATTGGTGGTCATCCATTTCTCCCAAACCTTTATAACGTTGGATGGTTGGTTTTGAACGCCCTTCACTGTGACGTGCTAAGGCTTCTTGGAGTTTAATTTCTTGATCTGCACCAGGTTGAATGTATTCTTTGATCTCACTTCCAACTTTAACCCCATAAATCGGTGGTTGGGCAATGTAGACATAACCAGCCTCTAAGATTGGTTTCATATAGCGATAAATCAAGGTTAGCAAGAGAGTTCGAATGTGGGCTCCATCAACATCGGCATCGGTCATCAAAACGAGTTTTTGGTAACGAGCCTTAGTGACATCAAATTCTGCACCAAATCCTGTTCCCATGGCTGTGAAAAGGCTTCGAATTTCTTCGTTAGCAAGGATTTTATCCATGCTAGCTTTTTCAACGTTCAAGATCTTACCACGAATTGGAAGGATAGCTTGGAATTCACGATTACGACCAGATTTGGCTGATCCACCAGCTGAGTCTCCTTCGACGATGAAGAGTTCGGTTTCAGCAGGGTTGTTAGAAGAACAGTCTGCTAGTTTTCCTGGCAAATTGGAAATTTCCAAGCCAGATTTCTTACGTGTGACTTCACGCGCACGCTTGGCAGCTACACGAGCCTTGGCAGCCAAGATCCCTTTTTCCACGATGCGCTTGGCAATCTGTGGATTTTCCATGAGAAAATCAGAGAAGGCATCGCTGAAGAGGCGATTGGTAATCTTGACTACTTCACTATTCCCCAGTTTGGTCTTGGTTTGTCCTTCAAACTGCGGGTTTGGATGCTTCACTGAGATAACTGCAGTCAAGCCTTCACGGACATCTTCCCCTGTTAGGTTGTCTTCATTGTCTTTTAGTAGTTTATTCTTGCGGGCATAGTCATTGATAACACGTGTCAGCGCTGTACGGAAACCTTGCTCATGCGTACCACCTTCATGGGTGTGAATGTTATTGGCGAAACTCATGACGTTTTCGTGGTAACCGGTTGTGTACTGCATGGCTACTTCAACTGTGATATCATCCATCTCACCGTCTGTGTAGATTGGTGTATCAAAGATAACATCCTTGTTCTCGTTGATATATTCAACATAGCTAGCAATCCCACCCTCATAGTGGTAATGTTTAGTCTGTTCGAGACCTTCACGCTTATCTGTGATGGAGATTTGAAGACCTCGGTTCAAAAAGGCTAGTTCTTGAATACGTTTGTTTAATTTTTCAAAATCAAAAGTCGTTGTTTCTGTAAAAATCTCTGGATCTGGTGTGAAGTGAACTGTTGTTCCCGTTTTATCCGTATCTCCAACCACCTCAAGATCAGCAACAACATGACCACGACGGTATTCTTGGTAATGAATCTTACCGTTTTTATGGACATGAACATCTAGTTGAGTTGAAAGAGCGTTTACTACTGATGAACCTACACCGTGCAATCCACCTGAAACCTTGTATCCGCCACCGCCAAATTTTCCTCCAGCATGAAGGACTGTAAAGACGGTCTCAACAGCGGGACGTCCTGTCTTTTCCTGAATATCAACAGGAATTCCACGCCCATCATCCACAACGGTGATGGAGTTATCTGGTTCTATAAAGACTTGGATGTGACTGGCAAATCCAGCTAGGGCTTCGTCAATTGAGTTATCAACGATTTCCCATACTAGATGGTGAAGACCTTCTTTTGAAGTCGATCCAATATACATACCTGGACGCATACGAACAGCTTCAAGTCCCTCCAAAACTTGAATTTGACTGGCATCATAATCTTGTGCCTGTTGATTTTTGATTTCTTCTGTCATTTTTTCCCTTTTCTTACATGTCTATTGCTTGTCTCAATGTCGCAACGTTATTAAAAAGATAGGCATCTAAGCCAGCAGCTTTACCTGCTTCTACATCAATATTTCTGTCACCAATGACCAAACCAGATGTAATATGATATTTATCACGTAAATAAATCATGGACTCAGGATCTGGTTTTCGTTTAAAGCCAGAACTGGCAGTCACCACCTCGGTGAAGTAGTTCGCTATCTGGGTCTTAGCAAGAAGTTCTAGCACTTGGTCATTTCGATGAGAAACCAAGAAATGGCGACCACTCTTGTCCGAAATGTCTTTGAGTAATTCTGGAATTCCCTCAAACAAAACTGGATGTTCTAGCTCACGCGCCTCATTTTCTTTGTAGTTCTCTAAAAAAACCTCGATATCTGGTGCAAACTTCTCGATGGCAAAAGCTGTTGAAACCTTCAAGGCTTCGTAGACGCGGTCGTGTTCTTGCTCTATTCCGTATTGGGCTAAGGTTTCTACAAAGGCTGCTGTAGAAGTCTCATAATTATCCAATAGGGTACCACCTAAATCCCATATATAGTCGTGATATTTCATACCCTTCATTATACCATTTTTTTATGAAAAAAGCGATGATTTCCTAGATTTTTCCAAGTAAAAAACGAGAGCCGAACTCTCGTTTTACTGTTGATTTCCAAAGACATCTCGATAGAGCATGCCGTCTCGTAAACTTTCAGCATCTCCTCCCAATTGCTCTACCAATTCATAGGCAAAGGCAAGTGCGGTTGACGGTCCTCGGCTAGTTGTTAGATTACCATCTACAACCACTGTTTGTTTTTGATAAATTCCGTCAGTAATTTGCTCCTGAACTCCGTCATAACAAGTAAAGTGCTTGTCTTTCAGGACACCTGCTTGATGGAGAGCGATTGGAGCTGCACAGATAGCTGCAATTTTCTTTCCAGCTTGATCAAAGGCTTTAATCTCAGAAATGAGGGCTGGATTATCCCGTAGGTGAGCTGATCCTGGCATGCCACCTGGAAGAACGACCAAGTCATAGTCAGACAAATCACCATCAAAGATACGGTCGGCTGTTACCCGAATGTCATGTGATCCCGTCACCTGCTCCTCAAATCCTACCATATCACAGGAAATGTTTGCTCGACGCAAGACATCGATTACTGTCAAGGCTTCGATTTCTTCAAAGCCATTTGCTAAGATAACTGCAACTTTTGCCATAGTGGCCTCCTTATTTGATTTGTTTTAGGACGACTTTCTTTCGTTTGAATGGAACTTTTCCACTTTTCTCTTCTGCTAGATTGGTCTGGTAACTCATAGACAAGAGGAGACCAACACCGATGAGGTTACTAATAATTGCGGAGCCCCCTTGAGAAATAAATGGCAGAGGAATACCTGTCAAAGGAAGTAAGCCTGTCACGGCACCGATATTTTCAAAGATATGGAAGAGCAACATCATGATAAAACCAGTCGAAATGTAGGTGTAGAACTGGTTATTTGACCTGAGCGTAATCTTCAACATACGGTAGATGAGAAGCAAGTATAAAGCAACTACAAAGACTGAACCAATAAAGCCAAAGTCTTCAGCAATTACGGTGAAAATCATATCACTTTCACGTACTGGAATGAGGAGATTGGACACATTAAAACCTTGTCCAAACAAGCCACCACTTCCAATCGCAATTTGTCCCTGCGCCTGTTGGTAAGTCGTTGTTTGCGCAAAGTCAAAGGGATTGAGCCAAGCCAAGATGCGGTTGATCTGGTAGGTCGGCATCCCAATCTGATGCAAGAAGGCACGTCCATCCTTGCTTATAAAGATGGCCATGAAGCCTGCAACTGCAGTCACTCCTGTCGCAAATACCGGAATGATAATCTTCCACGAAACACCTGAAAGGAGAACCATACCGGAAAAAATAGCTACAAAGACCAAGGCAGTCCCCAGATCACTTTGTAGGGCTAAGAGGAGCAAGACTGGTATGGTAAAGGCGATCATCCAACCAATCAATAGGAAATCCAAGGGAATAGTCCGTCGCCATTCCTTGTGTCTTTGAGTGAATCTTACAATGGCTCGAGCCAACATCAAGATATAGGAAATCTTCATGAACTCCGATGGCTGGAAAAGTGTCGTTCCACCAATCGATACCCAGTTCTTGGCACCTGTTGACGCTACAAGATTTGGATTGTAGAAAACAAGAGGTAGGATCATCAAAGCTAGCCCTAGACCATAAAGATAGGGAGTCACCTTCCATAAAAACTCGGTATTAAAGAACATGACCACAAAACCAATGACAAGGCCCAAGGAAATCCAAGCGATTTGCTGACCTAGAATTGGTAATACATTATTTGGATAGTCATGACTAACTGCTATATAAATGGCCACTACTCCAATCACCAGTAAACAAAACACTGGTAGGAGGAGGCTATAATCGACTCGAGAGTCGAAGGAACGTTTCATATTTTTTACCTTTTCTCTTTCTTGGATTTTTCTTTCATTCTATTGCGACGAGATTGGAGAAAATCAGCTACAGCAGGCTCTAGCTGTTCTCTAGAAAGAACCTGAACAGCCCTTTCTTTTGACAAGGCCTGGGCGATTTGTTTGCCGTAACGCTTGCTAACGACACGACTGTCTAAGATAACAGCAACCGAACCTTGGTCAGATCTTCTAACAGTACGGCCCAGAGCTTGTTTTAGCCGAATAATCGCCATCGGCAACTGATAATCATAGAAAGGATTTTTCCCTTCTTGACGCAGTTCTTGGTTTAATTTTTTGGTTAACGGTTCTTGGGGGTTTTGGAAAGGCAATCTCGGAATCACTTGGATCACGCAAGGATGGGTTGAAAAATCAACTCCTTCCCAGAAACTACCTGTTCCGAGTAAGATCTGGCGTTCACCTTTTTCAAAACGTTTTTTCAGTTGGCTTGGTTCCCCATTTTTATACTGAGCTAGATGCGGTTGGTCGAGCAGGTCTGAAACAGCCAGCAACATCTCTTTTGAGGTAAACAAGACCAGTATGGGTTCTTGAAAGGCCTGTAAGCTTCGAGTGACAGAAGCCACTTCACTAGCATAGTCAACAGGTGAAACTTCTGTCACAAGAGGAAAATCATCGACTAGAAAGACTTCTTGTTGCTCCTGCTTTGCTACATCAAGCTTAACAAGCGGAGCATCTGGAAATCCCAACAAATCTGCTAAGGAAACCCGATTACTGATTTCAAGAGTGGCCGATACTCCTAGGAGTCTACAATCTTCTGGCAATAAGTCTGCTAGTATAAAGCGGCCTTTTTTACTTGAACAAATCAAGACATCCTTGCTCGATTTCTCTGCTGTAGCAAGCCAAAATTCACGATCCGAGGTGAAAAAGTTTGCAATTTCTCGATACTCTGGGAGAGTTAACTCCGAAAAATGTTGGCGCAACTCTTCAAGAGAATCCAACCACTTTCCATTCTTCAGACCTGACTGATAGTGCTCCATCAAGTAACGACATTCAAAACCTATACTCTCCAGCAAGCGTTTCTGAACCAAATCTTCCTCTGTCTCCAAGGACTTTTCAATTTGAGTTACAAGTTCCTCAAGGCGATAAGCCTGCTGGGCTAGATTTTCGAGAGCTAGCAGCATTTTTTGAGCTTCATCCAAGATCAGCAAACGGTTATCGACAAACTCTGGATTGTCTTCCAAACGAGTGACCAGATAGGCATGATTAGTCAAGAGAACGCGACTGGTCTTGGCCTTTTCCTGCCCTCGTTTCCAAAAATCCTCTGTGGCAAATAAACTTTTCTTTGAAAGCTTGCCATCGTGGACTAGTTCTGGCAGAAAGTGCTGGTAGCGATAAAGCTGCCCGATTTCGTCCAAGTCACCTGTCTCTGACTCTGTTAGCCAGATAAGCAACTGCATTTTAAAGCGTGTGAAAAGGCGATTGGACTCTGATCGATGGAGAACTCTGTGAAAGGCATCCAGTTTTAAATAGTTTTGAGGACCCTTGAGACTATGAATCTCCAGATGGAAAACCTCTTTTAAGCGCTGACCTTCTTCTTGCATGATTTGATTTTGAAGAATTTTGGTCGGAACACTCACTAGGATACCTACTTGACTCTCCAAGTTCAAAGCTGGGAGGAGATAACCATAAGTCTTGCCCAGTCCCGTTTGGGCTTGGATAAAGGAAGTCTGGTGTTCTTCCAATAATTGCTCAATCTTCTCCGCAAATTCCATCTGTTGCGGTCGCTCCTCCAGCCCCAATAAAGAAATGTTTTTAGCAAAGTCTTTGGATAACTTTCGTGGGACTAAGGCTTTGCTTTCCTTTCTGAGGAAAAGCCCATGAAGCTCCATCAAGTCTGGCGAAGATAAGAGAGATTGTTGCTGGTAAACCTCCTCAATCAACAGATAACTTTCATAGAGAAGGTTGTCTGCAAGGTCTAACAAGCTTTCTAAGAGCCCTTTAGGTAGCTCAAAAAGTTTTTGACGCATGTAAAGCAAGAGTTCAGCTGTTGCCTGAGCATCTGACAGGGCAGTGTGGGCATGTTCCAGCTCAATTCCCAACTCTTGACAAAGGATACCTAAGTTATACTTTTCAAACTGAGGATACAGAACCTGGGCAAGCTCAACTGTATCCACCCGCGGTGTGCGCAATTCATATCCTTCAAAAAAGAGAAATTCTGCAAGAAGGTTGGCATCAAACTGTACATTGTGCGCAACAAAAATACCGTCCTTAACCAATTCAAAAATTTTTCCAGCCACCTGAGAAAATTCTGGTGCCACAGCCAAACGTTGATCGGTCAGACCTGTTAATTCTTTGATATGAGAATCCAAGGGTTCATGAGGATTGACATCAGTCGCATACTGATCGATGATTTCACCATTCTCAATCACCACAATGCCTACTTGAATAATTTTTGCCTTGCTTCCGGTGCTGGTCGCCTCTAAATCAACGACCACATACCGATCATTTCTTGCATTCATCATTAAAAATTATATCAAAAAAAGCATGATTTGACACCCCTCAACTTTGATAACAATCTCGCTTTCCTTGCGAGTTTGACTAAAAATCAAGACCTTAAAAGAGAGAATTTCACACAAGTTCAGCAGTTGGTCGCTGGTTCTGAGGTATTTGAAAACTTTATCAACAAAGCTACATCAACATAAAAAGACAACCAAGATATTAGCTGCCTTTTTGAGATATTTTTTTCATTGTTTTCGGAAGAGCTTTACTAATTTCTGTTGGCAGGACAAAATAGTTTTCTTGAGCTAGTTCTTGCGCAATAGCTGAATGAAGATAGGTCGCTACACCACGCTCTCATAGAGACTGACTTGATGAAACTGACCTGCAAAACCTGCAATCATCCCAGCCAGAGTATCTCCCATTCCACCAGTTGCTTGATAGGGGCCTCCAACCTGTAACTGATAATATTCAGGCTGACCGACTTGCCAGATACGAGTTGCCGGACCTTTCTCAACTAAAATCGTTCCTTGAGGAAAATCAGAAAGAGCCCTAGTAGTCGTCTCTGTATTTTGATGGTCAAGAACTATACCAGACAGTCTTTCCCATTCCTTTTGGTGGGGAGTTAGGATGAGCTGACTAGAAGGAAATGGTAACTGGCCGTTTGCTAAGATGCCCAAAGCGCCGCCATCTGCAATCAAAATCTGGTCTTTTCTAAGGCTGTCAAAGACCCTTTTTACGAGTTCTTCTCCAAATGCATCCTCTCGCAAACCCGGACCTAACAAGACAACTTCTGCCTTTTCCAACTGCTCTTTTAACAATTCCTGGTCTTGAAGAGAGAAGGCCATAGCCTCAGGTAAATGACTGTGTAGAGCAAGGATATTTTCCCTATCTGTTCCAACGGTCACCAATCCTGCACCACTTTTTACAGTTGCCAAGGCAGCCATGATGATGGCTCCACCATAAGGATAGGTCCCTCCCAGCAAAAGCAGACGGCCATAGTCTCCTTTATGACTGGTACGAGAACGTTCAATAATGACTTTTTCTAGTAAGGCTTGATCAATCACTTTCATCCTTTTTTCCTCTCTATTCATTATACTATAAAAGGAGGTTCAGACCTCCTTCTACACTATTTTCCCTTAAATTCCGCAAAGGTCTGTAAGATTTTAGCTGCCACTGCTGGAGAAGGTTCTCCTTTTAGCTCTAACGTGTCATCTGCATATGGAGTAAGGCCAGCAAAGTCTCCTATCTGGACTGAATAAAGAGACGTTTTAAACAATTCAATATCGTTTTGGTCATTTCCAAAGGCGATGAAGTTCTCCCCACATAACTTTTCAACAGTTGTCGCCTTATGAGTATCCAAGGGGTTGACATAAAGGCACTTTTCATGCGCATGATAGGAGAGATGAGCCTGCCCCAGTCTTTCTAACTGACCAAGCAAATCATCAAGCAACTCCTCGTGGTCGCCCATATAAACGACTACCTTAATCGGAGTACCCAAGTCCTCGAGTTTCTGATGACGAGCCACCTTTAGGGGATCTACACTGGAGAAAAATGGAATCTTCTCTACAATCTGACCACTATAGTCAAAGCAATCATCTGCAAAAAAAGGGAGATTGTAGGTCTGGCAATAATCCACTAGCGCCTGATAAACTCTAGCATCGAGATTCCTTTCAAAGATACCCTTCCCCAAATGATAGGCTACACCGCCATTCAACCCTATGACCAAGCGCTGACTGAGTTCAGGGCCTAATAAACCCAAACAATCCCGATAAGAGCGAGCTGAGGCAAACACAACCTCATGCCCATAATCTTCAGCCTTTAAAAGAACCTGCTGAATCTCCTCATCTATGGTCATGTAGTCAAAAGATAGCGTTCCATCCAGGTCAAATACGAATTTCATTTTCCTAGTCCTTGTTTAGTGTTCGAAGCGCTGCCTGATAGGTTTGCTCCATTAGCATAGTAATAGTCATAGGACCAACTCCACCAGGTACAGGAGTGATGTGACTAGCAAGTGGTGCAACAGCATCATAATCAACATCTCCACAAAGCTTGCCATTTTCATCTCGGTTCATCCCAACGTCAATGACAACCGCTCCTGGTTTGACAAAGTCAGCAGTCACAAACTTAGCGCGACCGATTGCAACCACAAGAATATCCGCCTTAGCAGCAACCTTGGCAAGATGATGGGTGCGTGAGTGAGTCAAAGTCACAGTCGCATTCTTGGCTAAAAGAAGCTGAGCCATCGGTTTTCCAACAATATTTGAACGACCGATGACAACCGCATGTTTACCTTCTAGATCAATCCCATATTCATGAAACATCTCCATAATTCCTGCAGGTGTTGAAGGAATCATAACTGGATGACCAGACCAGAGGCGACCCATGTTTAGGGGATGGAAACCATCCACGTCTTTTTCGGGGTCAATAGCTAATAAAACTGCCTCTTCGTCAATATGTTTTGGCAAAGGTAATTGAACCAAAATCCCATGCCAAGCTGGATCTTGATTGTATTTGGCAATCAAGTCTAACAATTCCGCTTGGGTAATGGTCTCTGGAACTCGCACGACTTCACTACGGAAGCCAGCAGCGAGAGCTGACCGTTCCTTGTTGCGAACGTAGACTTGGCTGGCAGGATTGTCCCCCACCAAAATCACTACCAATCCTGGAACTAGACCTGTTTCTTCTTTTAGTTTAGCCGTCTTCTCAGCCAACTGTCCTTGTAACTTAGCCGCAAGAGCCTTCCCATCGATAATCTGTGCCATATCTCTTCTCTTTTCTATCAAATATCCTCTATTATATCAAAAAATAACTCGCCATCCTAACACTTCTTGCCTAATGGACCTTATAGTCTGAAACTATAAGAAAAAGCCCTTGTCGAGCTTTTATGCCTATTTATACTAGGTAAATCTGTCATGCTTTCTTTTTGACTTTTGGAGCCGGTAAGACTTCATACATCTCCTTGATTAATCTGATTAGAAATGATTTATCTTCAATGTCTTCTATCAAAATCATCTCCTTAGCTCCTTCATAAGGACGTTCAAGCCTAGTCTGTCCCAGTTGATCCAAGACCAGCTTCACAGGCTTCAGTAACAGACGATTATCGTAGATTCCTCCAATAATCTTCCCACGATAATAAAGGATATACTCTCCCATCATTGGACGATAACTCATCTCCTCTAGCTCTGATAGCTGTTCGAGAATAAAATTTAAATATTCTTTACTGGAAGCCATGATGCCTACTCCATTTCTTCTAAAAATGAGGTATTACAAAACCTTACTCAAAAATTCCTTGGTCCGTTGTTCTTTTGCTTGATCGAAAATCTCTTCTGGTGTTCCATCTTCGACAACAACTCCATCCGCCATAAAGATAACACGGTCTGCTACCTCACGCGCAAAGCCCATTTCATGCGTAACAATCACCATGGTCATCCCTGATTTAGCAAGGTCTTGCATCACCGCTAGAACTTCTCCAACCATCTCAGGGTCTAGGGCTGAAGTCGGCTCATCAAAAAGCAAAACATCTGGTTCCATAGCCAGTCCACGTGCAATGGCAATCCGTTGTTGCTGACCACCTGACAAACTCTGTGGGTAGGCCGTTGCCTTGTCTGGCAAGCCAACTTTTTCTAACAGTTCCTGTGCTCTTTTCTCCGCAACTTCCTTGCTTTCACCTTTGGTTTTAATTGGTGATAAAGTGATATTTTCCATCACTGTCATATTGGGAAAGAGGTTGAATTGTTGGAATACCATGCCCATCTTTTCACGCATGGCAAAAAGGTCATTTTTCTTATCTGTAATATCAACTCCTTCAAAGATAACCTTACCTTTACTTGCTTCTTCAAGGAGATTCATCGAACGAAGGAGAGTTGATTTCCCGCTGCCTGACGGACCGATAATGACCACAACTTCTCCACGTTTAATCTCAAGATTGATGCCTTTTAAAACTTCATTTTTCCCAAAAGATTTATGTAGTTCTTCAATTTTAATCAAGGTTTCTGTCATTATTTCTTATCTCCTTGTCCAATATGTTTTTCAAATGCTTTCAACGCCACTGTCAAAACAGAGGTCATAATCAAATAGTAAAAGGCTGCAAATAAAAGTGGAGTCAATGGTAAATAAGTTGTTGTTGCTACTGTCGTTGCACCATTCCACAACTCCATCACCCCAATCGCAGACAAGAGGGAACTATCCTTGATAATGGTGATAAATTCATTTCCCAGAGCTGGAAGAATATTTTTGATAGCTTGTGGCAAAATGACATAACGCATGGCATTTTTCGGACGAATACCGAGAGAATATGCGGCCTCTAACTGCCCTTTAGGAACCGCATTGATCCCCGCACGAACAGTTTCTGAAACGTAAGCTCCACTGTTCATAGAAATAATCAGAATACCAGGAATCAAACGAGAAAGATCAACTCCTAAAATTCCCACTTGGATAGTCGGAGCATTGATATGCATAAGAGCAAAGGCAATCATAATCTGAACCATCATTGGCGTCCCACGGAAAATCCAAACATACACATTGGCAAACCAAACGAGCGGTTTAAAGCGTGAACGTTGAGCAAAGGCCAGTAACACACCTATAATGGTCCCTAAGCAGACAACAAGGATGGAAATCAATACGGTAATCAGAGCACCATAGTTAAAATATGGTAAATACTTTGGTAAAAAAGAAAAATTCATATTCAATCAACTTTCTATGTATTAGATTGTATGATTATAACATGAATTGAATTAAAATGCAATCCTTTTTCCCTAATTTTAACAATTAACTTGATAGAATGGAGAAATAGAGAGAAATCACAGTTTTTTTCTAGTCAACTACCTCTTGTTTATGGTAAAATAGAAACGATAAGAAATGGAGGAGAATCAAAATGGAATCACATTTGGTTAGAATCATTAACCGCCTAGAAGCAATGACAAAAGATGGTGGAAATCTAAAACGTAATTTTGAACGTGAAGGTGTTGTTGTCGCAGAAGTTGCATACAGCCACGACGAAGAAAATGGATCACTCTTCACCCTTCGCGATGTAGAAGCTCGTGAAACTTATACCTTTGATAGCATTGATTTAATTGCAATGGAGATCTACGAACTCCTTTACTAATATAAAAACAACGGGCAGTAAGGCCCGATAAATGAGAATCCTTTTTGTCACCGCAAATGGGATTTTTTCTTACCTTCAAGTCGCTTAATTCTCCATGAATCCCTCTCTTAAAAACGACCACTTCCCAATCTTTTTACTTGCTTTACACCTTAATCATGCTATAATGAGAGTATAGAACTTTGACTATTCTTGACCTTTTTATTAGACAAAGAATAAGAATGAAATGAGGTAGATGTATGCTCTGTCAAAACTGTAAAATAAACGACTCAACAATTCATCTGTATACCAATATCAATGGACAGCAAAAGCAAATTGATCTTTGTCAAAATTGCTATAAAATTATCAAAACAGATCCAAATAATACCCTCTTTAAAGGAATGACTGACTTAAACAATCATGACTTTGATCCTTTCGGCGACTTTTTCAATGATTTGAACAATTTCAAACCTTCTTCTAATAACGTCCCTCCAACTCAATCTGGTGGAGGATATGGAGGAAACGGTGGTTATGGACCTCAAAACCGAGGCCCACTTCAAACACCTCCTAGTCAAGAAAAAGGACTCCTAGAGGAATATGGTATTAATATTACTGAGATTGCTCGTCGGGGAGATATTGACCCTGTTATCGGTCGAGATGAGGAGATTATCCGCGTTATCGAAATCCTCAACCGTCGAACCAAGAACAATCCTGTCCTCATCGGAGAACCGGGTGTTGGTAAAACAGCCGTTGTGGAAGGTCTAGCTCAGAAGATTGTCGATGGCGATGTTCCCCATAAACTTCAAGGCAAGCAGGTCATCCGTCTGGATGTGGTCAGTCTAGTCCAAGGAACAGGGATTCGAGGCCAATTTGAAGAACGTATGCAAAAACTCATGGAAGAAATCCGCAAACGTGAGGACATCATCCTCTTTATCGATGAAATCCATGAAATTGTTGGTGCAGGATCTGCTGGCGATGGCAATATGGATGCAGGAAATATCCTCAAACCAGCCCTTGCCCGTGGTGAATTGCAAATGGTCGGAGCCACTACTCTCAATGAATACCGCATCATTGAAAAAGATGCTGCCCTAGAGCGTCGTATGCAGCCCGTCAAGGTAGATGAACCAACTGTTGAAGAAACCATTATCATCCTCAAAGGGGTTCAAAAAAAATACGAAGACTACCATCACGTCAAGTATACTGATGCGGCTATAGAAGCTGCTGCAAATCTATCCAATCGCTATATCCAAGACCGCTTCTTGCCAGACAAGGCTATTGACCTGTTGGATGAAGCTGGTTCTAAGATGAATCTGACACTGAACTTTGTTGATCCTAAAGTGATTGATCAGCGTTTAATTGAAGCTGAAAATCTCAAGGCGCAAGCTACACGAGAGGAAGACTTTGAAAAGGCTGCTTATTTCCGCGATCAGATTGCCAAGTACAAGGAAATGCAAAAGAACAAGGTGACCGATCAGGATACTCCAATCATCAGCGAGAAAACTATTGAACATATCATTGAGCAGAAAACCAATATCCCTGTTGGAGAACTCAAAGAAAAAGAACAATCTCAGCTTATCCATCTAGCAGACGACCTCAAAACTCATGTCATTGGTCAAGATGAAGCTGTCGATAAGATTGCCAAGGCAATCCGTCGTAATCGTGTTGGACTTGGAACTCCTAACCGGCCAATCGGAAGCTTCCTCTTTGTCGGACCAACTGGTGTTGGTAAAACAGAACTTTCCAAACAACTAGCCATTGAGCTCTTTGGTTCTGCTGACAGCATGATTCGCTTTGATATGAGTGAATACATGGAAAAACACAGTGTAGCTAAATTGGTCGGAGCCCCTCCAGGTTATGTTGGTTATGATGAAGCTGGGCAGCTGACTGAAAAGGTTCGTCGCAACCCATATTCTCTCATCCTTCTCGATGAGGTCGAGAAAGCCCATCCAGATGTGATGCACATGTTCCTTCAAGTCTTGGACGATGGTCGTTTGACAGATGGGCAAGGGCGGACAGTTAGCTTTAAGGATGCTATCATTATCATGACCTCAAATGCGGGTACTGGTAAGGCCGAAGCCAGCGTTGGTTTTGGAGCTGCTCGTGAAGGTCGAACCAACTCTGTTCTCGGTGAACTCGGCAACTTCTTTAGCCCAGAGTTTATGAACCGTTTTGACGGCATAATCGAATTTAAACCTCTCAGCAAGGACAACCTTCTCCAAATCGTCGAACTCATGCTAGCAGATGTCAACAAACGCCTCTCTAGCAACAACATCCATCTCGATGTGACGGACAAGGTCAAAGAAAAATTAGTTGACCTAGGATATGATCCAAAAATGGGAGCGCGCCCTCTCCGCCGTACCATTCAAGACCATATCGAGGATGCCATCACTGACTATTACCTTGAAAATCCAAGTGAAAAAGACCTCAAGGCAGTCATGACAAGCAATGGCAAGATTCAAATCAAATCTGCCAAAAAAACTGAAAAAACAGAAGAGATTGCTTCTGAAATAGAAGAATAAATCTATCTAACAAGTGCAGAAAGTCTATCATTTTCTGCACCTTTTTTACTAAAATAAATGTAAAACCTTGACAGCTTGCCCCTCGTCCATTATGATAATAATAAAGACACTAGAGAATGAGGAAAAAGCAATGGCAAACCCAACTTATGGTGATAAAAAAGAGAATGTGACCTACCAGCCCCGCTATGGTGTGTACGCAGTTATTCCGGATGCGGAGAAAAAACAAATTGTCCTAGTTCAAGCTCCCAATGGGGCTTGGTTCTTGCCAGGTGGAGAGATTGAAGCAGGCGAAGATCATCAAGAAGCACTGAAGAGAGAACTAATCGAAGAACTTGGCTTTACAGCTGAGATTGGAACCTATTATGGACAAGCTGATGAGTATTTCTACTCTCGCCACCGTGATACCTACTACTACAATCCAGCTTATCTCTATGAAGCTATTTCTTTCCAAGAAGTACAAAAACCATTGGAAGATTTTAATCATATTGCTTGGTTTCCTATTGATGAAGCAATTGAAAAACTCAAACGTGGTAGCCATAAATGGGGAATTGAAGCTTGGAAAATCCAGCATGGAATTGGCTAAAATACACGATTTTATCCAAAAAGTGCTATAATAGAGTTAGAAAATCGGAGGAACTGTTATGAAGCTTATCAATACGACAAACTCACACTCGCAACTTGTTAAAAGCCAATTAGAAAGCACAGACGCAACTCTTGTCGAGGTCTATTCTGCTGGAAACACAGATGTAGTTTTCACACAAGCCCCGCTTCACTATGAAATCCTCATTTCCAACAAACACCGTGCTATTCGTGAACCTGAAATCGAAACCATTCAAGACTTCTTCTTGAAACGTAAAATCGATAAAGGAAGCATTGATGAAGCCAATATCAAGACGCTTTATTCAGATAAATTGATTGAGATTTCAATACCTATAAAATAAGAAGACCAGCCGAAAGCTGGTTTTCTTTTGCAAAAAAGATTGGCAGTGCACAGCTACCAATCTTTTAATTCTATTTCACAGCTTCTTTCAAAGCATCTACCTTGTCCAAACGTTCCCATGGAAGGTCAATATCTGTACGTCCCATGTGTCCATAAGCCGCTGTTTGACGGTAAATTGGGCGTTTGAGATCCAGCATTTGAATAATTCCTGCAGGGCGAAGGTCAAAGATTTGACGCGCTGCTTTTTCAAGCTTGCTTTCAGATACTGTTCCTGTACCAAAAGTATCGATACGAACAGAAACAGGTTGCGCCACCCCGATAGCATAGGCCAATTGCACTTCTGCCTTCTTAGCAAGGCCTGCTGCAACGATATTCTTGGCAATGTAGCGAGCTGCATAAGAGGCTGAACGGTCCACTTTCGTCGCATCCTTACCAGAGAAGGCACCACCACCATGGCGAGAGTAGCCACCATAGGTATCCACGATAATCTTACGACCAGTCAAACCTGAGTCCCCTTGAGGTCCACCGATTACAAAACGACCAGTTGGATTGATGAAGAATTTGGTTTGCTCATCCAAGTAAGAAGCTGGGATCACCTCTTTGATAACCTTGTTAATCACATCATTGTGAATTTGTTCATTGCTAACTTCTGGATCGTGCTGAGTTGAAATAACGACTGTGTCCACACGTACCGGACGGTCATTTTCATCATACTCAACCGTAACTTGTGATTTAGCATCTGGACGGAGATAGCTGATTTCACCAGACTTACGAAGTTCTGCCAAACGACGAACCAACTTATGACTGAGTGAGATTGGCAATGGCATGAGTTCTTCTGTCTCATCCACCGCAAATCCAAACATAAGACCTTGGTCACCAGCACCAATCAAGTCAAGCGGATCTTGATCTGCATTTCCACGGACTTCCAAGGCTTCGTTAACTCCTTGGGCGATATCTGGTGACTGCTCAACAAGCGACGGATGAACTCCCACCGTCTCCGCAGAAAAACCATACTCTGTATTGGTATAACCAATCTCTGCAATGGTATCACGAACCACACGGTTGATATCCACATAAGCATTTGTAGAAATTTCACCAAAAACATGGACCGAACCTGTGTATACAGCTGTCTCGGCAGCAACGTGCGCATCTGGATCCTTTGCTAAAATAGCATCCAAAATCGCATCTGAAATTTGGTCTGCAATCTTATCCGGATGCCCCTCAGATACAGATTCAGACGTGAATAATTTACGTTCTGACATAAAAATGTCCCCCCTTAAAAAATATTGTTATAGAGTTACAAAGTACTGATAGGAAAACTACTAGTAATGAATACCTACCACCTTATCGGGACTATATAACCTTATCATTATACCACTTTTTACTTTTTTTTGCAGTATTTTTGAAAATTCATAAAACTAAGTTAGAAAAAGGAGCTATGTAGCTCCAATTTTATACTTAAAATGTTTGGCGTTTGGCTTTTCGCTCAGCACGCCCACGTGCGCGATTTTCAGCACGCTTGGTTTTGCGGCGTTTTTCATCCACCGCCCATTGAATCTTCTTCTTATAGCCAGGTTTGACTTTTTTCTTTTTCTTTTTAACCAAGCCAATCATTTCAATATCAAGCTTATCCTGCTTCTTTTCACGATTAGCACGACGATCACGGTCATAGGTATCTTGAAACTCTCCGTCTTTGACCATCTTAGGAGTAAACTTGATCCCTAATTTCTCCAACTCACGGATATCCGAGTCATCACTAGGCTGGTAAAGGGTAATCGCTGTACCAGGCAGTCCGTTGCGCCCAGTTCGTCCAACACGGTGAACAAAGAAAGACAAGTCTTGCGGAATGGCATCATTGATAACATGGCTGACACCTTCAATGTCAATTCCACGCGCTGCCAAGTCCGTTGCGACAATGTACTCAAAATCCAGTTTTTTCACTTGATTCATGATCCGCTTACGTTCACGAGGGGCAATATCTCCATGAATCTTTGCTACCTTCAATCCTTGAGCAGTCAAGTAGGCATGTAATTCATCAGCACGCGTTTTTGTGTTAACAAAAATCATAGCTAAATAAGGCTGCATCAACTGAGTCAGTTGGTAAATCTGAGCATTCTTATCACGGCCCTTGGTCGAAATCAACCAGTTATCAATGGTATCTGAGATGACTGTCTTAGTCTTGATTTTTTCCATGACAGGATTTGACAAGTATTTCTTCAAGAACGGTTGCAATTTTTGTGGAATAGTCGCTGAAAAAACCATGAATTGCAAGTCTTTTGGAAGGCTTCCTGCAATCTTATCAACGGTTTCCAAGAAGCCCATATCCAAGGTCATATCCGCTTCATCAATTACAAAGGTCTTGGCCTTGTGAATAGCCAAATCACCAGATTTGACCAAGTCATAGATGCGACCTGGCGTTCCGATAACGATATGTGGTTGGTTGCTGGCAAGTTTTTCAATCTGACGCGCCTTATCCGTACCACCTACATAATTAACCACACGAACTTCGACATCTGAGTGAGCTGCAATCTGACGAGCTGCTTGGTAGATTTGAGTGGCTAACTCACGACTTGGTGCAGTAATGACTGCTTGCACACTATCGCTAGTTTCATCTAATTGCTGGAAAATTGGTAATAAGAAAGTATGAGTCTTTCCTGAACCTGTTTTTGACTCGCCCACCAAGTCACGACCTGCCAAGACAATAGGAATCAACTTTTCCTGAACTTCGGTAGGAGTCGTAAACTTCAACTCCTCCAAGGCTTCTACTATATAATTTTTAAATTGAAATTTCTTAAATGACATACTATCCTCGATTCTATCCTTTCAATTATACCATATTTTGTCCTATTGCAGTAGCCCCATTTGAGTCTCAATCCTGTAGTAAAGATTCAAGTAGCTTAAAAGGTTGGAACCTCTGATTCCAACCTCTTTCATTATTTCCAGGTCAATACAGCATTCAAACCATAATGATCACTGACTTGTGGACTATTTTGTCCATCAAAAACTACTTGCAAACTCTCTACTTCTAACTCTTTGCTCGTAAAGACGTAGTCGATTCGTAATGGCTCGGTATTGCCTTTCCAACCATCAATTTCTGGTGGAACGGTATAGCTACCACTTCTTTCTTTCGCAACTTCAAACGCGTCTTGTAATCCTAATGGGCTAGCTAAAATCGCTTGATAGCCTTCCTGACCAGCTGGATTATTAAAATCACCCGCTAAAATTAGAGGTTTCTTCAACTCTTTTAGTACAGCCTCAAATCGTGCCCACTCTTCTTGGAAACCTTTATCCCACCAAGAGAGATGAACGCTTGCAAGAGCAAGTTCCTTACCTTCAACCTCTGTCTCAGCCAATGCAACTCGGCGAGTATGGTAGTCCGTTGGATCATCTACATCTGATACTAAAATCTCACGCGCCTTAATAGGTGTTTTAGATAAGATAGCTACGCCTTCATGGTAGCGGTCATAGCCAATATGATTGTAAGCCCAAGTCCAGTAGTAGTTTTTCCCTTTCTCAGCCAATTTTTCAACCAGAAGTCGGACATAGTGATCCTGATGAATGGGTTCTGCTGATGGTAAAGCTTGATAGTGATTGTTAACCTCTACCTCAGGCGAAGTCATTTCTTGATTGATTTCTTGGAAACAAATCAAATCATAATCCTTATCAAGAATGTCTTGGAGTAAGATTTGGAATTTTTCCTCTGCTTCCTTCTCCATCCAACTGTGGGTATTGAGTGTTAGAAATTTCATGCTTTTCTCCTAAAACAAGAGGTTGGAAAACAGCTTCCAACCCCAAGTATATTACAATTCTACTTTAGCAACTGCTGTTTTAGCTGCAAGAGAACCTGTTTGTTCTAGTTTAACTGATTTAAGGACATCACCATTTGTGAAGACAACCACTGTTGATGTTTTGCGTCCTGCTTCTCGAATAGCATCCAAGTCAGCTGTGACAAGAAGATCACCAGCAACCACTTTTTGTCCTTCAGAGACATGAACAGTAAATGGTTTTCCTTCAAGACTTACTGTATCCAAACCAATATGAACAAGCACTTCAAGACCTGAGTCAGTGACAAGACCAAGAGCGTGTTTTGTTGGGAAGATACTTGATACAGTACCAGTAACTGGAGATACAATGTTGCCATTTGCTGGCTCTACTGCAAATCCATCACCCATCATTTTTTGAGCAAAAACTGGATCTTCCACTTGTTCCAAAGCAACAACTTGACCGTCAGCTACTGAGTAAACTTCTTCAGTTACACCTTTGAAATGGACAGTATTTTGTTGAGTTTCTGTCATTTGACTTGGAAGAGTTTCAGGAATTACTTCCCCTGAGTCAAGGATATCTTGGATATCAGATTTCAATACGTCAGCTTTTGGTCCGTAGATAGCTTGGACACCTTGTCCTTTCATGACAAGACCCATAGCTCCTTCTGCTTTCCATTGTTCCTCAGTACCAACGCGATCTGCGTCTTTAACAGTTACACGAAGACGAGTCATACATGCATCCACATCTACGATATTTGCACGACCACCAAGAAGGTTAATGATGTTTACGGCTTGAGAAGCTGCTGCAACTTTTGGAGTTCCAGGAGTTGCTTCTTCTGATGCTCCTTCAGCTGTTTCGTAGTTTCCGTTACGTCCTGGAGTTGCGTAGTTGAATTTCTTGATCATGAAGTTGGCAATGAAGTACATGATAACCGCAAAGAGAACAGTTACCCAGATAAAGTTAACGATATCCATACCAATACCAGCATTAATTGCCAATGGTGTACGAGTCAAGAATTCAATTGAACCGAATGAGTGGACACGAAGGTGAACAATATCTGCCATAGCAAAGGCAGCACCTTGAACTACTGAATAAACAAGGTAAAGAGGTGTTGCGATGAACATGAACATATACTCGATAGGTTCAGTAACCCCTGTCAAGAATGTTGCAAGGGCTGTCGCAATCATCATACCCTTGTATTGGTGTTTCTTGTCAGCATCAACATTGCGGTAGATAGCAACGATGACACCCATCAAGATACCAAATGAACCAATCATTTGTCCAACTTTGAAACGAGCTGGAGTGACTGTTGTAAGAAGGTGTTGGTATTGGTCAGCATTTGAACCTTTAAGGTTAACAAGGTCCGTTACCCAAGCAAGCCAAAGCGGATCTTGACCAAATACTTGTGTTCCTTTTGCTGCACCAGTTAACACTTCGTATGTTCCACCAAGAGCTGTATAGTTCATTGGGATTGTCAACATGTGGTGAAGACCGAATGGCAAGAGCAAACGTTCCAAAGTACCATACAAGAATGGTGCAAGGACTGGAGCAGTTTCTTGTGAGTTGGCAATCCAAATACCAAAGTTGTTGATACCTGTTTGAACTACTGGCCAAAAGGCAGCAAGTAGAATTGCAGCAATAGTTGAACGAAGAATAACGACGAATGGTACGAAACGTTTACCATTGAAGAATGAAAGGGCATCAGGAAGTTTACGGAAGTTGTAGTATTTGTTATAAGCTGTTGCCCCAACAAAACCAGAGATAATCCCTACGAAAACCCCCATGTTAAGTGCTGGTGCCTCAAGAACGCTGATAAAGTAGTCAGCAACCTTGATTGAACCACCAAAGAAAGTAGTAACCATTGCTTCAGGGTTTTTCAACATATCACCTGTAACACCGAAGATAGTACCTGTGATACGGTTAATCAAGATAAAGGCAAGTCCGGCTGCAAATGCACCACCTGCGCGTTCTTTTGCCCAGCTTCCCCCAATAGCAAGGGCAAACAAGATATGAAGGTTACCGATAACCCCCCAACCAATTTGCTCAAGGATTCCACCTGTAATCACTAGAGGAGCAAGGTTTGGGTCGATCATCACGATTGATTTACCGATTGAGATCATCAATCCCGCCGCTGGCATAACGGCGATAACCACCATTAAAGCCTTACCGAATTTTTGCCAAAATTCGAAAGACAAGACATTTTTGAATGTAGCTTTCATCATTCAAATCTCCTTTATTTTATTTAGGCAAACGTTTTACGAAAACGTTTGCATTTGGTTATGTATTAATTATACCACTTTTATTTTTTTTGTAAAGGCTTTTATAAAAAAATTGTCTATTTTTTTTAATTTTTAAAAAAGAAAAAGAGAAGTTTACGAAAACTTCTCTTTTAAATATGTATTATTTTTCTGATTTGTTCTGCAATTTGCATTTAAATCCAACTAGATCTTCAAGAATCGACGCATTGAAATCCCTGAACCAATTGAACCAATGAAAATTCCGATTATAAATAATAGGACTGTCATCAGAGGGATAAACACATCTGGCGTAATCATTGACAAGTTTTGACCTACCAAGGATTTATTGACTGATTGATAAACCATATTGTAAACAAAGAATACAAGGACTGAAGGAATCGCTGCACCAAGCAAGCCAATAAAAGCACCTTCTAGCAAGAATGGACCACGGATATAGCCATTTTTCGCTCCTACAAGACGCATGATCTGAATCTCACGACTACGTGAAATAATAGTGATACGAATGGTATTGGAAATGAGGAAGACTGCGATGAAAATCAAGAGCCCTGCAATAACCAATCCCCAAACACGGATAAAGGAAGCTAGTTCGAAAAGTCGTTGAGTGTTGGCTCCACCATCTTGAACTTCTGATACTCCCTCAATTTTCTTAGCTTCTTCAGCTACAGTTTTAACATCACTCGGAGAATTTGTATCGACGATATAGGCATCATAGAGAGGGTTGGCATCCCCTTCAAAGACCTTCCAATCGTCACCCATTGTTTCCGTTAGTTTTTCGTACTGTTCTTCTTTACTTGAGAAGGTAACACTCTTAACAGCAGGCATAGCTTTCAAAGCATCATATACCTTGTGGTAGTCATTATTGGTAACTGTCTGACCTTCTTTTTCAATCGTTTCACTGTTATCAGCTACATCCTTACGAATGTAAACCATGACCCGAACGTTGTTTTCAATGTCGGTAGCCAGTTTTGCTGTATTAAAAATTACAGATGCAAACAGGGCAACGAGTGTTAAGGTAATCATAACCGAACTCACTGCTGCTACTGTCATCCAGCCATTTCGTTTTAAACTTTTTAGTGATTCAAATAAATGGCGAAAAAATCTACTAATCATCGTATCCATATTCTCCTTTAGCTTCGTCACGAACGACACGGCCATTTTCAATGGCAATGACACGGTGGCGCAAGGTATTTACAATCTGGCTATTGTGGGTTGCCATCAAGACAGTAGTACCTTGGAGATTGATGCGTTCCAACAGATTCATAATTTCCCATGAATTATCTGGGTCCAAGTTTCCTGTCGGCTCATCGGCAATCAATACTTTAGGATTGTTGACAATCGCGCGAGCAATCGCAATCCGTTGCTGCTCTCCACCTGAGAGTTCATTAGGGAAAGAGCGAACCTTATGTTTCAAACCAACCAGGTCCAATACTTCCATAACACGTTTTTTGATGTTGCGACGGCTCTCACCGATTACTTCCATTGCATAGGCAATATTCTCATAAACAGTCTTCTTAGGCAAGAGTTTGTAATCCTGAAAGACTACCCCAACACTACGACGTAGAAGCGGGACATCTTTCTTCTTAATTTTAACTAAATTAAAGCCTGCAACTGTTAGGCTTCCTTTTTCGATTTTTACTTCTCGGTATAAAGCTCGAATAAAGGTTGACTTACCTGCCCCAGAAGGTCCTACGATATAGGCAAACTCTCCTGGTTCAATGGTAACAGATACACCACGCAGGGCAGTCGTTCCATTGTCATACTTTTTGACAACATCTCTCATTTCAATGATTGACATATGAGTTCCTTTCTATCTTAGCTGATTCGCCACTTGAGGTAGGCATCGATAAAACCATCAAGGTCTCCATCCATCACCTTATCTACCTGAGCAACTTCAAAGCTTGTACGGTGATCTTTTACCATAGTATAAGGCGTGAAAACATATGAACGGATTTGGCTTCCCCATGTGATTTCTTTTTTCTCACCTTTAAGGGAATCAACTTCCGCAGCTTTCTTTTCTTGCTCCATTTGATAGAGCTTAGCCTGCAACATCTTCATGGCACGATCTCTATTTCCATACTGGGTACGATCGACCGTTGATTGGACGACAGTTCCCGTAGGAATGTGTGTCAAACGCACACCTGTTGAAACCTTATTGACGTTCTGTCCACCAGCACCACCTGAACGGAAGGTATCCATTTTGATATCATCTTCACGAATCTCCACTTCGATGGTATCATCCAACTCAGGCATAACCTCTACGGATGTAAATGAAGTATGGCGACGTTTGGCAGAGTCAAATGGCGAAATACGGACCAAACGGTGAACACCCATTTCTGATTTAAGTAGGCCATAAGCATTAGGTCCTTCAAAAGACAAGGTAACAGACTTGATACCTGCTTCATCACCAGCCTGGTAATCCAAGACTTCTACTTTAAAGCCTTTGGCATTTCCATAACGAGTATACATACGAAGCAACATATCGCCCCAGTCCTGTGCCTCAGTACCACCAGATCCTGGATGGATTTCCAAGATTGCATTATTATGGTCATAAGGTTCTGACAAGAGAAGGGTCATCTCGTAGCTGGTCATCATCTTATCCAGTTCTGTCAACTGTTCGACCAGTTCATCATGGACTGACTCGTCTTCTGCTAAAAAATCCAATAAAATCTCAACTTCATCCTGCAACTCTTCCATTTTACGGAAGGTGTTGTAGGTGTTTTTTAATTCATTTAATTCTTGCGACGTTTTTTGGGCCGCGATATTATCGTTCCAAAAATCAGGTTCTGTCATCTTGTTTTCCAAGATAGCAATCTCTTCCTCTAAGCCTTCGAGGTCAAAGAGACCCCCTAAAAGAAGCTAATTTTTCACGATTTGCGTCAATTTTTTGACGAATTTCTGAAATGTCCATAGATACTCCTTTTCATATCGTTTTATTATACCATAATCTCTCATTTCTTTCCATATTTTGCTTTTCACCGCTTTTGATTGCAAAAGAAAAGAGGCTCTAAAGCCTCTTGTTTAAAGGACTTTAGCAGAGGTATGAGTGATCTCCTCCACTTGAATTCCTTCTTTTTCAAACTTATCCTTTAATGCAGTCAAATCGATTTTTCCATCAATTTGAACTTCGATGACGACCTTGCCATCCTTACGTGGAATGTTTACAGTATGGGAAATATTTAAATCCTCTTCTACAATTAGAGCTACAATTTTCCCCAGTACTCCGACTTCATTTTCTGTAATGAAACGAACACGAATCCCCTCTTCTCCGTATCCAGCGATTTCCAAGAAAGCCTGAAAAACATCGCGATCTGTAATGACGCCGTAGACCTGATGATTGTCTACGACTGGTAATATCCCAATTTTATTTTTCAGCATCAGGTAGGTCGCATCTTCTAGGCTTGCGTATCCAGAAACTGTCACAACATCCCGAATCATGACGTCTTTGACTTTGGTCTTATTGAGAAGATAATTCATCTCGTAGATAGAAAGACTAGTTGCTTTAGATGGGCTGGCTTCCGCAATGGTTCCTTCTGTTACCAATCCGACTAATTGATCGTTTTCGATAACAGGTAAACGGTGCAAGCCTTGCTCGCGCATCAAATCTGCTGCGTGTGCTACAGTCGTATCTGGACTGATATAAACTACCTTACGGGTCATGAAATCTTTAACTGCCATGAGACTTCTCCTTCTATATTGCTACTTTTATTATACACTTTCTTAGAAAATCTATCAAACGCTTTCATCTCTTTTTCAAGATTTTGAATAATCTGAGTCTTTTACAAAAAAGAGCTCTGATCTAGAGCTCTATATGTGCAAGTTAGCAAACATTATTTATATTTCTTTCAGTTGTTAAGGATACTACCAACTAGTATTGAAAACCTATTATCATCTCCATCCACAACCTAAACTAGTCTCCCAGACTAGAGGAGAATTGCTTGCGCAATCCTTATCTACCGACTAAAACAATCCACTGGATTGGATGATTACTTGCGCAATCTCCATCCACAACCTAAACTAGTCTCCCAGACTAGAGGAGAATTGCTTGCGCAATCCTTATCCGCCGACTAAAACAATCCACTGGATTGTTTTAGCCACCTAGGTATGCTTTTCTGACTTCATCTGATGCTGCGAGTTCTTTTCCTGTTCCTGATAGGACGATCTTGCCTGTTTCAAGTACATAACCTCGGTCAGAGATAGCAAGGGCCTTGTTAGCGTTCTGTTCAATTAGGAGAACCGTTGTACCTTGCTTCTGAATATCTTGAATGATATCAAAAATTTCTTGGATAAAGATCGGGGCAAGTCCCATTGACGGCTCATCCAAGAGAAGGAGCTTAGGTGTAGACATGAGAGCGCGTCCCATAGCCAGCATCTGCTGTTCACCACCTGAAAGAGTGGCCGCATCTTGGTTTTTACGCTCTTCAAGACGTGGGAAGCGTGAGAAAACTTTTTTCAAGTTAGCTTGATTTTCTTCACGATTTTTCTTTAAAAAGGCTCCCATTTCTAAGTTTTCCATAACGGTCAAACCTGGAAAGACATGGCGTCCTTCAGGAACTTGTGAAAGGCCACCTGCTACAATTTTTTGAGCTGGCAACTTTTGAATTTCTTTTCCCAAAAACTGAATTTTACCAGCACTTGGACGAACCAAACCTGAAAGGGTACGAAGAATGGTTGTTTTACCGGCACCATTGGCACCGATAAGGGAAACAACTTCACCTTCATTAACCTCGAAACTTACATCACGAACTGCTTGGATCATACCGTAATGCACAGAGAGGTTTTCAACTTTTAACATAGACATCAGGCTTCACCTCCTAGATAAGCTTCGATAACGCGTTTGTTGTTCTTGATCTCATCCGGAGTCCCATGAGCAATCAAACGACCATATTCAAGAACATAGATACGCTCAGTGACTTCCATAACCAAATTCATGTCATGTTCAATCAGCATGATGGTAATTTTAAATTCATCTTTGATACGACGGATCAATTCTGTCAATTCAGCTGTTTCTTGTGGATTCATACCAGCTGCAGGTTCGTCCAAAAAGAGAATCTTGGGTTCGGTTGCCAGAGCACGAACGATTTCTAATCGACGTTGTTGACCATAGGCCAGATTCTTCGCAAGAGTATCTGCGTCACCATCCAAATCAAAGATCTTCAACAAGTCCAGAGCTTTGCTTTTTAATTCTTCCTCATTCTTATAAAAAGCTGGTAGACGTAGAAAGCTCGCAAGGACATGTTGTTTATGATGATTGCTAAATGCAATCAAAACATTTTCCAAAACTGTCAAGTCCTTGAACAAACGAATATTTTGGAAAGTACGACTGAGACCAAGTGAAGCAATCTTATAGGGAGTTTTCCCATTTAGGAGGTGACCATCTAGTGTCACAGTACCTTCGCTTGGTTCATAAACACCGGTCAAGAGATTGAAAAGGGTCGTTTTACCAGCCCCGTTTGGTCCAATCAGACCAACCAATTCTCCCTCATTCAATTCAAGAGTGACATCTCCAACAGCTGTTAGACCGCCAAAATGTTTGGTTAACTGTTTAACTTCAAGTAGTGCCATTAGTTTTGTCCCTCCTTCTTCGATTTTTTAAAGAAACGTGATAGACTTAATTCCCATGTCCCAAGAAGTCCACCTGGTCTGAAAATCATGACCAATACAAGAGCCAAAGCGTAGATAATCATACGTACGCTTGCTACATCCTGAAGGAGCATATTTAAAATTCCTAAAACAATCGCTGAAACGATGGTACCAGTAATCGATCCAAGTCCACCAAACACAACGATAATCAACACGTTGATGGAATTAATAAAGGTGTAATCTTTTGGAACAACAGATCCGATAAAACCGGCCTGAAGTGAACCAGCAATACTAGCTGTAATAGCACCAAAGACAAAAGCGATTATCTTGATCTTTGTAGTGTTTACCCCAACGGACTCTGCAGCAATCTCATCCTCACGAACAGATAGAGTAGAGCGTCCAATTGGACTACGTAGAAAGTTGAGAGTTGCAATAGTTGTGATCACCACAAATAGATAAACCATTTGCCAGTTGGTAAAGTTTGGAATACCCAAGATACCAGCAGCACCGTTGGTCAAACTTCCACCATTAATGATAAAGATACGAATGATTTCTGAAACACCTAGTGTCGCAACAGCCAGGTAGTCACCCTTCAAACGGAGTGTTGGAATCCCAACGAGCAAAGCGACTGCACCAGAAATCAAAGCGCCCAAGACCATTGCTCCAAAGAAGGCACCATAGGTTGGTGATTTTGAACCAATAATCGCTGCTGCATAAGCCCCAATCGCCATAAAACCTGCATGACCAAGTGAGAATTGTCCTGAAAAACCAACGATTAAGTTCAAGCCTACTGCAAGGATGATATTAATCCCAATTTGTTCTAAAATTTGGACATGGAATAGATTGAGAACACCAGCAGAAACCAGTACACTAATCAATCCATAACCCGCCAACAGAAGGAATAACCAGAGAATATTTACTTTAAGATTTGTCTTCATTGTTTACACCTTCTCTTTCACATTCTTACCAAGGATACCTGCAGGTCGAACAATCAGAATCAAAAGCAAGATTCCATATACGATAGCATCACGGAAATCAGACATACCGAAGGCAGTAGCAAATGTTTCCAACAAGCCAATCACAAATCCCCCTAGAGCTGCACCAGGAATAATCCCGATACCACCCAGTACGGCCGCAACGAATGATTTTAGACCTGGAGTCACACCCATCAAAGGTTCAAGAGAGTTGTAGTAAAGGGCAATGAGGACACCTGCTGCACCAGCAAGAGCTGAACCCAAAGCAAAGGTAAAACTGATTGTACGATTTACATTAATTCCCATCAATTGAGCCGCGTCACTATCAACTGATACCGCACGCATGGCTTTCCCCATTTTTGTTTTTTGGACGATCAATTGTAATAAAACCATCAAGAGTACAGAAACTGCTAGAATCATCAATTGAACATTTGTCAAGCTAATTGGTCCCAAGTCAAAGCGGACTGTTTCAATTGCTTGAGGGAAGGCACGAGTATTGGCGCCTACTAGATAAACCATTCCGTATTCCAGTAGGAAAGACACTCCGATGGCAGTAATCAATACAGCAATACGTGTAGAGTGTCGTAAAGGACGGTAGGCAAGAAACTCAATCACAACACCAAGTAGTGCGGTTCCTGCCATTGAAATAATTAAAGCTAAAAAGAAATCCATTTGGAAAGAATTAATCAAAAAGTAACCAATAAAGGCACCCATCATGTAAATATCACCGTGGGCGAAGTTGATGAGTTTGATAATTCCATAAACCATGGTATAACCCAGAGCCAAAAGTGCATAAACACTACCCAGAATTAGACCATTCACAAGTTGTTGGAGCATAGCATTCACTCTTTTCTATCCTTATTTTTTAGAAAATTTCATTATTTTCACAAGTTCATAAACACCGAAACAGGGAGTGAGTCAAAGGCTCATTCCCCATTTCAATTACTATTCTAATGTTATGGTTTTACAACTTCTGCTTCTTCAACTTTACCATTGTTCATGGTCATCATGTAAGCAGTTTTCACAGTATTGTGGTCAGCATCAAAGCTTGTTTGACCAGTTACACCATCAAAATCTTTGGTTTTAGCAAGGTTGTCCTTGATCTCACCTGAGTTTTTAGCACCTTTTGCAGCATTTGCTACTAGGTAAACTGAGTCATAGGCCAAAGCTGAGAATGTTGAAGGCTCTTCATTGTATTTAGCACGGTATGCTTCAAGGAAAGCTTTAGCTTTTGCAGAAACATCAACTGTAGTTGAGAATCCAGAGATGAAGTAAATGTTTGATGCTCTTTCAGCAGTTGCTTGTTGAACAAATTCTTCACCGTTAAATCCATCACCACCAATGATTGGTTTATCAATTCCCATACCACGAGCTTGGTTTACAATTTTACCAGCTTCTGTGTAGTAACCTGGAACTACGATAGCGTCAAACTCTTTCCCTTTCATTTTAGTAAGGGCTGCTTGGAAGTCAGTATCACCTGCTACAAACGTTTCATCTGCTACAATCTCACCCTTGTAGGATTCGCGGAAAGATTTAGCAATACCTTTTGCATAGTCACTAGCGTTGTCAGTATAAAGAACAACCTTCTTAGCATTCAATTTGTTTGTTACATAGTTAGAAATAATCTTCCCTTGGAAGCTATCTTGGAATGTTCCGATAAATAGGTAATCTTGACCTTTGGTCAAACCGTCTTGAGTAGCACTTGGTGAAATCAATGGCACTCCAGCTTTAGTAGCGTTAGCTACAGCTGCAGCAGTTGCACCAGATGTCGCAGGTCCTACAATAGCTGCTACTTTTGATTGGGTAACAAGGTTTGTAGTAACAGAGGCTGCTTCAGCAGTTTCTGACTTGTTGTCTTTGTCCACAACTTCGATTTGTTTTCCATCAATTCCACCTGCAGCGTTGATTTCGTCTACAGCAAGTTGGGCACCTTTTTGTTCAGCTGTACCGTAAGCTGCCACAGCACCTGTCTCTTCAAAGTTAAAACCGATTTTAATTGTTTTTTCGTCTACTGGATTTCCAGTTGTGTTTGACGCTCCTGACTTGACCTCTCCACAGGCAGCAAGAAGAGCCACACTAGCAAGAGCCACAAAAGATAGGGCAAATTTTTTCTTCATTTTTAATCTCCTTATAGTTGTTTCAAAAATTGTATGTTAAGAATATACCGAATTATCAGAAAATTGTCAATGTATTTGTTTAACTTTTTTAAATGATAACGTTTTCTTCAGTCCGATAGAGATTCCCAACGAAGGGAGTTTCTAGCTCTTGAATATGGCAACGTCTAATTTTCTTGATATATCTTTCCTTACCTAATCTCTCAACCAAGTCATCTAGCTCCTCAGTTGGAACATAGAGCTGCAAGTAACGATGTTTTTTGGAATGGTAACAGATATCACCGTATTCCTGAATTTTTTTTGCATCTCGATTATAGTAGAGATAGATGATTAATCCTGATCGATTTGTTTTTTCAAACATGAGGAATCCTCTTTCTAAGAAATCTTCTCCTATTATATCAAAAAAAGCAAACTCCGTCGAGCTTGCTTTCTAGGTTGCTTAGCTTAAAGAATTATTGGCCATGATTTCATCAATAAAGCCATATTCAAGCGTTTCTTGGGCACTCATCCAGTAATCACGTTCCGCATCTGCATGAATCTGCTCAACTGATTTACCAGAGTTATCTGCAAGGATTTGCTCCAAAGTCTTACGAGTTTTAAGTAAGTGTTCTGCAGCAATTGCCATATCTGTCTGTTGGGTACCACCACCTGTACCACCCATTGGTTGGTGAATCATGTACTCTGCATTTGGAAGCATGAAGCGTTTGCCTTTTGCTCCACTTGATGCAATAACAGTCCCCATAGATGCAGCCATTCCCATCACGATGGTTTGGACATCTGCCTTGATAAAATTCATAGTATCAACGATTGCCAAACCAGCTGAAACAGATCCTCCAGGTGTGTTGACATAAAGGTAAATATCTTTTGTGCTGTCTTGGGCATCCAAGAAGAGTAATTGGGCGATAACGGAGTTGGCCATGTTGTCTTCAACGGGACCTGTTAGCATGATGATGCGGTCTTTCAAAAGACGAGAGTAAATATCATAGGAACGTTCTCCACGGCTTGTTTGTTCAATAACTACAGGAATCATTCATTTCTCCTTTTAATGTTGAATTTTCTTAGTCTTACGACTCAATACAGAACTATTATATCTTTTTGGTCAAAAAAGGTCAAATCTTTGCTCTATTACCTAAACAGAAACAAAAACTCAACCTCCTTGCAAGTCAAAAACGAACTTCTAGTTTCAATATTTACTTTGGAATTTTATTTAGTACCGAACAAGCGGTCTCCAGCATCTCCAAGACCTGGAACGATATAACCGTGTTCGTTCAAGCGTTCATCCAAGGCTG
Organism: Streptococcus sp. HJ1; assembly: GCF_052399005.1. GTDB lineage: Bacteria > Bacillota > Bacilli > Lactobacillales > Streptococcaceae > Streptococcus. The sequence continues at coordinate 720,880 of NZ_CP199005.1, read as the reverse complement.
CTGTAAAGATCTCTACATCTGGGTGTGCTTCTTGAAGAGCTTTCACTCCTTCTGGAGCAGATACTAGGCAGACAAATTTGATATTTGAAGCGCCACGTTTTTTAAGCGAATCTACTGCCAAGATTGCTGAGCCACCTGTTGCCAACATTGGATCAACGACAAAGATTTGACGTTGGTCAATATCCTCAGGCAATTTCACCAAGTATTCAACTGGTTGAAGGGTTTCTTCATCACGGTACATACCGATGTGACCAACTTTGGCTGCTGGAACCAAGCTCAAGAGGCCATCTACCATCCCGATACCTGCACGCAAGATTGGGACAATCGCCAATTTTTTCCCAGCCAATTGTTTTTGAACGGTCTTTGTGATAGGTGTTTCGATTTCCACGTCTTCAAGTGGAAGATCACGAAGTACTTCATATCCCATCAACATTGCAATCTCATCTACTAGCTCACGAAAAGCTTTTGTAGAAGTATCTGTACGTCGCAAGATTGACAATTTGTGTTGAATGAGTGGATGATTAATGACTTCAATTTTTCCCATTTTCTGAGTTCCTTCTTTCAATTTATTCTTCTTATTATATCAAAAAACGGTTTAAAAAGCTTTCTAAACTATTTATTTTTATTAATTTTTAAATCAAATCTGCCTCTTGAAGAGCTGTCTGAACAGTCTCTAATGGTAAATGGGTTAACTCGGTGCCTTTTTCTTGATAAAGGTACTGGGCATAGTCATCCATTCGGTACTGGTTGATATAAACCACGCGCTTGCAACCAACTTGTAGCAGTTGTTTGGTGCAGTTCAGACACGGAAAATGGGTCACATAGGCTGTAAATCCTCTGGGAACCCCTCGCTCAGACCCTTGGAGAATAGCATTAACCTCGGCGTGAAGGGTTCGAACACAGTGACCTTCAATTACCAGACATTCGTGGTCAATACAGTGCTCCGTTCCTGATACGGAACCATTGTAGCCTGTTGAAATGACCTTATTGTCCTTAACTAGGACAGCTCCCACTTTGGCACGTTTGCAGGTCGAACGATTGGCAATCAGTAAAGCCTGGGCTGCAAAGTACTCATCCCAAGCCAGTCTTTTTTCTGTCATAAGTCTTCTCCTTATCCTTATTTTTTGAAAAATGGCAAGCGTAAATCTGCAATCTTTTCAGCTGGAACCTTCATGCCATCCTTGATCCATTTGAGCAGAACCGATACGATGGCAGAACTCCAAAAGGAATGAAGGTAGCTGCTGACACCTTTTGATTTTCCGTGGTATTTTTCCAAAAATTCCTGCATAGCTTGAACGAAAATCTTTTCCAAGTGGTAGTCCAGAGCAAGTTGGATAACCTTGGCTTCTTTCTTAGCTGCGCGGAAAAGGTGAACCCAGACTAGATAAAGGTCTGTTTTAACATCGTAGTGGCTCAACTGTTCCATAATGTTATGGACACTTCGTTTAAAAACACTTTCCAAAATCTCTTCTTTGGAGTCATAGTTACGATAGAAGGCAGCACGAGAGACGCCCGCCCGTTTGACCAGCTCCGAAATACTGATCTTGGCCAAGTCTTTTTTCTCTAGAAGTTGCAAAAGAGCCGTCTCGATTGCTTCTCTGGTTAAAAAATTGGATTCTTGATTTGATTTTCTGAGATTTTCAAGAGATTTTTCAGATATTTTACGTTCAGACATAACAATTTCTTTCTACTTGTGACAACAGAGAGGTGGTACTTTTGTTTCAAGGGCTTTCATGATATAATTGTAAAAAAAGACAGAACCTTTGTCAATGTATAAGTGACAAAGATGGAGAATTTCTATGACTTGGAAGATTGTAGCTGACTCTGGTTGTGATTATCGTCAACTGGCAACTCCTGCTATTGATACTGAATTTGTTAGTGTTCCTTTAACCATTCAAGTAGCTGATCAGGTCTTTATCGATGATGCCAATCTCGACATTAACCACATGATGGAAACAATGTATGCGACTTCTGAGGCTTCAAAATCAGCCTGTCCTAGCCCTGATGATTACCTGCGTGCATTTGAAGGTGCTAAGCATATCTTTGTCGTTACTATCACTGGTACTCTTTCAGGTAGCCATAATAGTGCACAGCTCGCTAAGAACATCTACCTTGAAGAACACCCTGACACTCAGATTCATGTAATTGATACATTGTCTGCAGGTGGTGAGGTTGACTTGATTGTCGAGAAAATCAATAGCTTGATTGATCAAGGACTTTCTTATGAGGAAATTGTTGAAGCTATTACAGCCTACCAAGAAAAAACGAAGTTGCTTTTTGTCCTCGCTAAGGTCGATAACTTGGTCAAAAATGGTCGTTTGAGTAAGCTTATCGGTACTGTCGTTGGCCTTCTCAACATCCGTATGGTTGGGGAAGCAAGTGAAACTGGAACCCTAGAACTACTCCAAAAAGCGCGTGGACCAAAAAAATCCCTTCAAGCAGCCTATGAAGAACTCATCACGGCTGGCTACGCTGGTGGCCGTATCGTCATGGCTCATCGCAGCAATGAAAAATTCTGTCAGCAATTGTCAGAACGCTTGCTGGAAACCTTCCCACAAGCCAATATCAAAATCATCCCGACGTCTGGTCTCTGCAGCTTCTATGCAGAAGATGGCGGTTTGTTGATGGGATATGAAATTAACTAAGATTATGAGCAACAAGAGATGCCAAGCATCTCTTGTTTTTTGTGGTACAATAGAGCTATGAAACATTTTGATACTATTGTTATCGGTGGTGGACCTGCTGGCATGATGGCTACAATTTCCAGTAGCTTTTATGGTCAGAAAACTCTACTCATCGAAAAAAATCGAAAACTTGGCAAAAAATTAGCTGGAACGGGCGGTGGTCGTTGTAATGTGACCAACAATGGAACCTTAGATGACATATTAGCTGGAATCCCTGGTAACGGGCGGTTTCTTTACAGTGTCTTCTCCCAGTTTGATAACCATGATATCATCAACTTTTTCACGGAAAACGGTGTTAAACTTAAGGTCGAGGACCACGGACGCGTCTTTCCTGCTAGTGACAAGTCTCGGACCATTATCGAGACACTAGAAAAGAAAATCACTGAACTCGGTGGTCAAGTTGCTACTCAAACAGAAATTGTTTCGGTTAAAAAGATAGACGACCAGTTTGTCCTTAAGTCCGCAGACCAAAGCTTCACTTGTGATAAACTCATTGTCACAACAGGTGGTAAGTCTTATCCTTCTACTGGTTCGACTGGTTTTGGGCATGAGATCGCCCGTCATTTTAAACATACCATTACTGAGCTTGAGGCTGCTGAGAGTCCTTTGTTGACTGATTTCCCCCATAAGGCCTTGCAGGGAATTTCACTGGACGATGTGACCCTAAGCTACGGCAAGCATGTTATCACTCACGATCTGCTCTTTACCCACTTTGGTTTGTCGGGCCCTGCTGCCCTGCGTATGTCCAGCTTTGTCAAGGGTGGAGAGGTTCTCTCGCTAGATGTTTTGCCTCAACTTTCTGAGAAGGACTTGGTGGCATTTCTAGAAGATTATCGGGAAAAATCCTTGAAAAATGCTTTAAAAACCTTGCTTCCAGAACGCTTGGCAGAATTTTTGGTGCAAGGCTATCCTGAAAAAGTCAAACAACTGACTGAAAAGGAACGCGAACAACTTCTCCAGTCCATCAAGGCTCTCAAAATCCCTGTGACTGGAAAAATGTCTCTTGCCAAGTCCTTTGTCACCAAAGGCGGTGTCAGTCTCAAGGAAATCAATCCCAAAACTCTGGAAAGTAAGCTCGTTCCTGGCCTCCACTTTGCTGGTGAGGTCCTGGATATCAATGCCCACACGGGTGGCTTTAACATCACTTCTGCCCTCTGCACTGGCTGGGTGGCAGGAAGTCTGCATTATGATTAAAAATCAAAGGTTATAAAGAATGAATAGAAGAGAAACAGTCGAATTTGTCAATATGTGTATGATTCAAAACGGAGACGAGGTTCTGGTTCAAGACCGAGTTAGTCCCGACTGGCCTGGTATTACTTTTCCTGGTGGTCATGTTGAACGTGGCGAATCCTTTGTCGATGCTGTCATTCGTGAAGTGAAGGAAGAAACTGGTCTGACCATTTCTAAACCTCAACTCTGTGGTATCAAGGACTGGTACGACGATGAGGATTACCGTTATGTCGTCCTTTTTTACAAGACAGAACACTTTACTGGTGAACTCCAGTCTTCAGACGAAGGAAAGGTATGGTGGGAAGATTATAAAAATCTCTCTCAACTAAAACTTGCCACCGATGATATGTCAGATATGCTTCGTGTATTTGTAGAGGAGGATCTCAGTGAATTCTTTTACTACAAAGACGGTGACGACTGGCTTTATGACTTGAAGTAAAAAATAGGCTAGGAAATTCCTAGCCTATTTATTCTGCATTTGTCTGAACGTAAGTTGCAATGACATCTGATGTGTATTGAGCTGTTCCAGGTCCAAATTTGTCAATGTTTTCCTTAAACTCTGGGTTGTAGACGTAGCCTTTGCCGATATGACCGAATACCTCAATAGAGCAGTCAAATCCATAAGTACGAATAGCTTGCAATAGTTTGTCTGCTTGCTCTTGGTTTTCGGCCGCTGTTGCAGGCAGACCAGCTTGAAGGTTTTGTGCCAAGGCTTGAAAAACTTGGTTGAAGGCGGCTGTAGCCTCATCTTCTCTACCACTTTGGCGCTCGAGAGCCTGGCCCATGACTTCTTGACCATACTTCTCTACCGCCTCTTGGTGGTATTTTTGATTGTCTTGATAGCTAAATCCAGTGAATTTTTCCTCAATCGTCATTTTTCTTTCTCCTTTTTGTTCTTGAATGGTTTTTTGCAAGGTGGAAATCAAGGTATCCAGATGTTGCCTTTCTTGGGTCAGATAGTCCAACTGTCTGGTCAAATGGGGCAATAAATCTGTCCTTTCTTCCTTTAACAGCTCTGCTATTTTTTCTAAAGAAAAACCTAGATATTTATAATACAGAATAACCTGAAGGCGTTCCAAATCCTCCTGACTGTAGGTTCGATAGCCGTTTTCCGACTTTAAGGGAACCAAGATCCCTATCTTATCGTAGTGATGCAGGGTCTTGACAGAGACACCTGAAAGCTGCGCAGCTTCTTTTATATGGTACATGATTTCCTCCTTACAAGAAATAGTATAACCCCTCCCCTTAGGTCAGAGTCAAGCGTTTTTGAGAAAAATTTTTAACTTTTTGAGAACGGTGTGAAAACTTGAAAATGGTTTTCTTGACAGACCTTTGAAAACATGATAGGATAGTCAAGTCTATCAATCAAACAGAAGGCTCATAAAGAGCCATTGAGAGAGGGCTATTTGACAACTCAAGTAGCCTTTTCTTATTTTAAAAAACGAGATTGGAGTTTCAACTATGTCAGAAAAATCACAATGGGGCTCGAAACTAGGCTTTATCCTAGCATCTGCTGGTTCAGCCATCGGACTTGGAGCCGTTTGGAAATTTCCCTACATGACTGCTGCTAATGGTGGGGGAGGCTTTTTACTAGTCTTTCTCATTTCCACTATTTTAATCGGTTTCCCGCTCCTGCTGGCTGAGTTTGCCCTTGGCCGTAGTGCTGGCGTTTCCGCTATCAAAACCTTTGGAAAACTTGGTAACAATAGCAAGTACAACTTTATCGGTTGGATTGGTGCCTTTGCCCTCTTTATCCTTCTCTCCTTTTACAGTGTTATCGGAGGATGGATTTTAGTCTATCTAGGTATTGAGTTTGGAAAATTGTTCCAGCTTGCTGGGACGAGTGATTATGCTCAGTTATTTACTTCAATCATTTCAAATCCAGCCATTGCCCTAGGAGCTCAAGCAGCCTTTATCTTATTGAATATCTTTATTGTATCACGTGGGGTTCAAAAAGGGATTGAAAGAGCTTCGAAAGTCATGATGCCGCTGCTCTTTATCATCTTTGTCGTGATCATTGGGCGCTCTCTCAGCTTGCCAAATGCCATGGAAGGGGTTCTCTACTTCCTCAAACCAGACTTTTCAAAACTAACTAGCGCTGGTCTCCTCTATGCTCTGGGTCAATCTTTCTTTGCCCTCTCACTAGGGGTGACAGCTATGCTGACCTATGCTTCCTACTTGGACAAGAAAACCAATCTGGTCCAGTCAGGAATTTCCATCGTAGCCATGAACATTTCGGTATCCATCATGGCAGGTCTAGCCATTTTCCCAGCCATGTCAGCCTTCAATATCCAGTCTGAAGGGGGACCAAGCCTGCTCTTTATCGTCTTGCCTCAACTCTTTGACAAGATGCCTTTTGGAACTATTTTCTACATTCTTTTCCTCTTGCTCTTCCTCTTTGCGACGGTTACTTCTTCTGTCGTGATGCTGGAAATCAATGTGGGCAATATCACTAATCAGGACAACAGCAAGCGGGCTAAGTGGAGTGTCATTTTAGGAATCTTGACCTTTGTCTTTGGCATTCCTTCAGCCCTATCTTACGGTGTTATGGCGGATGTTCACATCTTTGGGAAGACCTTCTTTGACGCTATGGACTTCTTGGTTTCCAATCTCCTCATGCCATTTGGAGCTCTCTGCCTGTCACTTTTTACAGGCTACATCTTTAAGAAGGCTCTTGCTAAGGAGGAACTCCATCTTGATGAAAGAGCATGGAAACAAGGACTTTTCCAAGTCTGGCTCTTCCTCCTTCGTTTCATCATTCCTATTATCATCGTTGTGGTTTTTATCGCCCAATTTATGTAATCAAAAAGGACTTGAGTAATAAGCTCAGGCCCTTTCTTTTTTATGGATGGCTAACAATCAATTCCAAACCTTGCCCTTCCAAGACCCAAGCTTCAACATCACTTGGTAGGATAAAGTGGCTGCCTTTTTGGATTGGATAATTTTCCCCGTCAACAGTGAGTTGACCCTGACCAGCCAAGACACTAAATAAGCTGTAGTCAGCTGTCTTTTCGAAGTCAACTTTGCCAGTGATTTCCCACTTGTAAACTGCGAAGAAATCATTGGATACAAGGAGAGTGGAACGTAGATCATCTGCTTTGATAGTTACAGGACGGCTATTGGCAGGCTCTCCAATGTTTAAAACATCGATAGATTTTTCAAGGTGAAGTTCACGCAAGTTGCCCTTGTCGTCCTTGCGGTCAAAGTCATAAACACGGTAGGTGGTATCGCTAGACTGCTGGGTTTCAAGAATCAAGATACCCGCCCCGATAGCGTGCATGGTACCACTTGGTACATAGAAGAAATCTCCAGCCTTAACTGGCACTTTTGTCAACAGCGCATCCCAGTTTTTATCTTCGATTTGCTGGCGGAGTTCTTCTTTTGATTTGGCATTATGGCCATAGATAATCTCTGAACCTTCGTCTGCTGCGATGATATACCAGCACTCTGTTTTTCCGAGCTCGCCTTCATGTTCTAATCCATAGGCATCGTCTGGGTGAACTTGGACGCTGAGCCAGTCATTGGCATCGAGAATCTTGGTCAATAGTGGAAACACAGGTTCTGGACGGTTACCAAACAATTCACGGTGTTCTGCATACAATGTAGCTAGGTCTGTTCCCTCAAAGCGCCCATTAGCGACCTTTGAAACACCATTTGGGTGGGCTGAGATAGCCCAGTATTCTCCTATTTTTTCACTTGGGATGTCGTAGCCAAACTCATCACGTAGCTTGGTACCACCCCAGATTTTTTCTTGCATAACTGATTGTAAAAATAATGGTTCTGACATCTTATTCTCCTATCTGTTTTTCTCACTTCATTATAGCAAAAAGCCAGATCTAATTGAACTCTTTTTCACACATTATAAAGTAGGGAGAAGATTTTATAAAAATAGTGAACAAATGTTCTCTACTTAATACTTGCACCATTGCTGGCAATGACATCCTTGTACCAGTAGAAGGATTTCTTCTTGCTTCGTTTGAGACTTCCTTGACCTGCATTATCTCGATCCACATAGATAAAGCCATAGCGCTTGTTCATTTCGCCTGTTCCAGCTGAAACCAGATCAATACAGCCCCATGTCGTATAACCAAGCAAGTTAACTCCATCTTGGTATATGGCATCTCGCATAGCCTTGATGTGGGCCTCTAAGTAAGCAATCCGATAGTCATCTGCTACATAGCCATTTTCATCTGGCGTGTCTATAGCGCCGAGTCCATTTTCTACAATGAACATAGGCTTTTGATAACGATCCCAGATGGCATTGAGGGTGATTCGAAGCCCCAGTGGGTCAATCTGCCAACCCCATTCTGAGGATTCCAGATAGGGATTTTTGATAGAGGCAAAGACATTTCCAGCTGTCAGATCCCTCTCTTCTGGATCGCCTGAAGCCACTCGACTCGCATAATAAGAGAAGGAAACAAAGTCAACAGTGTGATTCTTCAACAAGTCTAAATCTTCTGTCGTCATTTCAATTTCTATCCCCTCACGCTCCCACTGCTTCTTGGCATAGTTTGGGTATTCCCCACGCGCTTGAACATCAATGAAAAAGTAACTCTTACGGTCTTCTTCCATGGCTGCCCAGTAGTCTCTCGGATGGGCAGTGTTAGGATAATATTGCCCTGCTGCCAACATACATCCCACCTTGTTTTCTGGGTCAATTTCGTGGGCAATTTTAGTCGCCATAGCCGAGGCTACCAGCTCATGGTGAGCTGCTTGGTATTTGACTTGCTCTTGATTTTCCCCCTCTTCAAAACAGATCCCAGCTCCTAAAAAGGGGGCATGCAGAATCATATTGATTTCGTTGAAGGTGAGCCAGTACTTGACCAAGCCCTTGTAACGGGTAAAGAGGGTGCGACAAAGATTTGCATAAAAGTCCAACATGCGACGATTGCGCCAACCACCGTACTCCCTAATTAAGTACATGGGGCAGTCAAAATGCGTGATGGTCACCAGAGGTTCAATCCCATACTCGTGGCATTCTTTAAACAAATCCTCATAAAAGGCTAGACCAGCTTCATTTGGCTCTGCTTCGTCACCTTGAGGAAAAATCCGAGTCCAAGCGATGGAAAGCCGATAGGTTTTAAAGCCCATTTCTGCAAAAAGAGCGATATCTTCCTTGTAATGATGGTACATATCTATGGCTTCCTTTGCTGGGTAAAAATAGCCCTCCTCAAACGAAAACATCTTTTTCTGACCTGTAATAATGGCCTCACGGTCTGGACCAATCGGTACCACATCCACATTAGCAAGACCACGACCGTCCTGATTATAAGCACCCTCACATTGATTAGCCGCCGTTGCACCACCCCAGAGAAATCCTTCTGGAAATTGTAGTATTTCTGTCATCACTTTACCTCGATTGATTTATTACTTCTATTATACTAAAAAGGAGGCAAAAAGTTTTGAACTCTCTGGATAATGATAGCACTAAACTTACTCTTATATATACGAAAAAAAGACTGAAACCAGTCTTCTTTTTATATCAATGCCGTAATAGCCGTTATCAGGCCAAAAATAATACCTGGTGCATTAGCAGCCGCAAGGGGAATATCTCTTTCTTTCTTGAAAAGACCGTAATAAACCCATAGACTACAGTTGATGGCTGCGACTAAGGGTTGGATGAAGTTGCTTTTTTGACCAGCCAAGTTGTTCATGATTTGTGGGAAGTAAGAGACATACATCATAACGGACATGAAGGTCGCTACCCAACCCAAAATTTTCATTTGTTTTTCAGACATTTTCAAAACCTCTTTCATTTTTACTGAATCTTATTTTAAAATATTCTTTCAAAACAATCAAGTCTTTAAAACTTTTGTTATAAAGATATAAACTATCACAATCTTGTTATAAGAAAGAGGGAACAGAAAAAAGACCGAATTGCTCCGTTCTGTTTACTCAATCAAATATTAGAAAATGAATACTCCTTTTCAATGAATCGATTGATTGATGGTAAATAAGCCGTTAGAAATTATTGACAGTATCGAAATTTTCTAGTAAAATGAATTTTGTTAATACCTAAATGGTGTGTAGTTTTCTATCAACATAGTCAGGAGAAAAGGAACTTATGCTAAAAAAATTTAATGAATTGTCACTGAAAGATAAGGCTTATCTAATTGGCGGTTTGAGCTTATTAGTCATTGTGATCTCATTTGGTCTACTCAATCGTCAAACAGTAACTGTCAGTCTTGTCTTTACACAACTATCTGCTCCCTTGATTTTGGTGATTTTTACTTGTCTAGTAATCGGGATCATTGCTGGTAGTGCTATTGGTATTAGCTATCACCATAACAAGACTCAAGATCTGAGAAGCCGCATTGCTGAAGCAGAAGCGACTATCAATATAAAAGACAGGGAGCTTGTCCAGTACGAGGAACAGGTGCAACAATTAAAACAGGAAGCCAAACAATAAGTGTAGAAATCATAACCACCCGTGAAAACGGGTGGTTTTTTGTCTCGCACCTAACGGAGCGAGACGGACTGAAAGTCGCATAAATACAAAAAAGATCGAATTGCTCCGATCTTTTTAAGTTTCACTCCAAGAATGTTTAGATAAAAAATTTGATAATAGAATTACCTACTTCATACGATAAAAATCAATCACTAGACCAGCAGGCCCTTTAACTAATAAGGACTCTGTTCCCCAATCCGTTTCACAAAGACCGTGTAAAATCTCGACACCGATCTCTTTTAACCGTTGGTAATTCTGATTTAGATCCTCAATCTCAATATGAAGAATGATTCCTGACTGAAAATCTTCCAAAGGAATCAAATGATTTTGGGACAACATCAGACAGTGACTGCCAATCGTAAACTGAGCAAAACTGTCATCAACATAATCGGACTTTTTATCCAAAATACGCTCCAAGTCAGCACAGACTTGTGGAACATCTGAAACGATAATATCTAATTGATTTAAATTCATTTACTATACTCCATAAAAAGACCGGATTGCTCCGATCTTTTTAAGTTCCACGAAGGAATTATTTAATTGCGCGTGATTGCAAACCTTCTTCTTCCAAGAAGAGACGGAATGGTACGAGTTCTTCTGCTTCGTATTTTTCCTTGAAGGCTTTGATTGCTTCTTCTGAGTGAAGTTTTGGATCCAATTCAAGTACTTCTACTGGAAGTGGACGGTGTTCAGTGATGCGAGCATCGATAACAACAGTTTTACCTTCTTTGCTCAATTTAACAGCTTCTGCAACAACTGCATCGATGTCTTCGATACGGTCAACTGTAAATCCAACAGCTCCTTGAGCTTCAGCGATTTTCGCATAGTCAGCATTAGGGAAGTCACAACCAAACAAGTGTTTGTTTGTGTCTTCGTATTTGTCCTTGATGAAGGCATATTTACCATTTGAGAAGACAACGTTGATAACTGGAAGGTCGTATTGAACGTTTGTGATAACGTCTGGGTAGCACATGTTGAATGCACCGTCACCCATGATGTTCCATACTTGGCGATCTGGATTGTCTTTCTTAGCAGCAATACCACCAGGAAGGGCAATACCCATTGTCGCAAAGAGTGGAGATGTACGCCACATGTTCTTAGGTGTCATGTGAAGGTGACGAGTAGATGTTTGAGTAGTGTCACCTACGTCGATTGAGTAGATAGCGTCTTGATCAGCATGTTTGTTGATTGCATTGTAAACTTGGTACAATTGCAATTCACCCTCAGTTTTACCTTCGAGTTTGTTCATGTAATCACGCCAGTTTTGGTTGTTCTTCACGTTTGCACGCCACCATGGAGTTGATTCAACTGGGTTCACTTTGTCAAGGATTGCTTTCGCTGCTTGACCTGCATCACCAAGAATAGAAGCATCAAGGGCATGTCGTTTACCAAGTTTGTAAGGGTCGATATCGACTTGGATGAATTTTTCAGTGTTCTTGAAGGCTTCGTAAACTTCAGCAAATGGGAAGTTTGAACCAAGGAAAAGAACTGTGTCTGCTTCAAAGACCACTTCGTTGGCTGGTTTCCAACCAACACGGTAAGCAGAACCTGTCAAACCTTCGTAGTTCCATTCGAAAGCTTCAAAGTTTTTACCAGTTGTGATGATTGGTGCTTTGATTTTACGTGACAATTCAGTAATCACTTCACCTGCTTTAACACCACCGTAACCAGCGTAGATAACTGGACGTTCAGCATTGTTCAAGATTTCAACTGCTTTGTTGATTTCAACTTCGTTCAAAGCAGGAGCAATAAATGAACGCTCGTATGAACCTGATCCATAGTATGAGTTTTCGTCGATTTCTTGGAAACCGAAGTTTACTGGAATTTCAACAACAGCTGGACCTTTTTTAGAAACTGCAGCACGGCAAGCTTCGTCAATTACTTTTGGCAATTGCTCAGCGTATGCTACACGCTTGTTGTAGACAGCGATACCGTTGTACATTGGGTTTTGGTTCAATTCTTGGAAGGCATCCATGTTGAGTTCGTTAACTGGACGTGATCCAAGGATAGCAAGGAATGGAGTGTTATCCATAGCTGCATCGTAAACACCGTTAATCAAGTGAGTCGCACCTGGACCACCTGAACCAACTGCAACCCCGATTGAGCCGCCGAATTTAGCTTGCATGACCGCTGCAAGAGCACCTGTTTCTTCGTGGCGAACTTGCAAGAAGCGGATATCTTTGTCTTCAGCCAAAGCGTCCATCAATGAGCTGAGTGTTCCTGATGGGATACCGTAGATTGTGTCTACGCCCCATGTTTTCAATACGTTGAGCATTGCTGCAGATGCAGTAATTTTCCCTTGAGTCATAATGATAACTCTCCTTCAAATATTTTTAAAACTTGATAAATCCGTTTTCATATACTAATTGGAAACGTTTCAGCAAATTTTTACTCTACTACTTTACCACATTTGTTTTGGGTCTCCTAAGAATGTGCTCAGAAGTTTTTATTCTCTATTACAGTACAGTTTGAAAACGTTTTATGTAACTGTTTTATAATAAAAAGCGAGCAAGCCCGCTTTTAGTCTATTTTACTAAAGTTTAGCATGAGTGAACTGGTTAAAACAGATACAGAACTAAAGGCCATAGCTAGACCTGCCAGTTCTGGATTGAGAACGAGACCAATTCCTGAAAAGACTCCTGCTGCAATCGGAATTCCGGCGACATTGTAGATAAAGGCCCAGAAAAGATTGAGCAGAATTCGATTAAAGGTTTTCTTACTCATATCAAGGGCACGAACAACTCCTAAGAGGTTATTAGTTGTCAACACCAAATCTGCTGACTCGATGGCAATATCTGTTCCAGCTCCCATAGCAATTCCCACATCCGCTACACTGAGGGCAGGAGCGTCATTGATACCATCCCCAACAAAGGCTACTTTTCCAGCCTGTTGAAGTTTATGGATTTCATGGGCTTTTTCTTCTGGCAATACACCTGCAATGACCTCTTCAATGCCAATCTGATCTGCAATGGCACGCGCCACACCAGCATTATCCCCTGTCAGCATGACTGTTTTAAGACCTCGTTTTTTCAACTGACTGATGGCAAGTTTAGCATTTTCCTTAGGAATATCTTGTAGTGCAAGCAAGCCTTTGATTTCATTGTCAACAGCCAAGTACACAACTGTCTTAGCTTCTTTTTCCAGTTCTTCTAGTTTTTCCTGATAAGCGCTCGAAATATCCATGCCATCTAGCATTTTAGCATTTCCAAGCAAGACTTGTTTCCCATTGATTTGCCCTGAGACACCTTTTCCGTGTAGGGCTTGGAAATTTTCTACAGGTTGAAGCTCAAGTCCTGCTTCACTCGCTCGCTTGATAATAGCTTGAGCCAGTGGGTGTTGAGAGGCTTCTTCCAAAGAGGCAGCTAAGCCAAGTACTTCTGTCTCGTCGCCAATGATATCAGTGACCACTGGTTTTCCTTCCGTCAAAGTTCCTGTTTTATCAAAGACGAGAGTTTGGACTTTCTGGATTTCCTGTAGGACGGTTCCATTTTTTAGGAGAACCCCCATCTTGGCACTCCGCCCTGTTCCTACCATGAGGGCTGTTGGTGTTGCAAGACCTAGGGCACAAGGGCAAGCGATAATCAAAACTGCCACACCATAAAGTAGAGAGGTCACAAAACTAGCCCCAAGTAAGACAAACCAAATCCAAAAAGTCAAAATCGCTAAAATGACAACTGCTGGGACAAAAATTCCTGAAATCTTATCCGTCAAATCCTGAATCGGTGCACGGCTGGTCTGGGCTTTCTTCACAAAGTCCACAATCTGAGCCAAGACAGTCTCTGAACCAACTTTTTCTGCTTTAAAAACCAGTGTTCCACTATTATTGATAGTGGAGCCAATCACAGTATCTCCAACTGTTTTGTCTACCGGCAGGCTCTCACCTGTCACCATGGATTCATCAATACTGGAGACACCTTCGACAACAACACCATCAACCGCGATCTTTTCACCGGGACGCACTCGAATCAGGTCACCTACCTTGACTTGCTCCAAGGGAACTTGGACATAGCTATCCTCACGCAAGACTTCTGCTGTTTTAGCCTGCAAATCTAGTAATTTCTCCACAGCTTGAGAAGTGTTTTTTCGCATTTTTTCCTCAAAAACCGCCCCCAAAAGAACGAAGAAGAGGATAAATCCAGCACTTTCAAAGTAAACAGGGAGACCAGCAAAGAGAGCAACTAGACTATAGAGATAGGCTACTAGGGTTCCCAGTGCCACCAAGGTATCCATGTTGGCATTGTGCTTTTTAAAACTAGCCCAAGCACTTTGGATATAAGGACCACCGGCCACTAGCATGATAGGCGTCGTGGCTAAAAAGGTGCCCCAATGCATGACTGGATGACTGATAGTCCCTGTCAACATCCCAATCATGAGAATAACTAGCGGCACAGTAAAGATACTGGTAATCCAAAAACGTTGTAAAAGTGATAGAGATTTTCGAGTCTTCTCAACTACGGTATAACTCCCCTTTTGCATCTTCATGCCACAAGAAAACTCGTGCTCACCCAAGTCTTGAGGCGTAAAGCGAATAATTTTTTCCTCATCTTGAGCGATTGGTTCTAGAATCCCTTCTTCTTCGAAGAGAACTTCTTTATAACAGTTTGAAGGTGTCACACGGTGAAAAGTAATCTCAGCAGGAATCCCTTTTTGCAGTTGAATGTGGGCTGGATGGTAGCCTTTGTCTGCCGTGATACGGATTTTTTGAATGCCATTTTCTAGGCTTGCTTTCACAATTTCTGTCATAGTCTCCTCCTACTCTACAATCATCTTGCCGTGCATCATGTTCATACCACATGCAAAGCCAAACTCTCCAGTCTGCTCAGGTGTGATTTCCACTACATACTCTTCACCCATAGGCAAGTCCGCATGCACACCAAAATCTGGAAAGACGATCTGATCTAGACAGGGTGAAGGGTCCTTGCGGTCAAAGACAATGCGGGCTGGCACTGATTTTTTAAGAATAATCAACTCAGGCGTATAGCCCCCCATGACTTCCACTCGGATCTCTTGGTAACCCTTTTTTTGCTGGGCCTTTTGTCCAGATTTTTCAGGCTTTTTGAAAAACCAAAACAAGATAAACGCGATAAGGGCAATACAAATAATGGTTACAATACTATTTAACATGACGTCTCCTTTACATACAATTACATCTTACTTCTGTTACAGCGCTTGATTTCTTCTTAGAAATCACAGCTTCTAAGTCTTCCAAGTCAGCCAAAGTGAAATCACATTCCACAATCAAATCAGCCAACAAGTTCTTAATCCTACGAGAACAAACCTTGTCTTTGATATCTTGGACAAGCAAGTCTCGACTCTGGTCCAGAGTTAAAAGGGCTGAATAGACAAAGAACTTGCCTTCTTTTTTCCTTGTCAGACACTCTTTCTCAACCAAACGAGCCAAAAGAGTTTGAATGGTCGACTTGGACCAGTCGAACCGCTCCGCCAGAACCCTGATCAAATCCGTACTGGTCTGCTCTCCTTGCATCCAAATAATCTTCATGACCTGCCATTCTGCATCTGAAATCTGCATCATCACACCTCCTAAATCTACATTTGTCGATTACAGTTATTAGTATACTCTCAAAATCTACATTTGTCAACTATAATTTTTATTATTTTTTCGAAAAATAGAATTCTAATCCTGTAACGAGAGATTTGCAGTCAAATTTCACTATATAAACTATAAAAATATGCTATACTGTAGAAAAAAGAAAACAACCACTAGGGGTGCGTAAAGCTGAGATTAACGACTGTTAGATCCCTTTGACTCAATCTAGGTAATGCTAGCTGATGGAAGTGGAAATGATAATGAGGACTAGCTAGTCTTCTATTTCCTTCCAAAACAGACTAGCTTGTTCTTGAGAATACAAACTTCAGTTGGTTGGGAGGTTTTAGATGACTTATTTACCCGTTGCTCTAACCATTGCAGGAACTGACCCTAGTGGCGGTGCTGGCATTATGGCTGATTTGAAGTCATTCCAAGCGAGAGATGTCTATGGAATGGCCGTTGTCACCAGCCTTGTCGCTCAAAATACCAGAGGTGTTCAATTAATCGAGCACGTCTCCAACCAAATGCTGGAAGCTCAATTGGAGAGTGTCTTTTCGGATATCAAACCTCAGGCTGTGAAAACTGGTATGTTGGCAACTACTGAGATCATGGAGATCATCCAACCCTACCTTAAAAAGCTGGACTGTCCCTATGTGCTGGACCCTGTTATGGTCGCTACGAGTGGGGACACCCTGATTGATACCAGTGCGAGAAGCTTCCTAAAAACAAACCTACTTCCCCTTGCAACCATTATCACTCCCAATCTTCCTGAAGCAGAAGAGATTGTTGGTTTTTCAATCCATGATCCAGAAGACATGCAGCGTGCTGGTCGCCTGATTTTAAAAGAATTTGGTCCTCAGTCTGTAGTTATCAAAGGTGGTCATCTTGAAGGTGGTGCCAAGGATTTCCTCTTTACCAAGGAGGAACAATTTGTCTGGGAAAGTCCACGAATTCAAACCTGTCACACCCATGGTACTGGATGTACTTTTGCTGCAGTGATTACGGCTGAACTAGCCAAGGGGAATACCCTTTATCAGGCAGTCGATAAGGCCAAGGCCTTTATCACAAAAGCCATCCAAGACGCCCCTCAACTCGGTCATGGTTCTGGCCCAGTCAACCATACAAGCTTTAAAGATTAAGAAAAAACTCTCTAGTTCCCACTTTAAGGGAATTAGAGAGTTTTTGATTAGGAAATCATGTCATCCAACTTTGTTAAAAAAGCTTGCGTTTTTGCCTCAATATCTTCTGCCTGCATCAAATCACGAACAACGGCTACTCCAGCTATGCCAGTTGCAGCAAGTTGGTCAATATTCTCTGACGTCAAGCCTCCGATAGCAACTACTGGAATGGCTACCGTTTGGCAAATGGTTTTCAAGGTTGAAATCAGGGTGATGGGAGCATTCTCCTTGGTCCTAGTCGGGAAAATGGCCCCTGTTCCCAAGTAATCCGCACCCGATGTTTCCGCCTCAAGGGCTCTTTTTACTGTTTTAGCTGTGACACCGAGGATTTTGTCAGGACCCAAGACTTGGCGGGCAACGGAAACTGGTAGCTCATCGTCGCCAATATGCAGACCTGCAGCATCTACTGCAAGACAAACATCCAAACGATCATCGATAATCAAGGGTACCTGATAGGCATCTGTTATTTCCTTGACTTGTTTTGCCAGTTGATAGTATTGATTGGTAGTGAGGTTTTTTTCTCGTAGTTGGATGATGGTAACACCTGAACGGCAGGCCGTCTCAACTTTTTCAAGAAAGCTTTCCAAGGAATCTTGGTAGCGATTAGTTACCAGATATAGTCTGAGTGCTTCTCTATTCATAAAGGTCTCCTTTAATAGCATCTAGCCAGTTTTCATCTCTTTTTAGGAGAGAGAGCTGATTGAGAACTTGGTAACGAAAACCTTCCAATCCCATTCCTTGAACAAGAATTCTCTCAGCAGCGATATTGAGATAAGAAACTGCTAGGCAGGAAGCTTCAAAGGCAGTCTTTCCTTGGCTGAGAAAAACAGCTGTCAAGGCTCCAACCAGGTCTCCTGTCCCCGTTATCCAGTCTAATTCGTCACAGCCATTTCCCAATACAGCAACTTGATTCTCTGAAACTATGAGGTCCTTAGGTCCAGTTACTAAGAATGACATACCAGGATAAAGCTGACACCAGTCTTTCAAGACTTGAAGTAAATCCTCAGTTTCTTGATCTTTATGGCTAGCATCAACTCCAACTCCGTGGTGCTTTAAACCAACAAGACTTCGGATTTCCGACATATTCCCTTTAAGGACTGTGGGCTTGTATTCTAAAAGATCTCTGACTAAGGTCTTTCGAATGGGAGATGCTGCTAGGCCAACCGCATCTACTACCATTGGGAGACAAGCTTGGTCTGCATAAGAAGCTGCCCTACGGATTGCTTTTTCCTTCTCGGCTGACAAATGCCCCAAATTGATAAAGAGGGCTTGACTTTGCTTAGTAAAATCAAGAACTTCACGAGGGTCATCTGCCATGACAGGTTTGCATCCTAGAGCCAAAATGCCATTAGCCAGCATCTCACAGGAAATCTCATTGGTGATGCAGTGAATCAAGGAACTGGTTGCCAGAGGGAAAGGATTTGTAAATGCCTGCATCAGTCTATCCTTTCTCCAAAGAAATATCCCTGCACTTTTTTAAAGAATTCCTGCTTGATTAAAAATCGAAAGGCGAGGAAAGCTATGGCTGTACCGATCAAGGTCGCTCCGAAAAATCTCGGAGTATAGATAAACCAGCTGAGCTTGGCCGCAGATCCGGTAAAGAGAACCATGACAGGATAGGAAACAATAGAACCGATAATCCCTGTTCCCAAGATTTCTCCTAGGGCAGAATAGTGAAATTTTCGACCGTACTTATAAAAGAGACCTGCTAGGAGAGCTCCAAAAGTAGCTCCTGTGAGGGCCAAGGGCGGAATGCCTTGAGTAGACATACGGATAAAGGCTGTGACTGTAGCCATGACCAAGGCATAAACAGGTCCCATCATGATTCCTGCCAGAATATTGACTACACTAGACATCGGTGCCATTCCTTCAATTCGAAAGATGGGTGTAAGAACTACGTCAAGGGCAATCATCATGGATAAAATAGTTAATTTGTGAACTTGTAGTTGGTGGTTTCTCATTTTCTATTTCTTCTCTTTTTCTAAGGATTGCAAATCACTCGTCCAGGTTTGATGTTGGTAAGCCATCTCCCAAAACTTAGCTTCCATGTGGACACTTCGGTGGAAGGCCTCTAGCATTTTTTGTTTGTCTGTCTCGTTGCTTTCGCGATAGAGCTGATTGACCAGGGCTTCTTCCTCTTTAATCTGCTGTTCTAACTCATCGGTGATATAGGTCTCAATCCACTGTTGATAAAGAGGATTCGGGGATGGTTTGCGATTAAGTGCCTTGCCCAAATCATGGTATAACCAAGGACATGGAAGCAAACTAGCAAAAGCAATGCCCAAGTTTGGCTCTGCAAACTGGCGATAAATATGAGAAATGTAATGATAACAGGTTGGAGCGATTGGATGTTGCTCCATTTCCTGGTCGCTGATTCCTAATTCCATGAAAAATTGTTGGCGGATAAACAACTCACCCTCCACTAGACTCTGGGCATTTTGTTTCAAGAGTCTTTTCATCTCTTGGTTTGAAGTCTTATCAGCCAAGAGGTGATAGGCTTCTGAAAAAGACTTCAGGTAATAAGCATCCTGAATCAGGTAATAGCGGAAAATAGAAGGTTTTAAATTTCCCTCTTGTAACTGTAATACAAATGGGTGATGAAAGGAAGCCTGCCAAGCTTCCTTGGATAATTCCATCGCAATATCTGTAAATTCCATAATAACTCCTTTATAAAAATAGACTGGTTTGAAGCAATAAAAAGAACAGCAGGTAGATCAATTTTGTCCTCTGAGAAATATAAAAAGTCCGATAGCGATTCTCCAACTGAGCATGTTCGTCATATCCGTGCGCAGATAGAGCTCTCAGGTAAAGATGGCGCCATCTAAAGACCGTCATCAGAACCTTACTGTAAATCAAGGGCGACCAAACATGCAATTTTTGACCACGCAATAAGCATGCTTCCTTGAGGGACTTGATTTCTTGCTGAATGAGGGGAAAGGCATTGAATACTACAATTAAGGCATAGGCCCAAGATCGCGATAACCCCTTTTGAGCCAAATACAAGAGAAGCTCTTTTAGGGAAATATTGGTAACAAAGACAAGACCGATACAAACTGTCACAAAAGCTCTCGTCCCAAGTATCACTGCCTGCGAAGCATCCCCATGTAACTGTACTGCCCAATAGTTGGCGAAGGATGGCAAAATGGCGAGCACAATCATCCAAGCCAACATTTTAAATCGACGATAATAGAGCATAAAGAGGATGCAAAATGCGGCTACCGAAAGATTAAGAGCAATAGAAGGAATGAAGGATGTTTCCAAGGATAAAATTAGAAAGAAGAGGCTGATAACTGGTGTCTTAGTTGCTACTTTGATCATACTACCTCACCTCCCCTAGAGTATCATTGTTCAGAGATGGGAGAGGTTTGCTGATGGTCACGTCTTTAATATGACGGAGCCCCTCACTAGTCATCTCAATCCAATAATCAACCACAGAGATCAAGGGATCTAAACGATGGCTAATGATCAAAAAACTTCTTCCCTGATTTCTATCCTCCAACATCCACTGACAAAAATAATGGCAAGCTCTATCATCCAAACCAGCAAATGGTTCATCTAGCAAGATCACAGAAGCCTTGCTGATCAAGATGGTCAATAGCTGAAGAATCTTTTGCTGGCCACCACTTAATTGATAGGGACTCTTATCAAGTGCCTGCTCCAGATTAAAATATCGTAAAGCTTGGAGAATTCGCTGATTTCTTTCAGAGTCTGGACTATCTAATTGCAGTTCCTCTCTCAGATTGACTCGGATAAACTGCTTCTCAGCTTCCTGAACGACACCCGTCAGGTCACGATACAGACTCTTTTTCTTTTTTAGGACCGAACCCTTCCAAGTAATGCGCCCTCTATACTTTTGAAATTGAAGAATGGAACGAAAGAGGGTTGATTTCCCAACACCATTATCACCTAGGATACAGGAAATTCCTTGGTAAAACGTGAAATCAGCAATTGAAAAGAGGGGGCGATTACCCAGCTCACAAGTCACACGATCCATCTGGAATAGTTCTGGGCTAGGAGCAACTTCCTTTGAAGCAACCTGTGTTATCTCAGAGGTAGAGATTTGAAACACTTCTCTTAGTTGTCCCTCTCTCAGCTCCACCATATGGTCAATGTAGGCTCCATAATCCGTTAAATCATGGTCGCACAGGATGACTGTCTTCCCATCAAGGACCAACTCTTTTAGAATCTCCAATATCTCGATTCTGCTCTTGCGGTCAATGGAAGCGAAGGGCTCATCCAAGAGATAGACCCTAGGATTCATAGCAAAGAGGACAGCTAGCGCAGCCTTTTGCTTTTCCCCACCTGATAGGTGATGAATGGGACGGTGCAAGATTGGCTCGCAACGACATTGCCGGACCACCTCAGCTATTTTAGCATCAATCTCCTGCACATGATGGCCGATATTTTCCAAGGTAAAAATCAGCTCTTCAAACAAGTTCTCCATGGTAAATTGGTGATTGGGATTTTGAAAGAGAATGCCAACCGTCTGAACACGTTCAACGATTGAAAGCTGACTGACCTGGTTTCCATCTATCAGTACTTGACCACTATAAGGTAAGGAAGTGACCTGGGCAATGATTTGAAAGAGACTGGATTTTCCTGAACCACTGCTCCCAACTAACAAGGTAAAGGCTTGCTCATGAAAAGTAAAATCAATCGGTTCCGAAAAGATTGGTGACTGAATCCCCCGTAGTTCCAGCCCCATCTATGCCTTGCCCCCAGCTGCAAACTGATGATAAAGTTTGACAATGGCACGAACCAAGATGGTACAGAAGAAAAAGACAGAAATAAAGCGCACCACAAGCAAGGAAAGGACAAAAGGAAGGGAGAAGGCGTAGTAACCTAACTTAATGTATTCATAGACAAAACTAACAAGCGTAATCCCAATACTATTAGCAGTTAGAGAGAGCCAACTTTCATAGCGATTCTTGGTTACGATAAAACCAAGTTCACTTCCCAAACCTTGAACCAAGCCAGACAAAAGGGCACCTAGACCGAATTGACTACCATAAAGGACTTCAGCTAGCGCAGCGAGCACTTCTCCAATCGTTGCGCTTCCGACTCTTGGAACAAAGATAGCTGCAATGGGCGCAGCCATACACCAGAGACCAAAGAGGATTTCATTGGCAAAGGCCTGTAAACCAAGAGGGGCTAAGATTAGTGTGAGAATATCAAACAGATAGCCTGAACCCACAAAAACGCCACCAAAAAAGATAGACAAGAAAGCAAGCAAGATAACATCTTTTAACTGCCATTTTTTCAACATAAAAAACTCCTTTTTTAAAGAAAAGTGGGGTATTCAAGGAGAGCTACCAAAAGGCTTGCCGTCAAGTCTATCCTCTTTTGATAAACAAAAAAACTCCAATTACAAACGAGAATTAGAGTTTACCTTACAAGATTAGACAGTTCTTTTCGACATACGAAAAAAACCTTTTCACATTTCCCTTCGCCAGTTTTAACTGTATCAGGTTCAATGGGTATCATCTCAGCCTAAAGCACCCCAAATGTCTTTATTATTTAATTATATAATTATTTTAACAGACGATTTATTCTAGTTCAAGGAATTGAACTGGAAATACAGCCTTGTACTCAAAAAGACAGCAGATCTTTCTTTTGCAAAAAATAAATGACTTATTTGATGGATTAGCTATTTGAACTGAATCTGGACATATCTTTTTAGAAAAAAGAAAATCCTACTCCCTCAGAATCCAAGGAAAAATTGATGCCTATTGTTCACTCATTTCCCGAACAGTTTTTTCTATATTTTTTGCATACGATATTGCTGAAATGATTGAAACGCCGTCAACATTGGTCTTCATAATATCTTTAATATGTTGCGTCTGTATCCCACCAATTGCAACTAAGGGAATTTGTGGCAATAGTTTTCTCATCAATTTAAGACCTTCATAACCTATAGCACCACCAGCATCATCTTTTGACTGGGTATCAAATACAGGACCAACACCAACATAATCTACATATTCAACTTTTGATTGTTGAAATTCTTCCTCGTTTTTTATAGAAAGACCAATTATTTTATCTGGCATCAATTTTCTAATTTCATCAACACCAAGATCATCCTGTCCTACATGTACACCATCAGCATCAATTTCCATTGCCAAATCAATATCATCATTAACAATAAACGGAACATTGTATTTTTTACAAAGATCCTGTAGTTTAATTGCTAATTCGACTTTTTCTTTACCTTCTAAGGCTCCCTCACCTTTTTCACGGAATTGAAATAAGGTTATACCACCTTTTAAGGCTTCCTCAACGACTCTATATATATCTTTTCCTTGGCAAGTAGTCGTTCCACAAATAAAATATAGTTTTAGTAATTCTTTATGAAACATCTTACTTCACTCTTTTGAATTCCTTTACATCTTCGTCTGTAATCTCGTATAAGGCATTTATAAATTCAACTTTAAATGTTCCAGGAAGATGCCCATTTGGACGTTTTTCTGCCATTTCTCCAGCGATATTGTGAACCAACATTGCTGTTTCTAATGATTTCAATTCTTGACCTTTTTCAAGTCCGATAAAGCTTGCTACTACAGCACCTAATAAGCATCCTGTCCCAATAACTTTTGGCATCATGGCACTACCATTATGAATCGTTACAACTTCTCCATTAACCGCAATGGCATCCACTTCACCTGTTACTACTATTGGAATATTGAACTTTTTATTTGCTGCTAGAGCAATTTCATCAATATTATCTACGCCTGCACTATCTACTCCTTTAGATGCCACATTTATTCCTACTAAAGAGGCAATCTCGCCAGCATTTCCCCTAATCGCTGCCAGTTTGTAATTATTGATTAGATCATCTGCTACTTTTTTTCTATATTCTCCTGCTCCACAGGCTACAGGATCTAAAACTGCAGGAACATTATATTTTTCAGCAATTTTTAGTGCCTCTTGGTACAGCTTCCAATTATTATCCGTTAAAGTCCCAATGTTAATCAATAATCCTCCAGCATATTTTAATAGATCTTCTAAGTCTGCTGGGTACTCGCTCATAGCTGGTGAGGCACCCAGTGCTACTAATCCATTTGCTGTAAAGTTTTTTACAACATCATTGGTGATACAGATTACTAATGGTGCTTTTTCTTTTAATAATTTTAAACTTGTCATATTGAAATCCTTCCTTTTCACTTTATACGATCTACTGATTTCGATTTATCTCTATCTTTCGTTAAGAAATTTTTCAGTTACATTGAATGATTTACCTCATCAAATTTGTCAGTATCCTGAACTTTCCCTAAGCATCATAACCGATATCAAAAAAGGCTAATTCTAAAGCAACTGCTTGATTCCAGCGTTCCTGAAGTTCTGTCAAATCTTCTCTACCTTTCCCGACACGATTGAGTTCGTCAACCAGAAATTGAACCCACTCTGTAAAGAAAGGACCTCTGTGGAGATTGATCCATTCCAAATGAATATAGGCTTCAGGTAGAGCCAAATCTTTAGAACCCCAGTCTAAATAGAGACCTTCTGCAATGACCAGCATGACTAAAAGATGAGCATAGTCTGATGAAGCAACAGCAGAATACATTAGCTCCTGAAAGGCTTTTGTTACAGGGTGCAAGGTCACTTCTAGATAGTCATTCTCTGCTACTTTTAACTCTTTGAAAGCTTTTTGGAAATAACCATCTTCATCTGCTTCAAGAAAGCCTAGTTGCTTGGCAAAACGAAGTTTGGATTCAAGCTGGTCTGCGTGAGCTACACAGGCACCCAGCATGGATAAGAAGGCATCAAAGAAATGATAATCTTGAATCAGGTAGTCTTTTAAAACCTTATTATCAATTGTCCCCGCAAAAAGTTCCTTAACAAAACGATGATTGATTGCAGCCTGCCAATCCTTCTGACTGCTTTTTAATAATTCTCCAACGGTCAAACCCGGCTGAAATGCATAGTCTTGTGTTTCCATATTTACTTCTCCTCTCTTTACTCCTTAGTAATTAATAAAACACCAAGAGATACCAAGCGAAATCGTAATTCCACTTGATACTTTTAAAGAACATCGAGGGCATTTGCAGAGAGCTACCTAAACAAACCTATCCTCTTTTGATAAACAAAAAAACTCCAATTACAAACGAGAATTAGAGTTTACCTTACAAGATTAGACAGTTCTTTTCGACATACGAAAAAAACCTTTTCACATTTCCCTTCACCAGTCTTAACTGTATCAGGTTCAATGGGTATCATCTCAGCCTAAAGCGCCCCAAATGTCTTTATTATTTAATTACTGGACCAGTATAACAGAATTTGAAAGCCCTAGCAAGAACTTTGACTGGAAAATATATTTATATAGTTTCCGATAACGATTTAATCTTTCTATACACGAAGAAAAACCTCCACATAAAGTGAAGGCCGTCTTCTTTATCAATACAATTTCAAGTCACGAGGGTCAACTGGGAAGGTTGGGTTGTATGGGTTGTGACGGAGTTTGAAGTGTTTGACATCCTCAATAGTCTGAGTTCCAGATAATTGCATGACCGTCTTCAATTCTGCATTTAAGTGCTCAAAGACTTGACGCACACCAACACTACCGCCGAGAGCCAAACCATAGATCACAGGGCGGCCAATAGCTACCAAGTCTGCTCCTGAAGCCAAGGCTTTAAAGACGTGTTGACCGCGACGAACACCAGAGTCAAAGACAATTGGCACACGTTTATCAACTGCTTCAGCCACTTCTTGAAGTGAGTCAAAGGATGCTGGTCCACCGTCGATTTGGCGACCACCGTGGTTGGTTACCCAGATACCAGAAGCACCTGCGGCAAGCGAACGTTCAACGTCCTCACGGCATTGTGGTCCCTTGACATACACAGGAAGACCTGAGTATGTAGCGATAAATTCGACATCGCGTGGAGACAAGCGTTGTTTAGCTGACTTGTAAACAAAGTCCATTGATTTTCCAGCACCTTCTGGCAGGTATTCCTCAACAATCGGCATACCAACAGGGAAGACAAAACCATTGCGTTTGTCGACCTCACGATTGCCCCCTACAGTTGCATCTGCCGTCAAGACAATCGCTTTGTAGCCTTCATCCTTCACACGGTCCATGATATGGCGGTTGATACCGTCATCCTTACTAAAGTAAAATTGGAACCAATGAGGTGTCCCTTGAAGGGCTTCTGTAATTTCTGGAAGGTCAACGGTAGAGTAGGAACTAGTTGTATAGAGAGAACCAAATTCATGCACACCACGCGCAGTAGCTACTTCCCCCTGCTCATTTGCCAATTTATGAGCCGCAACAGGCGCCATAATAATTGGTGAAGATAATTTTTCACCCGCAAATTCAATCTCTGTACTTGGATTTTCAACATCACAAAGCGTATGAGGAACAATAAGTTTGTGGTTAAAGGCACGGATGTTCTCGCGTAAAGTGAAAGTATCCTCTGCTCCACTAGCGATATAACCAAAGGCAGCTTTAGGAATGACTTGTTGCGCCATTGGCTCCAAATCATAAGTGTTAATAAAATCTACAGGTCCTTCTGCATTGCTTGTTTTATATGACATAAAGTGTCCTCCTTGTTAAGTAAGCGTTTACTTTGTCTTACATAAACTATCTTACCTCTTTTTCAGAATCCTTTCAAAAATTTTGTCTGGAAATTTCAAACTGATTATCTGAATATGCCTCCAAAAAAGAAGGTCTCTCATTCTATCATTATCCTATATTCTCCTTTACCTTTAGGGAGATTTGTTTTATTGCCCACATATAAAAAATCAGGTAATCCTTGTGACTACCTGATTTTCTATGTTTTAAGCATTTTGCCAATTTTCTTGGTCTTCTTTAAAGCGTTTTAGGAGGTCGAGTCCTTCTGGCGTAATGTAACCTTCTTCTTGGGCTAGGTGGATGAGTTCGCTGTAGTTAGAAAGTGTCACCAATTTCACATCAGCATCCGCAAAATTCTTATCGGCTTTCGGCAATTGATAACTGAAAATCGCTACAACTCCAAGCACATCGGCTCCTTCGCGTTTAGCAGCTGCTACGGCTTCAAGAACAGACCCACCCGTTGAAATGAGATCTTCAACAACAACCATCTTTTGTCCCTGAGCTACACGACCTTCGATTTGATTACCTGCTCCGTGGTCTTTTGGTTTGCTACGGATATAGGCAAAAGGCAGATTCATCTTATCAGCAATGATGGCTCCGTGCGGAATCCCTGCTGTCGCTGTTCCTGCAATCACTTCTACTTCTGGAAATTCTGCTTTAATAGCTTCCACAAAACCATTTTCAATCAAGCTACGAGTTTCTGGATAGGCAAGCGTCACTCGGTTGTCAGTATAAATCGGCGATTTGATACCAGATGCCCAAGTGAAAGGCTCCTCTGGTTTGAGGTAAACTGCTTGGATTTTCAAGAGGTGGCTAGCGATATCTTTAGCAAGTGTCATAGTATTCTCCTTTTGTTTTTATAATCTATTTCTTTCATTTCAGTCTTTGTTCCATTCATCCTTGATGGTATGATAAGCTGCAACAGGATCCTCAGCTTGGGTAATGGGACGTCCCACTACGATATAGTCACTACCGATTTGATAGGCTTCCGCTGGCGTCATGACACGTTTTTGGTCTCCTACGGCAGTTCCCGCCGGACGAATTCCCGGTGTCAGACAGATAAAATCTGAATTGGTGGCCTGCTTGATGAGTTGCACTTCCTGAGCTGAACAAACCACACCGTCCAAGCCCGCTTCAGCTGTCTTCTTGGCATAGTGAATCACAGACTCTTGCAGAGTGGTTTGGATATTTTGAAAATCCTGCATCTGGCTTTCCGACGTTGATGTCAGCTGGGTCACAGCGATCAATTTTGCTTGTGTCCCCAGACCTTCACGCGCAGCCTTCATCATCTCCACACCACCTGCAGCATGAACGTTAGTCATGTCCACACCAAGCTGAGATAAGACCTTCATAGCCGATTTAACTGTATTTGGAATGTCATGTAGCTTGAGGTCCAAAAAGACACTATGCCCCAATGACTTCAAATAACGGACAACTTCTGGACCTTCCGCATAATAAAGCTCCATCCCTACTTTTAGATAAAGACTTTCTTCTGCTGGGAAAAGAGATAAAAATTCCTTGACTGCCTCAAAACTAGGAAAATCAAGAGCAATAACTGGACGATGTTCACGCATACCTTTCTCCTTTTACCTTTGTAAGCTAGAGAGCATGAAAAAGGAACCTGCCAACAGCAAGGTTCCACGAAAAATGGGTAGTCTCCACCCTTTCACCGTCTAACCTTAGCTGCCTCTCTGGACTGCTTTAAAGGTTTTTTTCTATTCTATTATTTATAGTAGGACTTGTCAAGCAAAAACTCGAAACTGGACTTCTATACCATTCAAAATCAAGAGGAAAAGTTAGTCTAACGACTCTGTGATTGCTGGCTCGTTTGGCTTTGATTTCCCTGTTCTTCTTGTTTTTTCTTTTCTTCTTCCTGTTTTTTCTTCTCAGCTTCCTTAGCCTCTTGCTTGGCTTTTTCTTCTGCTTCTTCTATCAGCTTATCCGCTATGGTATAGCTGTATGCTCCAGCCTCCATATCGACTACACTCGGTTCTGTCAATTGGGGCTTGATTTTGCTGTAATAAGGCAATTTCTTGCTCAATTCTGACAAGGGAACCAAAACCTCATCTGTGTCCAGCATAGTAATTTTTAAAAGATCTGCTGTTGCCTTGCTCGGCGCTAATTCGATTTTCTGGATTTGACTCTTGATATCCTCACTGATGGTAGACAATCCTGTTATCAGCTTTTTCACCTGCTGCTCATCGTTAAAGGTAACTGTCAGATAAGTCTCAGGCAAGTTTAAGCGATCAACAGGAGTTGACTCTACTGTACCACTAGAAAGAATTGGATAATACTCTTCACCAGACACATAATAACCAACAATATCAAATTCCTTAACCTCAATCGTAAAGTTAGTCGGAAATTGATAGTTAATCTTCGCTGATTCTATCCAATGATTGGACTTGATTCGCTCAGCGTATGTTTCCTTATCCAACAATAGGGCTAAAGTATAGTCGCTATCTTGAATTCCAGAAGCCTGTTTGATGTCATCCGCATGCGTGTTACTATTTCCCTTAACCTCGATATTTTTGATGGTCGAAAGTGGCGTCAATAGATAGACTGAAAGAAGGAGGACCAGGACACTGGGTACCAAGATACTCACAGCTCGCCAAATATGAACAGGCGCAATTTTAGGCTTGGCAGGTTTTTCTGGTCTTTCTTTTTTCTTCTTCTCTTTTTCCTCTTTGACTTTCCGGTCATCCTTTTGAGATTTTTCTTCTTTTTCGGATGGTTCCTTGCTTGGACTTGAGGCTTCCTCATCTGACTCACTCGATGATTTCTTGGATTCCTCCAATAATTTCGAGTTGGCTTCCCTACGAGCTTGTTTTTCCTTTTCCTTCTCTTCAGCTAGGGCAGCTTCTTCCTCAGCCTTCTTCTTAAGGTATTCCTGGTTTCGTTTCTGCCATTCAGACAATTCTTGCTTCTGGTTTGATTCTTTTTTCTTATCCTTTGACATTGATATTCCTTATGCTAGGTCTTTTCTTAATAAATCGTAAAAATCTGCAAGAGATTTCAATTCAGTCGAAGCTTTCATGCTAGCTTGGTACTGATCCTTGTGACTAAGCAAGTGACTGAGTTTTTCCTCCAAGCTTTCCAAGGTCAAGTCACTTTCTTGAAGTTCTTCTGCGTAGCCTTTCTTAACAAAGTAGGCTGCATTTTCAATCTGGTCTCCTCGACTTGCTTCACGACCCAATGGTACGATGAGATGGAGTTTTGCCATGGCCAAGAGTTCGAAAATCGTATTGGCACCGCCACGCGTCACCACCACATCTGCCATCTCCATCAAGGGTTGATAGAGATCCGTCACATAATCAACACGAAAGAGATTTTGACTCAACTCATTGAGGCTAGAATCTCCAGTGAGATTGATAATATTGTAGCGCTCTGTCAGTTCTTGCTTATGATCTGTCACCAATTGGTTAAAGACACGAGCTCCTGCAGAACCACCAACAAATAATACCGTTGGTAATTTAGGATTAAAGTGGGTTTGGATATCCACCAATTCATCTGGTTCAGGAGTTTTTTGGTCTGAAACCTTGGTCACAGCACCCACATGCTCGACTTTTGCGAGACCAGCAGCTTGCTCAAAGGTTGAATACATCTTGGTCGCAAATTTATAGGCAATTTTATTGGCCAAGCCCATAGACAGGTCCGATTCGTGAATAAAGACAGGCACTCCTGACACTCGCGCTGCGATAACCGGCGGTACAGAGACAAATCCCCCTTTTGAAAAAAGAGCCTGTGGACGCAGTCGTAACATGATAAAGAGCGATTGGACAATTCCCCAACCAACTTTAAACACATCCAGCATATTTTGCCAAGAGAAATAGCGACGCAACTTCCCAGTCGCAATGGAGTGGAAGGTCACATTCAGGCCTGACTTGAGGATTTCTTGGTGTTCGATTCCGTGTTTATCACCAATGTAGTGAACTCCCCAGCCGTCTTCGATGAACTTAGGCATTAACAAAAGGTTGAGGGTAACATGTCCAACCGTCCCCCCACCTGTAAAGACAATTTTTTTCATATTATTCCTTTAACTCCGCTACTGTGTCGATGAAAAGATCTCCACGTACTTCAAAGTTAGCATACATATCCCAGCTAGCATTGGCAGGACTGAGGAGAACCACATCTCCTTGAGTCGCGAGCTCATAAGCCTTGCGGGTCGCATCAGCAATATCTGTCGCATCTACATAAGCCACACCAGCCTTATCCGCTGCCCGTTTGACACGTTCTGCAGATTGACCGAGGATAACCATCTTCTTGAGCCCAGTAATATCTGGCACCAATTCGTCAAACTCATTGCCGCGGTCCAAACCACCTGCGATTAAGATAACCTTACTATTGTCAAATCCTGACAAGGCTTTTTGAGTAGCCAAGATATTGGTTGATTTGCTATCGTTATAGAATTTGACCCCCTGAATTTCATCAACAAATTGGAGACGGTGTTTGACACCACCAAAGGCTGATAGAGTTTCCTTGATGGTTTGGTTATCCACACCACGGAGCTTGGCTACAGCAATAGTCGCAAGGGCATTTTCTACATTGTGGCTACCTGGTACACCGATTTCACTAGCTGCCATGACCACTTCTCCACGGAAGCAGAGTTGACCATCTTCCAGATAAGCCCCATCAACCTTTTCCTGTGTTGAAAATGGTACAACAGTAGCTTGTGTTTTGGTAGCCAATTCTTTTGCCAAATCTTGGTTAAAGTTCAAGACAAGGAAATCATCCGCTGTCATCTTGTTCTGGATATTCCACTTAGCTGCCACATACTCCTCAAAAGAACCATGGTAGTCGATATGAGTGGGCATGAGGTTGGTAATAACCGCAATCTCAGGATGGAATTCTTGGACACCCATCAGTTGGAAAGAAGAAAGTTCCATGACAAGTGTGTCCTTGGCTGTCGCAGTTTGAGCCACTTGACTAGCAGGATAGCCGATGTTCCCTGACAAAAGACCATGTTGGCCGGCAGCAGTTAAAACTTCCCCAATCATCGTCGTTGTGGTTGTTTTCCCATTTGAACCAGTGATACCGATAATTGGCGCATCTGAAATCAAATAAGCCAATTCCACCTCAGTCAGGACTGGAATCCCCTTTGCCAATGCCTTTTCAATCATGGGATTGCTATACGGGATACCTGGATTTTTCACCATCAGAGCGAAATCCTCATCCAACAATTCCAAAGGATGCCCACCAGTGACAACCTTGATTCCCTCTTCTAGCAAACTTTGCGCAGCAGGATTTTCCTCAAAAGGTTTGCCGTCATTTACTGTCACAATAGCACCTAGCTTGTCTAGCAAACGGGCCGCAGACTCACCAGACTTAGCCAAACCTAAAACAAGAACTTTCTTATTTTTAAACTGATCGATTACTTTCATGTCTCAAACTCCATTTCTACTCCTACTATTTTACCATTTTTATGGAAATAAAAAAGCCACAAAGTGTATTTGTGACTCTTTCTTCTAACTTAATATTCTTTTATCATCTATGAGATAAATCAGTAACTCGAATAACTTGGTCCACTTGATCCCAAATAAGAGGATTGTGGGTCGCAATAATAATGGTCCGATTCGGATTTTTTAGAGATTCTAATATAGAAAGTAATTCCTCAGAGTTTTTGGGGTCTAAGGAAGCGGTTGGTTCATCTGCGAGAATCAAAGGTGGATCCTTTAAAATTATCTTCGCTAGTGCAACACGTTGTGCTTCTCCTCCTGATAATTCAAAGATAGGTTGCTTTAAATCTAAATAAGAGAGGTTAACACGGTTTAGAGCTTGTTTCATCAAAGAGATTTTCTCTTTTTCTTTCAACTTATTACCAACTAAACCCAGATTGAGATTCTCTTTGATGGTTTGACTTTCAATTAAGCCAAAATCTTGAAATAAGTATCCTAAGTAATCTCTAAAGAAAACAGAAGGCTTGATGTCCTTAAGAGAAGTGCCATCATAGATAATTTCTCCATTGTCATATGGCTCTAATCGTCCAATCATATTCAAGAGGGTTGTCTTACCACAGCCACTTGTACCGATTAAGGCATAAATTTTCCCACCTTCAAATTGAAGATTAGTATCTGAAAATAGCTGACGGCTTCCAAATTTTTTAGATATATTCTTTAGTTCAATCATCCTATTTTCCTTTCATAATGGTCATAGAAACACGAGATTCTTTCTGTGCTTGACGGTAGAGAGTCAGTATAGCACTAACGAGGAAGATCGATAAAGTTACCAATCCAATCACCACATCCCGACTACGCCAAATAAAGAGACTCGCACCGAATACAAAACTTGCAAATTGGCTAACCATATACTGAGCATGTGTTTCAAAAAATCGTAAACCTGAAATTCGTTTAATCAAGATATCTCGACGAAATTGCTCGAAATATAGAAGATTGACAGAATAAAAGAGTAACAAGGAACTAGCTATTCCAACAATAGCTCCTAAGATTAAAGTTGCTGTTTCAGTTTGCACTTCATTATAACGAGTTAGATAAACACTTCTTCCTTCTTTAAGATAAGATACTTGCTCATAAATTCCAGCTTTCTTCAAGAGTTCTAGCCCACTCTCATATCCTTTGATAAAGATATTCTTACCAGCATTGATAGACCAACTAGATAAGGATATAAAACTATCACCTGTAGAAGTCGGCGTGAATACCACTAAAATCGGATCGGTTAAGTACTGGATGGATACTGGGTTTTCACCGTTATTATAAACAAACCGCTTTTCTCCAGTTGGAAGATAACTAACAATCGCTCTCATTTCATACTCTAAAGGAGCGTCTTTATCCTCACTTGATTGTCCATAAGAGTTTAAACTTTCTTCAAAAACTTTCTTAAGTTCTGCTTCCTGTGAACGAAGAGATTCTGGTAATAAGAGTCCAAATTCCCCTTTTTGGAGATGGGCTAACTTCTGTTTGGTCTCAGCATCTACCACGACCTTTTCCTTCTCCAAATAACTTGGACTAACATAGAGCGTATTAGCATCTGGACTATAGGTATCCAGTGTCTCTCCCTGTTCATTTTTTCCTTGTGGATTGGCAAAATGGAACAGATTATCCTTTACATAAAGGGCTTGTTCTTCTTCGATTGCTTCCTTGGCAAAGGCATACCACTTGCTCTGATTTTCCGCATTTTCTACTCTATCACCGAGCCCAAAGGAAATCTGGTAATAATCTGCTCGATCTTCCCACGCTTGCTTGGATAGTTGGAGTTCCTGTAAACGCTGGTAAGAAGTCAAGCCTGTCTTAACAGCGTAGCCTACTGTAAAAACAGCTACTAACTGACACAATAGGGTTAAAGCCATCAAGCGTTTAAGTGGTAATCTGCCCTTGATAACAGGAACTAATGCTTTGTAACTCAAACTCATTAGATAAAGGAGCATTAGTAAAATTGAAATCGCTAATAAAAACAACAGATAGAAACTAATCCCAAAACCATAGGTGGCTAACAAGATAGGATAAAACAAACCTTGACTAAAAAGAACGACTCCCCCACCTAGGAAGGAAAGGAGGGCTGATAGAAGGAGCCACTTGATATCAGTCGATAAAGAATGCCCCATGATGGATAAGAGAGTCTGACCAGAAAAGAGTTTTATACCTGCAGCTCTCATTTCCTTAATACGAGTGATAATCACTAAAGCAAAGAAAGATAAGCCAAATATTGCTAAACTAATTAAAATAAGGGGAATTAGTAACATTCGAAAAGCAAGAGTATAGGGCGGTGTCTTTCGGTCAGGAATTGCTTTATAACCCAAATCTCCTAATTTATCGGCAAGCTTTTCTTTCGTCAAGGAGCCTGACAAAAGGAGATAACTATTTAGTGGATCACTCCGTTCACGACTTTCTTGGCTAGCTTCTTGGAATTCTTTTGGTAAAGTTCCCTGACCATAAGTTGCATAAGTAAAGTGAGTCGTCCCATCCT
The DNA here is from genome assembly GCF_052399005.1 of Streptococcus sp. HJ1. GTDB lineage: Bacteria > Bacillota > Bacilli > Lactobacillales > Streptococcaceae > Streptococcus. The sequence continues at coordinate 686,310 of NZ_CP199005.1, read as the reverse complement.
TACTCGGCTCTACGATTCTTCTAGCTATTAAACTCTGTTCTGAGTTTGCAAAATTCTCCAATTCCTGTTCAAATACCTCACGCGTCGGTTCCTGAGTATCTTTTTTGACTCGAAGTAAGGAGACGGAATCATAGCTTGCATATAAATATTGTGGCGCACGTAAGACAATAATCCAAGCAAGGAAGAAGCTGAGAAAAAAAGTTGATAATAATATGAATAGTTTCTTCATAGTAGACTCCTTATAAACAAAATTCCCCTTATAATTTCTTACAAAGGGAATTATCTAAGAAAACTAAATATTAGTCGTCATAGTCATAGAAAAATGATACTTGTTCCCCAAATTCAGTCCAAATCCATGCGTAGGAGGTTTTTCCTGCAACTGCTTCTCCTTTATCTGAATGACTATTCCATCTACTTACAAGAGAAGAATAATGATATTTTTTACCATGATAGTAATTTGAAAAAGCCCAACCACCTCCTGAACCTTCTCCGTATGTCCATACTCCTCCATCTGGATATTGTACAGCAGCTGATACGGCTCCCATTAATGTAAAGCTTGAAATAAGAGCTAGAGCGAGTAATCTATGTTTTTTCGTTTTCATTTTATTTTTCCTTTCGAAAAAAGCACACCCAGAGTGACAAGACGATAATTTAAAATCTCCTCCTACCCTAATTTTTGAAAACGTTTTCTTTTGTGTTTATGGTATCATTTTTATCATAGTTTGTCAATAACTTTTACAAAAATATTTTAACAATTTTATCTGTCTAAGTCTAAAAAAGAGAGCCGCAGCTCTCTTTCTTTTATCTTCTTTTACCCTTTTTTTCAGGCATGAGCGTAATGTCCCTCAAGCTAAAGTAGGCTAGGGCAAGCATGGCTATTGTGACAAAGAATTCTGTCGGTAATTGGAAGATTTGCAAGATGGACAACATCAGCAAAATCAAGAGAGCAACAACTACAAAGACCAAGATAACGATGTTGACTGTTCCTTTGATACTTTGGGGTGTCGCAAATACATAGAGTAGTAATAAGAGTATCCCTATGATTAAATAGACCATCTTTATCTCTTTCTAGCTCTTATTCAGCTGATTTTTTCTTTTTGTTGGCTTTCTCGCGCTCTGCCTTGTTGAGGATTTGCTTACGCAAACGGATAGACTCAGGCGTTACTTCCATGTACTCATCGTCATTCAAGAACTCAAGAGACTCTTCAAGGGTCAAGATACGAGGTGTCTTGATAACCGCTGTTTGGTCCTTAGTAGCTGAACGAACGTTGGTCATTTGTTTGGCCTTGGTGATATTAACAGTCAAGTCGTTTTCACGAGAGTTTTCACCGATGATCATTCCTTCGTAAACCTCAGTACCTGGGTTGACAAAGATGGTTCCACGTTCTTCGATAGACATGATTGAGTATGTTGTTGCCTTACCAGCATCGATGGAAACAAGAGCACCACGGTGACGTCCACCAATTTCTCCTGGAATCAATGGCAAGTATTGGTCAAAGGTATGGTTCATGATACCGTAACCACGAGTCATTGACAAGAACTCAGTTGAGTATCCAATCAAACCACGCGCTGGAACAAGGAAGACCAAACGAGTTTGACCATTACCAGTTGAAATCATATCCAACATTTCACCCTTACGTTCAGAAAGGCTTTGGATAACAGATCCTTGGTATTCTTCTGGAGTATCGATTTGAACACGTTCAAATGGCTCACATTTAACTCCATCAATCTCTTTTACGATAACTTCTGGACGAGATACTTGAAGTTCATAACCCTCACGACGCATAGTTTCGATCAGGATGGACAAGTGCAATTCTCCACGACCTGAAACAGTCCACTTATCTGGTGAGTCCGTTGGGTCAACACGAAGGGATACGTCTGTTTGCAATTCTGCCTGTAAGCGTTCTTCCACCTTACGAGAAGTCACCCATTTTCCTTCACGACCTGCAAATGGTGAGTTGTTGACCAAGAAGGTCATTTGAAGAGTTGGCTCATCGATGTGTAGGATTGGAAGAGGTTCAATGGCATCTGTCGGTGTAATCGTCTCACCAACAAAGATATCTTCCATACCAGAAACAGCAATCAAGTCACCTGCTTTAGCTTCTTGGATTTCACGACGTTCCAAGCCAAAGAAACCGAAGAGTTTTGTAACACGGAAGTTCTTCGTTGTACCATCTAGTTTAGAAAGGGTAACTTGGTCCCCAACTTTCACACTACCACGGAAGACACGACCGATACCGATACGACCTACGAAGTCATTGTAGTCCAAAAGTGAGACTTGGAACTGCAAAGGTTCATCTGAGTTGTCCACTGGAGCAGGGATATGGTCGATAATGGTATCAAAGATTGGTGCCATTGTTTTTTCTTGATCAGCTGGATCATCTGACAATGAAGATGTTCCGTTGATAGCTGAAGCATACACCACTGGGAAGTCAAGCTGGTCATCATCTGCACCAAGCTCAATGAAAAGTTCCAAGACTTCGTCCACTACTTCTGCTGGACGAGCTGATGGTTTATCGATTTTGTTGACAACCACGATTGGAACAAGGTCTTGTTCCAAGGCTTTTTTCAATACGAAACGAGTCTGTGGCATGGTTCCTTCGTAGGCATCTACGACCAAGACAACACCATCAACCATTTTCATGATACGCTCCACTTCTCCACCAAAGTCCGCGTGTCCTGGTGTGTCCATGATGTTGATGCGTGTGCCATTGTATGCTACAGCAGTATTTTTGGCAAGAATTGTAATTCCACGCTCTTTTTCGATATCGTTTGAGTCCATAGCGCGCTCTGCCAATTCAGTACGTGCATCAAGCGTTTCTGATTGTTTCAACAATTCGTCAACGAGGGTTGTTTTCCCGTGGTCAACGTGGGCGATAATCGCAATGTTACGGATATCTTCTCTTAATTTTGTCATGATTTCCTCTAATATTTAAATTTTTATTTCTAACTGAACAATTATACCACAGTCTCATTCAAAAATCACAGTTCAGCTAAGTGTAAATGTTTTCACTCTGCTTTTCTAGTCAAGGCAACTCTTTTCAAAGTCAGAGACTTATGATATGATAAGCTGGTATGCGTTTAGATAGATTATTAGCCCAAGAAATGGTCAGTCGCAAGGCTATGAAACAGGCTCTGTTAAAAAAAGAAATCCTAGTGGATGATTATCCAGCTCGCTCCCTCGCCCAAAATGTTGATACAGGATTGCAAAAACTAGTCTTTCAAGGACGGCAAATCCAAGGCTACGAGCACACCTACCTCATGCTTCATAAGCCAAATGGAGTCGTTACAGCCAGCAAGGATAAGAAACTCCCAACCGTCATGGATCTCCTCCCACCTGACGGCCAGTCTGACCAGCTCTATGCCGTTGGCAGATTAGACCGCGATACGACGGGACTCCTCCTTTTGACAGACAATGGACCTTTAGGATTCCAACTCCTTCATCCCCAGTACCATGTCGATAAATTCTATCAAGTGGTAGTAAACGGACCGCTCACGTCAGACCATATCCAAAAATTCAAAGATGGGATTGTCTTTTTAGATGGGACCACTTGTAAACCAGCTCAGCTTGAAATTCTGTCCTCAAGCCCATCAGAGAGCCATGCCTCCATCACCATCTCAGAAGGGAAGTTTCATCAGATCAAAAAAATGTTCCTCTCAGTCGGTGTCAAGGTGACTGCCCTAAAACGAGTCCATTTCGGTGACTTTACATTAGACCCAGAACTAGCAGAAGGGCAATTCCGCCCCTTGAATCCAGAGGAATCGGAAATCATTAAAAACTACTTAGAGAAAAGTGGATAAAAGAAAAAAGCTTTATGTTTAAAGCTTTTTTTGTTTTTACTTATCTAAAAACTAATGCGATGGCTGCAATCCAGTTAAGTACAGAAATTACAAGTCCTACGATATTGAGAATTTTTTCTGTTTTATAGTCTAGTCCAGATTCTTTTTGGTATGAAAAAGCCAAGACCAATCCTATGATCCCCAAAATCAGACCCACTATTGGCGATAGCAAACCAAGGACGATAGATAAGATACCTAAAATAAGTGAAGGTTTTTTCTTTTGTTGTGAATTCATATTACAAAATCTCCTTAAATTTAATATAAATGATGATACCATAAAATGCTAGCTTTATCTATCATTCGACAGTTTTTTACAGAATCTTAGCTAGTCTTGACCTTCCCAATCCAAGAATCCAATCCATAAGAAAGGATATAAATCTCAGAGAAACCTTGTTTCTTCAAATAAAGTGCTGCATTGGTCACTCGTTGTCCGCGTTGGTTTTCGTAGAGAAGGACAGGTTTATCCTTACGAAGGGCTGCAAGGCTTGACTTCAACTGATTTGAAGGAATATTGCGAGCTCCGAGGATATGTTTTCTGTGAAATTCTGCTGGTTCACGGACATCAATCAATTGCCCTTTTCGAATCAAGGCTTCAAATTCTGCATTATCCACAATCTTAGCCGCACGACGAATACGAAGGTAGTTATAACCCATCCATGCCGCCATCGCTAGTACGATTCCCCACAAAACCCAAATTGTCATAAGTTCTTATCTCCATTTTTCTCTATGTAGTCTAATTCTATCTTGTGCTCTCTACGAAGAACAGCTTCCGCCTCTAGATAGTCTAGCTTGTCCATCAGACCTGCATCATAGATCCGAGAGAGTTCGAGCTTCATCAGTTCAATATCATACAAGCGCTTCCCCATGTAAACAATAATGCCAAACTGTTTGAGAAATTGCTGCACATCATAGAATGTTTTCATAGCTTTCATTCTAACAGATTTTAGACTTTTTTTCAATACCAGTTTGGGGCTTTCCTCTCTTCCTTTCATCTTCTTTGCTCATTCTTCACCAAGTGTGGTACAATAAAAGCATGAGAATTCAACAATTACACTATATTATCAAAATCGTCGAAACTGGCTCTATGAATGAAGCAGCCAAGCAACTCTTTATCACCCAACCAAGTCTCTCTAATGCCGTTCGAGACTTGGAAAATGAAATGGGCATTGAAATCTTTATCCGCAATCCCAAGGGCATTACCTTGACTCGTGATGGGATGGAGTTTCTCTCCTATGCCCGTCAGGTCGTTGAGCAAACTCAGCTTCTGGAAGAACGCTATAAAAATCCTATCGCCCACCGCGAACTTTTCAGCGTTTCCTCTCAGCACTATGCCTTTGTAGTCAATGCCTTTGTCTCTCTGCTCAAGAAAAGTGATATGGAGAAATACGAGCTCTTCCTTCGTGAAACTCGGACTTGGGAGATTATCGATGACGTCAAGAACTTCCGTAGCGAGGTCGGTGTCCTCTTTTTAAACAGCTACAACCGCGATGTTTTAACGAAAATGCTAGATGACAATCACCTGCTAGCGCACCACCTCTTCACAGCCCAACCCCATATCTTTGTCAGCAAGACCAACCCTCTAGCTAAAAAGGACAAGGTCAAACTGGCTGATTTGGAAGACTTCCCTTATCTGAGTTATGACCAAGGGACGCACAACTCCTTCTACTTTTCAGAGGAGATTCTTTCACAAGAGCACCACAAGAAATCCATCGTAGTCAGTGACCGTGCCACCCTCTTTAATCTTTTGATTGGTTTGGATGGTTACACCATTGCAACAGGGATATTGAACAGCAACCTCAACGGAGACAATATCGTTTCCATTCCACTGGACATTGACGACCCGATTGAACTAGTCTATATCCAGCATGAAAAAACCAGCCTGTCTAAGATGGGCGAACGCTTTATCGAATACTTACTAGAAGAAGTTCAATTCGATAATTAATAGGAAAAATGAAAAAGAGAAAAGAAAAAGTTAGGAAATAAAAAGTGAAAAAGATACTACTGACCAGTGCTTTAATCCTTTCAATCGCAGGATTAGCACCCGCATCCGTCTTAGGAGAAGAAAACACTACTCAATCCACATCTGCTGTCAAGGAAGCAATTGCCAAAGAAGAAAAGAAGGAATCGAGTGTTGAGGAAAACTCTAAATCAGAAGTTCTTCCGAAAGTAAATGTGCAAGAAGACAAGCCCAAAAAAGAAGGATGGTACCAAGAAAATCACCACTGGCGTTTTTACCAAGATGATAAACCTGCTTTGAACTGGAAACAAATCCAAGGCAAATGGTACTACTTCGATCAAGATGGTAATCGTCTTCATTCTACTGTCTACAAAGGCTATGCCTTTGACCAAGATGGTGTCATGATAGAAAATAGCTGGACCAAACTGGACAATCAATGGTATTATGCTGATTCCTCTGGACGACTTGCTCAGAACACTTGGAAAAAAATTAACGGCTCTTGGTACTATTTTGACCAAATTGGAAGTATGCTCAGCAACACTGCCGTTGACGGCTATCTTCTCACAAAAAGCGGAGCTATGGCAGAAAAGGGTTGGACTAAATTAGACCAAATTTGGTACTATGTCGCTCCTTCTGGAAAGATCTCGCAGGATAAATGGGAGAAAGTCAACGGTTCTTGGTATTACTTTGACAAAGACGGTGGAATGCTGAGTGCGACAACCTTCAAGGGCTACCTCTTCAACCAGAGTGGAGCTATGGCAGAAAACAACTGGGTCAAAATCAAGGATACTTGGTTCTATGCGAACGGGTCAGGGAGATATATTCAAGACAACTGGCAAAAGATTCAAGGTTCCTGGTACTCATTTGACCAGAATGGTGGAATGCTAGCAGACAAATGGAAAGAAAGCTACTACCTTAAAACCAGTGGAGCCATGGCGGAGAATGAGTGGATCTTCGATAAAACCTACAAGAGCTGGTTCTATCTAAAAGCGGATGGCCGTTATGCAAATCAGGAGTGGATTGGAGCATACTACCTCAAGTCAGGTGGTTACATGGCAAAGAGCGAATGGATTTACGATAACTCTGACAAAGCACGCTACTACCTAGATGATAATGGACATTATGTTTCAGGAACTTACAAGATAGACGGTAAGGAACACCTGTTCCAAAAATACGGCCAATGGATTTCTGAAGTTTCAACTGAAGGCGGATTTACAAAAGGCCTATACAGCAATACCATTTTCCTAGATCCTGGGCATGGTGGTCGAGATTCAGGTGCCTTTTACTACAATGTAGCTGAAAAAGATCTCAACATGCAGATTTACCGTAAGCTTCGTACTAAGTTAGAAGAACTAGGCTACAAGGTCCTCACTTCTCGTGATAGTGATATTGACGTTGATTTTGTTACCGAACGTTCTCGTATGGTTAATAAGACCAACTCTGATATTTTTATCAGTATTCACTTCAACGCTACTGGTAATACCTACTCAAAAGCGAGCGGTATTCAAACCTACTCCTATAGCGATGAACCTGATTATCCAAGTAAGATTAATAAATACTGGCACAATCACCCAGATCGTATGAGTGAAAGCAAACGCCTCGCCGCTGCCATCCACTCCTCTCTTCTAGCAGAAACAGGGGCCAAGGATGCTGGCCTGTTGGAGAGTAGCTATGCCGTCCTACGCGAAACAGCCAAACCAGCTGTCCTCCTAGAGCTTGGATATATGGATAATTTCTCCGAAAACCAACAAATCAGAGATAGCCGCTACCAAGATAAACTGGTCGCAGGTATTGTGAAAGGGATCCAAAAATATTACGCTGGTCAGTAAAAAAAGTCTCGAGAAATCTCGAGACTTTTTATTTATCTTCTTTTTTATCCTTATCAGGAAAGAGGTAGCCAAGTCCTACACAAGCTAGCACACCGGCACCAATCACCAAACCACTTGAAATTGGCAAGAGATCAAAAATAGCATTTGCAATGATAAAGGCAATGATCAAGCACATCAAGCTAGTCTTGTAGTCTTTTTTCAAAAAGTTTTCTAGCATGAAATAGAGGAACAATCCTACCGGAATGAGTGACCAGAGGTTGACATCCAAACTTGGCCATCCAACAGATCCGAAATACAATACTAGCGCTGCTGCTACTAAAAATACAAGTCCCAATAATTTTTTCATTTTTTTGTCTCCATTTTCTTTTTTATTGACTTGAGTTGTCTGATACTGACCCCTCACGTCCCTTACATGAACCATTATAGCAGAGGATTTTTTCAAGAACAAGCCCTTTTGCCTATCTGGTCAATATCTCTGTCTAAGTGGTTGAGTATTTGTAACAAAAGAAAAAGAAGCCCATTAGAGCTTCTTGATTTTGCCGATTGTAACAGTATTTTTGAACGAATACCATCTAGTTTTTCTTTTCCTTTGACTCTAGAGAAGATTTGATTGATTCACGATCTGCTTGCAATTGAGCTAAGTTCTTTTCTGCTTCCTCAAGTTTACTGGTATCTGGTTTCACACGATAATAAACATTTTCTGGTTTCATTAACATCGCTCCATACTCTTGCCCAGAAAGTAGTCTTTCCTCAGCATGGTTGCTTTTATCCGTAATCTTTCCGTCATCAGCAGGTTGCATAACAACTCCACTTGGCACAGCTACTACTACAAATCCTCCAGCAACAGAATCTTTTACCCATGCACTGATAGACGCTGTCTCAGGGTTACGACTATCTTGTCCTTTTGATACCTTTAATCCAACTAGAGATTCGTACTTTTGATCATTTGTAAACCAAGTCGCACGTACTTCTCCAGAATCATTAATAATGTATTCATTACCAGATTGACTACGCCAAGTACCTTCTAAACTAGACAAGTCATTGTTCTTGATTGCTTCAATATCTAATTTTGGAACAGCAGTTTCTTTCTTGAACTTGCTAACAAGTGCTTCTGCTTCCGTAATTTTGGTATCTAAAGCAGTCAGTTGATCCTTGAGTTTCTGAATTTCCTCTTGTTTATCCTTATCAGTCTCATCTGTTTTTCCTTGGCTTGTAGACGCTTGACTTGTTGACTCTGTAGTTGAAACAGCAGACGTTGCTTGATTTGACTCTTTCTTTACAATCAGAAAATATGAGAAAATACTTACCAAGATAAGAGTGACTAAAACAGCGAGTGCTATGCCAATATAGATTTTTATTTTTTTATTTGGAGTCAACTTTGATTCTGACCGCTTACGTCCGTTAATCTCTTCAAATTGTCTTTCCCGTTCTTTCTTATTCATAATTTTCTCCTTTTTGATTTATATTCAGCCAAGTTTGCGAGACTTCATTCGTTACTATCCATGAACTTTTATGACTTTTTAAAAAAATCAAAGCAAAAATTTCTAGAATAATTAACAGCCTATAGTCCTCTAAAACGGAACGAAAACAAGTGCTTATTAAAATATATTATACCACAAAATATAAATTTTAGTTTTAATTTATAAGTAGGAGTTTCTGACGTTAAATAGAACCTATCTCAAACGTTCCACCTTTCCTATATTTACAAAAAAAGAAGCCCGTTTGGACTTCTTGATTCTGCCGATTGCAGGGCTTGAACCTGTGACCTACGCGTTACGAGTGCGTTGCTCTACCAACTGAGCTAAATCGGCGATTACCCTTTTAGTATAGCACTCTGAGAATAGATGTCAAGAAATTTTTATCTCCATTAGAAAAAGCCTGTCCTGAGACAAGGCTTTGAGTTTCTTCCTTTTACGAACCAGCACTTTCGTAAGCGTCTAATCCCCTATCCCAGAGTTTTAAAGAAATAACAAAGAAAACAAGGGAAATCAAAATCAACCCACCAATGTTAAAGAGTCCGTCTTTATCCTGCAAGAAATAGCTGGCAGGATAGTAGGCCGTAAAGGCGAAAGGTACAATAAAGCTAATTAACCAACGAAGGAGCGAATTGTAAATGGAAATCGGGTACTTGGCAAAATCATTAAACATATAGAAAATGTAAATCATGGCACCTGACTGCTTGGTCCAAAAAGCGATGCTAGCTGTCGCAATTTTCAAGGAAGTATAAATCAAGGTCGCAAAAGGAATACAGACTAGAAAAATCAGGAATTTGGGAAGAGTCCAAGCAATGCTAGTCGCCGTTGTCGCTAGTAAGATTCCACCGACCAAAAGTTCACCCAAGGCATCAATCTGAAAGGTCTCAACGAGGATGTGAAAGAGAGGATTGATAGGACGAGTCAGATACTTGTCAAACTCCCCTTTTCGAACTAGTCGTTGACCTAAAGCCCAGAGATTGTCAAAAAAGAGATGATCTAATCCCTTTGGAATTAAGGAAAATCCATAGATAAAGGCAATCTCTTGAAAGGTCCAACCTTCTAGCGAGGGGATGTGTTGAAAGAGTACATTAAGAAACAAGAGATTCAGGCCTTGAGTCAGAAAGACTCCCAAGACACCAACCACAAAATCAACTTTGTATTCCATGATTTGCTTGATGTATTGTCTGATAAAAATCAGATGCATGCGTTGATATTTTTTCATCCTAACCTCCCTGAATGGTGATAAATGACTGGACTCGTTTCCAAATCAACTGAGACAAGCCCACCATCACTATAAGCCAGAAAAGCTGAAGCAAAAGTGCTTGAAGAATCTGACTGGCATCGTATTTCCCAACAATAATCATGACCGGAGTGTAAATTAAGGATGAGAAAGGCAAGAAGGACAGAATATCTGAAACGATTTTCGGAAAGAAAGCCAAGGGAATTAAACTTCCAGACATAAAGGCTACTATTGAAGTCTTGAGTAGATTGGAACCCCATAAATTTTTAAATACAAAGGCTGAAAATCCAAAGCAGATATTAAAGAAAAAGTTAATCAGATAAGCCAGAGTTAAGCTAAAGAGATAAAGGACAGTTAATCCCAGCACTTCTAAAACACCTTGACCAGATAAGATTTTCATCAAAACAATGACACTTAAAAATGGCAGTCCAACAGAGATAAAAATCAACCACTTGGAACCAAGCTCGGTGAAAAGATAAGAGGTCGAAAAATGGACTGGTCTCAGCAAGCGCATGATAATGGAACCATCCTTGACCTCCTCCCCAATCATAAAGGAGCTATCAGATCTGGTCAAAATATTGGTCACAAAACTCATGATGATGTAGAGAGTGATATCTGCCATACCAAAGCCCTGAATCAAAGACTCCTGCGAGGAATCAAAGACAGCCTTCCAGAGATAGAAAGCGACAAAAGCCCCCATGACATCACCAATCCGATAGAGAATAAAGTTAACTCGATAGCTAATCAACTCCTGAATCCCTGCATTGATAAAGGGTTTATAACGTCTCCACAATTTGACCATCTTAGAGCTCCTTTCGATAGAAGCGACGGATAATATCTTCAATATCCGTATCCACCATCTTCAAATCACGGACTTCAAAATCAGATAAGGTTTGCTTGATAATATCAGCTGATTGGTAGCGGGAACTATCAAATTCAATAGTCAGGTTGTTTCCTTGTCTATCAATGGACATATCAGGCAAGCCTTCATAATGAGAGACGAGATGACTTTGACCTGGTAGCAGCTCAAAGGAAAGAGTCTTCATCTTGCCAAAGGTTTCCTTGAGCTGGCTAACCGTCCCATCAAAAATCTCTTGCCCCTTATCAATCATAAAAATCCGATTACAGAGTTGCTCAATATCACTCAGGTCGTGAGTAGTCAAGAGAATAGTTGTTTCTTCCTCCTGATTGATCTGGGTGATAGCACGTCGAATGTTATCCTTGACCGACACATCCAAACCAATGGTCGGCTCATCTAAAAAGAGAACCTTAGGATTGTGAAGCAAGGAAGCTGCAATATCCGCCCGCATCCGTTGACCTAGTGAAAGAGTCCGCACAGGATCCTTGATAAATTCCTTCAAATCCAAGACTTCATTCAAAAAGTCCATGCGCTTATGGAAAAGCGAGTCCGGTACATCGTAAATCTCCTTCAAAACCGTGTAGGTTTCTTGCAGTGCCAAATCCCACCATAGCTGGGTACGTTGTCCGAAAACGACTCCAATATCCTTGACATAATCTTGGCGATTGTCCTGGGGAATCTTGCCGTTAATCCGACAATAGCCTGATGTCGGTTTTAAAATTCCTGTCAGCATTTTAATGGTGGTCGACTTCCCAGCACCATTTGCCCCAATAAATCCTAAAATCTGCCCTTTTGGAACTTCAAAAGTTAAATCCTTGACCGCTTCAAAGGTCTGCTTTTCAGGATGAATAAAGGAGCGCAAAGCTCCCTTCAAGCCCGGTTCCTTAACAGTCTTCACAAAATTTTTCTGAAGATGTTGCACTTCTATCATTGCCATATCTATCTCCCTTTAGTAAGAAACAACATTGTATTTTTGACTACAAATATTCTAAATCCTTACTTTCTACACCTTCTCAATATTATTACAGAAGGATTTATACCAACCTATTATAATCCAATAAAAAAAGGAATGCAAGCGTTTGCTTATAGATTATGAAATTAGAGATTTCTCTCTTAAAATAATGCTTTTGAATCAGAAATTCTGGTTTAATAGTTTCCTTAACACACCAAAAAACTGCCATTAGGGGCAGGCTACGAATTGTAAAAAGGCAAACTATTTTGATCAATATGATTCACTATTTAATCAAAGAACTAATCTTTCATAATTCTTTTCACAATCCCATTTCTATCAATTAGAAAACAATCTGGAAAGGTCATTTGCTCCCATTTTTCATAATCAAAACTGGAATCAAAGTGATGTAGTAGTATTCCTATCAAATTCCCGTGTGAACTAAGTAAAATCGTTTTTTCTGAGTATCTCTCTTCCAATTCCATTAAAAAATTTAGTACTCTAGCTAGTGCATCTTGATTTGATTCCCCTTCTGAAAGAGATTCACTGGGATTTTGCCATAAATATTTAATACTGTCTTCAAACTCAGAATCTTTTATAAAGGTTGAAGATAATTTTCGCTCTCGTAACCGATTATCAAGAACTATTTTATCAAATTGAATTGGCGAGCTATTAATCGTTTCAAATGCTCGTTTATAAGGACTAGAAAAATAATAATCAATATTAAAAGAATTCAAAAACTCTAACTGGTCAAGAGATGAGAATCCTTTTTCTGATAAAGTTCTATTGAAATCATCACTTGAAAATCTTGAATGAGCATGTCTAAGTAAAATATAAGAATTATTCATAAGTCATTACCTTTCAATTATTATCATCAGTCTCAATGGATTTTTAAGCCCTCAATTATTCTCTAAAAATTCTTTAATGCGAGAAACAATAGCATCGCTTTGATAATGATAGAGATCGTGAGGCGCATCCATATAGACGACTTGAACATTAGACTGGTCGCTTGCAAATCTCTCTGCATAACGTTGCCACTCAGATTGGCTAAAGCTAGTGCCTTCACCGTTAGACACCAATAGTAAGGTGGGAATTTTCGGATTGATGCTAGAGGGAACTTTCTTGGCATTTTCCTTTAACGTTTGAGATTCATGAAGCATGGCTTGTGACATCAACTGCTTATAAGCTAGAAATCTATATTGTTTTCGTTCAGTTTCAGTCAGAGTTTGATTTTTTATATAAAAGGACTCAGGGAAGTAGCGTAATAAACCAATCTTGCTGCTCCAATATGCCACAGTGAGCAAGGCCTGATTATCCTTTAAATTCTCATAACTTGACGGCAGTGCCCAATCCAGACCAATCAAGGCTTTAACTTCATCAGGATACTTCTCCTGCCAAGCCAAACTCTCTAGACTAGCCATGGAATGAGACAGAATGATAAACGGCCCTGTGATATTTGCTTGGGAAAGAGCTTGGCGAGTCTCAGACAAAACCTCCATCACATCTCTTGAATGATTGCTATCATCACTATAACCATATCCTGCCCGCTCCACTATAACTACCTTATACCGTTTCGATAAGGATTCCGATACTTCTTTAAAATCCAATATAGGAGAAGCAATACCAGCACCTGAGAGAACTACAATAGTCTCAGAACCATCCCCCTCAACGTAAACATTTATTTGATGTCCATTGACGAGAACTTGTTGCCCCATAGGTGTCAGTGAGGCTTTTTCCTTTTCCAAACTGATACGGTGAAAGATGAATGTAGCGAGTAAAAACAAAAGAATGAAACTAAGAAAGCCAAGAAACCATTTTTTCAGTATTTTCATAGCATTATTGTACAAAAAATAGAACCTTTTAGCAACTTAAGATTGGTTCTTCTACAGTATATTGGCTATATATTCAGACACAAAAAACCCACCCAATGGGCAGGTTCTTTCTGTATTGTTCAGCTAGATTAAGCTTTACCTTCTGAACCGAATACGTCGATACGTTCTTCAACTGATGCTTGGATAGCTTTTACACCGTCAGCCAAGAATTTACGTGGGTCGAAGAGTTTTTTCTTGTCGTATTCTGCTTCGTTTGCTTCGTAGTCACGAGCAAATTTACGAGTTGCGTTAGCGAATGCGATTTGGCATTCAGTGTTAACGTTAACTTTCGCAACACCAAGTTTGATAGCTGCTTGGATTTGGTCATCAGGAATACCTGAACCACCGTGCAATACGATTGGGAAGCCTGGAAGAGCTTCTGTCAATTTCTTCAAGTGGTCAAGGTCAAGACCTTCCCAGTTTGCTGGGTAAGGACCGTGGATGTTACCGATACCAGCTGCCAAGAAGTCGATACCAGTTGCAACCATTGCTTTAGCGTCTTCGATTGGAGCCAATTCACCTTTACCGATGATACCGTCTTCTTCACCACCAATAGTACCAACTTCAGCTTCTACTGAGATACCTTTAGCGTGTGCTTTTTCAACAACGTCTTTAGCCAATTTAAGGTTTTCTTCAACTGGAAGGTGTGAACCGTCAAACATGATTGAAGTGTAACCAACTTCGATACACTCAAGTGCATCTTCGTAGTGACCGTGGTCAAGGTGGATAGCTACTGGTACAGTGATACCCATTGACTCAACAAGGTTAGCGATCAAGTTGCGAGCAACTTTGTAACCACCCATGTATTTAGCAGCACCCATTGAAGTTTGGATCAAAACTGGAGCTTTTTTAGCTTCTGCTGCACGCAAGATAGCTTGAGTCCACTCAAGGTTGTTTGTGTTAAATCCACCAACTGCATAACCGTTGTCACGAGCTGCTTGGACAAATTTTTCTGCTGAAACGATTGCCATTTGTCAGGCCTCCTATATATTTTTTGGGACATCCCATTTACATTGTTCATTTTATCACTTTTTGATAAAAAAAGCTAGTTTTTCCCATACTTTAGATTGAATTTCTTCCAATCGAATCAATGTAAACCCTTTCTTTTTCTTAGTCCTAAGTGACTTTGGGATAACGTATGAAGAAACTCAAGCGATCGCCCTGCATCTCAAAATGATAAGGTAATTTCTCATGTTCTAATAAACTTTTGACCACAAAGAGCCCCATCCCCGAACCCTTGGTCTTGCGACTAGCATTATCAGAAAAAGACTGGACCAGTTTTTCTTGTTCTTCAGGACTACAGCTATTCTCGATAAAGAGTTCTCCTTCTCTTTCTCCAATGCGGACCAGGCCATCTGGAGTGGAGTGCTTGATAGCATTGCTGATGAGGTTCGATAGAATCAACTTCATGACAGATGGGTTTATGTAAGCCTGCTGATGGGTTAGGCTAATGTCCACCTGAAGTTCTCTCTCCTTGGCGAGCAAAGCATAATCCTTGACCAGACTTTGCGTCATCTGAAGGAGGTCAACCTCTTCTTTCTCGTCTCGCAATTCCTGAACAGAAGAAAGAGACAATATCTGGAGAACGTGGTGACTGAGGTCATCCACAATCCCCAAGGCAACTCCAAGATAGTGGTCTCTATCCTTATAACGACCGACATTTTCTTTCATATTTTCGATTAAGATTTTCAAGCTAGCTAGTGGAGTTTTCAATTCATGAGAAGCCCCTCGCAGGAACTCAACCTTCATCTTCTCCAGCTGGAGAATAGCTTCATTCTTGTCATGCAAGTCTGCAATGACAGTCAAAAGGTGCTGGTAAAGGCTATTGATTTGTTCCTTGAGATCACCAATCTCATCCTTAGAATCCACGCGCAATCGCACTTGTCCATCCAAATCCATCATCCGACGGGTCACCCGCTTGATTTCCAAGATTGGGGCAACAATGGTCCGAGCGTAGATGTAGGCCACCAAAAGAGAAATCAGAAAGGATGCCAACAAAGTATAGGGAAGAAACTGGAGACTGATCTGCTCCGCTTCCTTTTGCAAATCCATGGACGCTAAAAATTGAAGAGTCATAGTCCCACCGTCTTGCGTTTTCACCTCACGCTCCTCAATAAAGAGGGAAGTGGTCTGGCGATCCGTGTCCAGAGGAAAATTGTCCTTGACCTCTAACTTGTCCTCGGTCATCTCTCCCTTGATAGCTCCTTTGATATCACTGGTCTGGGAATACAAGTCCAACACTTGCTCGATGCTTTGCCTATCTTTTCCGTCTAGGGATTGGGCAATAGCAGTCGCTTTCTGACCAATGGTTTCCTGACGGTGGCTCAGATAAGTAGAGGGAAAGAGAAAATAAATGGCTAAATGAAGACAAATAACCAGAACACTAAAAATCGAGAAGGTATAGATAAAAATCTTTGTAAATAAACCTGTTCGTTTCATTTTCGCTCCAATTTATAACCAACATTGCGCACCGTGAGGATACAATCCAAGTCTAGCTTTTTCCGCAGTTCCTTGATATAGACATCAATGACACGGTCAAAGGGAACCTCATCTGTCGCCTTCCAGACAGCATCGATAATCTGAGAACGAGTCAAGGCCCGGCCTTCATTTTTCACCAGATAGTCCAGAATTTCCAACTCTTTGGCATTGATAGCCACTTCTTGACCTGCGAGGCTTGCACTGTAACTCTCAAAGTCCACCTTGGTATCTTTATAGGAGAAGACTCGTCCTGTATCGTAGTAGCGCTTGAAAATCGCGTCCACCCTTACTTTTAAAAGGGAGAGAGAAAAAGGCTTTTCCAGATAACCGTCTGCTAGAGAAGCAAAAGCACTCATCTTGTATTCTTCATCCTGAAAGGCTGTCAGCATCAAGACAGGAATCTGACTGGTCTTACGAATCTCCGCTAGGACTTCTAGGCCATTAAGCTTGGGCATCTGGATATCCAGTAAAACCAGGGCTACTTCATAGCTGGAAAATTTTTCCAGAGCTTCTTGTCCATCTGCTGCTTCAATGGTTTCATAACCACAATCCGTCAAATAGTCACTGATTCCCTCACGGATCATCTCTTCATCTTCTACAATTAAAATTTTCATAGAAAAAACGGTTCACATCCTTTAAATTTCTTGTAAATCTCCTCTGTTTCATCCTGATAGGAAGAGTCCTTATCAAGATAAAATAGATAAAAATGCTACCTATATTATACCCCATTTAGGGGAGAATAGGTAGCAAGTTTTTTATTCGCTATCGAGCAAGAGCTCTTTTGGTTGTTTTCTGAGGAGATTGCTTGAAGCAAGCGCCATAACGAGAACCACTAGAACCAAAGCAAGGACAAAGACGATGATGAAGTCTGATGTCTGAATAGAAATATCTAGGCTCGACAGGGTCTTGCTAAAGCCATCTACTTCTGCACCACCACCAAGGTTAGAAGCTTGAGCAGCCTTGCTAGCTTGCTTTGCAACACCTGAAGTCACATTGGCAAGAACAGTATTTCCGATGGCACGAGCTGTGTAGTTGGCTAGGAAGTAAGCCGAAACAAGAGCAGGAATGGCAATCAAGATCGATTCGGTGATGAATTGCCCCAAGATACTTGCCTGCTTGAGACCGATAGAGAGGAGAATTCCCACTTCCTTGCGGCGGGCGTTGATCCAAAGACTAAGCAAGAGTGCAAGGAGAAGAACTGAGAAACTCAAGCTACCCCAGAAGAGGAGGTTGGCCATCTTGTACATACCAGAGATGGATTGCTCTAGAGCTGGGTAGTTAGAGGAGCTCTTCACCAGTGTGTAGCTCTTCCAGTTGATACCACTGATACCATTCAACTCTTTCATGACATCATCCAAGTTCTTGTCCGCTGTTACAAAGAAGGTTGCGTCCCCATAAATAGCTGTATCTTCTGTGTATCCATAAAGTTTTGCAGCAGTGTGAATGTCTGTGATGGCTGTATTTTCATAGAGTTCTTGTGAGTAGGTTACTGCTGACTTATTGTGACCATCAAAGAGTCCCTTGATTGTCACTTCGACTGTTTCCTTGGCACCTTTTTCATTGTCTGCATCATAGACATTAGAGTCCAATTTGATCTTATCTCCGACTTTCCAACCGTGTTTGGCTGCCAAGTCCTTGTGCATGAGAATCTTGTCCTTGTCGTCGTTGGTTAAGTGCTCACCTTCGACCAGCTTATATGAACCAGAGACAAACTTATCTTCTTTAGAGGAGTCATTGACACCTGTAATCATCAAGCTGCTTCCAAACCGTTTGGCACGGTCAGCAGTGAGATTTTTCTTGGTTTCTGGCGTTTCGATGAGGTCGTATCCAGTCAAATCTCCGATGGCGTTGATGCGTTTAACATAAGACTCGATGGCCTTGTTTTCGGTGATTTTTTTGATATCCTCACCCTTGATATTCCCAGAACCACGTGGCGTTCCTTGATTGACGCGACGATTGATTTGCATGGAGAAGCTATTGGTGATATTTTTAAAGGTCTCCTGAGAAGCCTTGGCAGTAGCTCCCTTGATCGACAAGCCGACCAAACTCAAGCTCGCCATGAGGAGAATAATCAGGAAGATAACAATCGATTTGAAAAACTTCCTTGTAACATAGGCAAATGCATTGTGTAACATAGGTTCCCTTTCTAGATTTGATTTCATAATTCTATCAAAACAAGCTCATCTTATTTTGTAGTATTTCGAGTTTCAGTCAGTTTCTTATTCTTCAATTCAAGTGTAATATCAGACGCTTGTGCCACTTCTTTACTGTGGGTGACGACGATCACACATTTACCTGTTTTCTGGGCAAGTGATTTGAGCAGTTCGATAATATCTCCAGCAGTTTTAGGGTCCAGATTTCCTGTTGGCTCATCAGCTAGAATAACCGGAGCTTCTGATACCAAACTGCGAGCGATGGCAACACGTTGCTGTTGACCACCTGATAACTGGAGAACGTTCCGCTTGATCTGACTTTCATCCAAACCAAGCTCAAGAAGTGTGTCCTTGCTTGCTTTTTTGTTGACCAAGCGGATATTTTCCAGCGGAGAAAGATAATCTATCAAGTTATAATTTTGAAAGACTAGGGAAATATGGTGCATGCGATGGTATGAATACCCCTTGTTCCGAATGTCCTCTCCTTGGAAAAGGATAGAACCTTCAACAGGACTATCTAGACCAGCCAGTAGGGACAAGAGAGTGGATTTTCCAGCTCCTGACTCACCAATGATACTATAAAATTTTCCGGGTTCAAAATTATACTTGATCTGATATAAAACTGCTTCAGCAGTGTTCTTATAACGGTAGGTAACATCTTGCAATTGTAATAAAGTCATGATTTCTCCTTCTTAACTAATAGATGATAAAATTTCTTTCGGCGATTTTCTAAATAGAAATACGAAACAAAGGGCTACTGATAAGCAACCAATCAGGAGCAGAAAGACATAGGATTCTGCAAAGGATAGGAGACTGGTTGATAGACCACTTGCTTTGGCCAGCGTGTCCTGTAAGCTTGCCTGATCTCCACTGGCTAGTACAGTTTGGAGTAGATAGGATGTAATGGCATTTCCAGCGATAAAGGATGGAAGCAAAGCTCCGAGAGATACCAACACTAGCTCTAAACAGAACTGGAGGAAGATCGAACTCTTGCCTTTTCCAAGTGCGAGAAGAATTCCCACTTCGTAGACTCTTTCTCTCAACCAGAGAGACAAGACTAAAATTAAGGCTCCTGCTCCTGCTATCAACATCCCATAAAGGAAGATGGTGAGGAAGGTTTGGAAGGTTGCCACTGAGTCTTTGATTTGTTCAAAGGCCTTGTTTTCCTTCTCAACTTGGTAACCTTGACTTTCCAAAGCCAAGTTTTCCACCTGCTTCATGAGTCCGTCCATTTCCTTAGGATTTTCTACATAGAAGCGCGCTGTACTGACTTGCGGTTCACTATTTCCCAGAAGGGTTTGGCTGCTTTCATAGTCTGTAAAGACCTGGTTTTCACTGAAGTCGGAAGACAAGCCTGTGAACTTTTCTTGTTTTTTACCAGAAAAGATGCCGACAATTTCAAACTCAACTGTTTGCCCTTTTCCAGCTTCGGATTGACCAGCATCCAAGCGAATCTTGTCATGAAGAGAAAGTCCGTTCTTCTTGGCCAACTCTTCGTGGATGAGGATTTTCTTGGAGTCCCCTTTTTGAAGGTGTCGCCCTTCTTTTAGATTGAAAGCCGAACTGGTAAAGGTGACATCCTTGGATGAATCCTCGAGAGCCGTTAAGCTAACCAAGTTCTTGTCTGTAGCTGACAAATCATCACGTTCTACGCTCTGCTCACCACTCACCGCTTCCTTGTCTTTCAGTTTTGCGACCGTCTCAAGTTCAGGAGAGACATTTTCCAGTCCCTTAATCTTGCTCACGGATGCTAGGTCCGACAACTTGAAGGTCTGTCCATTTTCTATCTTTTTGATAGAAAAAGATGTGTTGAGTGATTTGTAAAGATTGCTTTCTACTGTTTTGTTGGACTTCATCAGAGTCAAACAGGCTGAAATTCCTGCTAAAAGGACAAATAAAATCAGAAATAAAATAAAACTTCTCAGTCGTTTTCTGCTGACATAAGCCCAAGCTCTTTGGATTGGATTCATTTGTCACCTCCATATTTGTAAGACTATTATAAAATCCAAATATGAAATGTTTATGAAATCGAAAAATTTTTTGATTTATTTTTGAAAAAAACAAAAAAGATAGCAAGCGCTAACTTTCCTTCTTATATAAGA
Source organism: Streptococcus sp. HJ1 (assembly GCF_052399005.1). Classification (GTDB taxonomy): domain Bacteria; phylum Bacillota; class Bacilli; order Lactobacillales; family Streptococcaceae; genus Streptococcus. Next base: position 665,557 of record NZ_CP199005.1, on the reverse strand, counting down.
AGAAATAATACCAATCAAAAATCAACTTCATTTTAAAAATGGTAGTCACATCTTTCTGATTAGTATTTTTTCATCTCCTAAGTTCTTCATTTTCTGACTAGTGTTTGAGGATATTCTTGATAGAATGAAATAGTGAACTCAGTTTAAATGTTCTGATACAATGACTGTTCTTGATACCAATATTTTTCGATACACGAAACGTAGCCTCTAGTCTTCTTTGTAAAAAAAAAGAGCTAGCCAAAGCCAACTCTTACCCTATGCGGAGAGAGGGACTTGAACCCTCACGACCTAAAGCGGTCACAGGATCCTTAGTCCTGCGCGTCTGCCAATTCCGCCATCCCCGCGTCGATTACTTTACTAGTATATCAACTTTCAAAATCTTTGTCAACACTTTTTTCAGATTTTTTTCATTTTTCCAACAAGCTTATAGTTCAATTTCAGCAAGGTTTTCATCCAGTATTTTTGCTCCCAGAGTGTTCTTAAAATGCCCAAGAGCAAACTGATGATTTTCTGGCCAAATAGAGGCAACCGCAGGCTTGACAATCTCGATTTGATAACCTAAATTATAGGCATCAATAGCCGTATGAAGGACGCAAATGTCAGTCAGGACTCCAGTTAGGATGACTGTATCAACCCGACGTTCCCGCAAACGGATATCCAGGTCCGTTCCTGAAAATGCTGAATAGTGACGCTTATCCATCCAAAAGACGCGACTATCCGCCTCATGCTCAGCATAAAAGTCAGCTAGGGGGCCATAAAGGTTACGCCCACTAGTTCCGATGATGTTGTGTGGTGGAAAGAGCTTGCTTTCTGGGTGGAATGTATCCTTCTCCTCATGAGCATCAATGGTGAAAAAGACATAGTCTCCACGTTCAAAAGCTAATCTGGTTGCCTGATCAATGGCTTTTGATATTGCTTGAGCAGGTGCTCCAGCAGTTAGCTTTCCATGGTCTGCTACGAAATCCTCTGTATAGTCGATCGAGATTAAAGCCTTTGCCATTAGTAGTCCCTCTTTTTCACTTCCTCAAAGATATCTGAAATCAATACCTTGAGATAGGTTCCCTTCATTCCTAGTGAACGGCTTTCAATGATTCCTGCCGACTCTAGCTTACGGAGAGCATTGACGATTACTGAGCGCGTAATGCCAATACGGTCTGCAATAACAGACGCAGTCAGCTGTCCTTCATTTCCATCCAATTCAGCTAAAATAGCTGATACGGCACGCAGTTCTGAATAGGAAAGGGTGTTGACCGCCATGGTAACAGCCGTACGACGGCGAATATTCTTTTCATCTTCTTCACGTTGGAAGTTCAATAGTTGAATTCCCACAACCGTGCTCGCAATCTCGACAAGGATCAAATCTTCATCTTCAAATTTCTTATCATTGCGCCAAATGATTAACGAACCTAGGCGAATCCCTGATACATGAATCGGAGCAATAGTTGTCAACCCATCTGGAAAGTCCGCACGGCTCTCCACAGGGAAAATGGTCAAATCATGTTCAACAGGAAGATTTGCTTCCGTATCATAAATCATGTTCGCCCCTTGTACATAGACCTCAGGGAAGGTTTTGGTTTGGAAGAATTGTTCTACACGGTCATTATTGGTCTTATAACGCATAAAGTAGCCCAAGAGACGTCCCTTGTTATTCACAATACAAGCGTTACAGTCAATAATATCAGCTAACTGGCGTGTGATCGCATTGTAAGGAAGTTCATCTTGAAGTTGCTCCTCAGAGCGCTTTAGAATAGACGTGATTTTTCTTGTTTTTTCTAATAAATGTGCCATTTTTTACCTCGCATATAATCGCTTCCATTATAACATAGAAAAGTCTTTATTTCAATAATTATCTGAAAATTGCTTATTTAATTGCAATTTTGAACAGCAAAAATATTTTAGAAAAAAAAAGCGATTTTTTTATTGACATCCTATTTTATTTTTGATATTATAACATTATAAGAAGATGACATGATAAATCCCTTTCCGTTTCACCTATCCTTTACTATCACCATCTTCTTTTACTATCGGTCTCCTTATATATAAAAGCGATTCACACTGTGAATCGCTTTTTTCTATTTGTCTCCTTTGTTACGAATAACAAAGCCGGTCTTCTTTTCGCTTGAAGTGTTGCGAGGTTTTTTATTGTCTTTATTACGGTAACGTCTGTCTTTATCAAAACGATCGTTCCCACGACTGCCTTTTTTGAAATCATCACGGCGACCATTGCCGCGGCGATCACGGTCTCGACGGTCGTCCCCACGACGGCCTCCACGACCTCCCTTACCTTTGCCACCGAATCCATTACCTGATGGTTTAAATGGCAGTGGTTTTTCACGCGCAATCTCCACTTCAGGAAGGCTGTCTGGATCTTGGACTGTCAGACTCAAGATATACATAGCCAATTCTTCTGGACTAAATTCTGCAGCTAACTTACGAGCATCTTTAGCAAATTTCTCAAAGTTCCCACGAATAGTTTCATCCGCAAAATCACGTTCGATTTTCTTGAGAGCTACTTGTTTCTTAGCTTGGAAGGCTTCTTCTGCTGTCGCTGGTTTCAAGCCTTTCATGCGTTTCTTAGTCAAGTTTTCGATGATTTGAAGGTAGCCCATTTCATTTGGTGCTACGAAAGTAATAGATTGACCTGACTTACCAGCACGACCTGTACGGCCGATACGGTGAACGTAACTTTCAGGATCTTGTGGAATATCGTAGTTGTAGACATGGGTCACACCTGAGATATCCAAACCACGTGCTGCCACGTCAGTCGCAACTAGAACATCAAGATTCCCATTTTTAAAATCACGAAGGACACGAAGACGTTTATTTTGGTCTAAGTCACCATGAATTCCTTCAGCACGGAAGCCACGAATTTTAAGTCCACGAGTCAATTCATCTACACGGCGTTTGGTACGACCAAATACGATAGCAAGTTCTGGTTGTTCCACATCCATGAGACGTGTCATAGTATCAAATTTCTCTTGTTCCTTGACACGGATATAGTACTGATCCACTAGCTCTGTTGTCAATTCCTTGGCAGCAATCTTCACATGCTCTGGGTCTTTCATAAACTGAACACCGATACGTTTGATAGCATCTGGCATGGTTGCTGAAAAGAGCAAGGTTTGACGATTTTCAGGGACACGGGAAATGATGGCTTCAATGTCTTCAAGGAAGCCCATGTTGAGCATTTCATCCGCTTCGTCAAGAATCAGAGTTTCAATATCTTGTAATTTCAAGGCCTTCCGTTTAATCAAGTCCAAGAGACGGCCTGGTGTTCCTACCACGATGTGGGCACCAGATTTAAGAGCCTTAATTTGTTTTTCAATGCTGGAACCACCGTAAACTGAGCGAACTTTCACTCCTTTGCTACGGCCAAAGCGGAACAGTTCTTCTTGGCTTTGGACAGCGAGTTCACGAGTTGGAGCGATAACCAGGGCTTGGATGGTCGCTTCTTCTGTACGGATTTTTTCAAGGGTTGGCAAGCCAAAGGCTGCAGTTTTTCCTGTACCTGTCTGAGCTTGACCGATAACGTCTTTTCCTTCGAGAGCCAAGGGAATGGTCTGTTCTTGGATGGGACTGGCTTCTACAAATCCAGCTTTTTCAATCTCTGCTAGCAATTCAGCAGACAAGTTAAATTCATTAAATTTCACGTTATTCTTCTTTCTAAAGGTGGTGCGAAGCCACCCTATAGGGCTTTAGTTTATACTTTTCTTTTCATGACGTATCTTCTTTAAAACGAGATACCGTGTTGCTTCTTTTCCACGAAAGAAAAGTACGAGTTTCTTTGCAACTTATCTAGTATAACACAAGAGAGAAGCAAAAGATAGTAGAATCCTTTAGGAAAATCATGTAAACGATTTTTTAACAGTAAAGTGGCCTGAAACTTCTTTTTCAAAGGATTTGAAGGGACCATTTCAAGCTCACTTCATTTCCCGTAGCAGAATTGTGCAAAAGTTTTTTTCTTGTGCTAGAATGAAATTCGAAATAGGAGGAAGATAAATGTTAACTTATGATTTAATCGTTATTGGATTTGGTAAAGCTGGTAAAACACTAGCTGGTAAATTGGCTTCAGCTGGCAAAAAAGTTGCCCTCGTTGAACGTAGCAAAGCTATGTACGGCGGAACTTGTATCAACATTGGTTGTATCCCAACTAAAACTTTGCTAGTTGCTGCTGAGAAAGACTTGTCTTTTGAAGAAGTGATTGCTACTAAAAACACGATCACTGGTCGCCTCAACGGTAAAAACTATGCGACTGTTGCTGGTACAGGCGTGGATATCTTTGATGCGGAAGCTCACTTCCTTTCAAACAAAGTCATCGAAATCCAAGCTGGTGACGAAAAACAAGAACTCACTGCTGAAACAATCGTCATCAACACTGGTGCTGTTTCAAATGTCTTGCCAATCCCTGGACTTGCTTCAAGCAAAAACGTCTTTGACTCAACAGGTATCCAAAACTTGGACAAATTGCCTGAAAAACTTGGAGTTCTTGGTGGCGGAAATATCGGTCTTGAATTTGCAGGACTCTACAACAAACTTGGAAGCAAGGTTACAGTCCTAGATGCCTTGGATACTTTCCTACCTCGTGCAGAACCTTCCATCGCAGCTCTTGCTAAACAATACATGGAAGAAGACGGTATTGAATTGCTTCAAAATATCCGTACTACTGAAATTAAAAATGACGGTGACCAAGTCCTTGTCGTAACTGAAAACGAAACATACCGTTTCGATGCCCTTCTCTATGCAACCGGACGTAAACCAAATGTAGAACCACTTCAACTTAAAAATACAGACATTGAACTAACTGAACGTGGCGCTATTAAAGTAGACAAACACTGCCAAACAAACGTTCCTGGCGTCTTTGCAGTTGGGGATGTCAACGGTGGACTTCAATTTACTTACATTTCACTTGATGACTTCCGTGTTGTCTACAGCTACCTTGCTGGAGATGGCAGCTACACACTTGAAGACCGTCTCAATGTACCAAACACCATGTTCATCACACCTGCACTTTCACAAGTTGGTTTGACTGAAAGCCAAGCAGCTGATTTGAAACTTCCATACGCTGTGAAAGAAATTCCAGTTGCAGCAATGCCTCGTGGTCACGTAAATGGAGACCTTCGCGGTGCCTTCAAAGCTGTTGTTAATACTGAAACAAAAGAAATTCTTGGAGCAAGCATCTTCTCAGAAGGTTCTCAAGAAATCATCAACATCATCACTGTTGCCATGGACAACAAAATCCCTTATACTTACTTCACAAAACAAATCTTCACTCACCCAACTTTGGCTGAGAACTTGAATGACTTGTTTGCGATTTAAGTTGAGACTGATTTGTTAGCTAACAGCCCTCTTTGGGCTGTTTTTGTTTCTGCGAAATCTCAAAACTGTCTTTTCCCTCTTTTATGATATAATAGAAACATGAAATTAAAAACTACTTTGGGCCTCCTTGCTGGGCGTTCTTCTCACTTCATCTTGAGCCGTCTTGGCCGTGGAAGCACGCTCCCAGGAAAACTCGCCCTTCAATTTGATAAAGATATTTTACAAAATTTAGCTAAGAACTACGAGATTGTCGTGGTCACTGGAACCAACGGGAAAACCCTGACAACTGCCCTCACTGTCGGCATTTTAAAAGAAGTTTATGGTCAGGTTCTTACTAACCCAAGCGGTGCCAACATGATTACAGGGATCGCAACGACCTTCTTGACTGCCAAATCGTCTAAAACTGGAAAAAACATTGCCGTCCTAGAAATTGACGAGGCCAGTCTATCTCGTATCTGTGACTACATCCACCCTAGCCTTTTTGTCATCACTAATATTTTCCGTGACCAGATGGACCGCTATGGTGAGATTTACATGACTTATAACATGATTTTGGATGCCATCCGTAAAGTGCCTACGGCTACAGTTCTCCTCAATGGTGACAGTCCGCTTTTCTACAAGCCAGCTATTCCAAATCCTGTAGAGTATTTTGGTTTTGACTTGGAAAAAGGGCCAGCCCAACTGGCTCACTACAATACCGAAGGTATTCTCTGCCCTGACTGTCAAGGTATCCTCAAATATGAGCACAATACCTATGCTAACTTGGGGGCCTATATCTGTGAAAATTGTGGTTGCAAACGTCCTGACTTGGACTACCGTCTGACAGACTTGGTTGAATTGACCAACAATCGCTCTCGTTTTGTCATTGACGGCCAAGAATACGGCATCCAAATCGGTGGACTCTATAATATCTACAATGCCCTTGCTGCAGTTGCTATTGCCCGTTTCCTCGGCGCAGATTCGCAACGGATCAAGCAAGGATTTGACAAGAGTCGTGCTGTCTTTGGACGCCAAGAAACCTTCCATATCGGTGACAAGGAATGCACCCTCGTCTTGATTAAAAATCCTGTTGGTGCGACCCAAGCTATCGAGATGATCAAACTAGCTCCTTATCCATTTAGCCTATCTGTCCTCCTTAATGCCAACTATGCTGATGGGATTGATACTAGCTGGATCTGGGATGCGGACTTTGAACAAATCACTGACATGGACATTCCTGAAATCAACGCTGGTGGTGTTCGTCATTCTGAAATTGCACGCCGTCTTCGAGTGACTGGCTACCCAGCTGATAAAATCACTGAGACAAGCAATCTGGAGCAAGTTCTCAAAACCATTGAGAACCAAGACTGCAAGCATGCCTATATCCTGGCTACCTATACTGCTATGCTAGAATTCCGCGAACTGCTGGCTAGTCGTCAGATTGTTAGAAAGGAGATGAACTGATGGTTTATACTTCACTTTCCTCAAAAGCTGGCAACTACCCTTATCAGCTCAACATCGCCCACCTTTACGGAAACCTCATGAATACTTACGGAGACAACGGCAACATCCTCATGCTCAAGTATGTGGCTGAAAAACTGGGAGCTCATGTGACGGTTGACATCGTTTCTCTCCATGATGACTTTGATGAAAACCACTATGATATCGCCTTTTTCGGTGGCGGCCAAGACTTTGAACAAAGCATCATTGCAGGCGACCTTCCTGCTAAAAAAGAGAGCATTGACAACTACATCCAAAACGACGGAGTGGTTCTAGCTATCTGTGGTGGTTTCCAACTATTGGGCCAATATTATGTTGAGGCTTCAGGTAAACGCATCGAAGGGCTCGGTGTCATGGGTCACTACACCCTCAACCAGACTAATAACCGCTTTATCGGTGACATCAAGATCCATAATGAAGAATTCGATGAAACCTACTATGGCTTTGAAAATCATCAGGGACGTACCTTCCTTTCTGATGACCAAAAACCGCTAGGACAGGTTGTCTATGGAAATGGAAACAACGAGGAAAAGGTCGGCGAAGGGGTTCATTATAAGAATGTCTTTGGTTCCTACTTCCACGGACCTATCCTCTCTCGTAATGCCAATCTAGCTTATCGCCTAGTTACTACTGCCCTCAAGAAGAAATACGGTCAGGACATCCAACTCCCTGCCTATGAAGACATTCTCAGTCAAGAAATCGCTGAAGAATACAGCGACGTCAAAAGCAAGGCTGACTTTTCTTAAAGAAATGAAAGCTATATCAAAGAACTCCCCTATCTTGTCGGAGTTCTTTTTGCCTGCTATTTTACCCTTCTCCCTTGCATTTTCTCTCTTTTTTTGCCAAAATAGAGGGGTAGAAAGAAGGTAGCATATGTCTAAATTACAACAAATCGTAACATATCTTGAATCAGAAAAACTAGACGTCGCTGTCGTATCTGACCCCGTCACTATTAATTACCTCACTGGCTTTTACAGTGATCCCCATGAACGCCAAATGTTCCTCTTTGTTCTAGCAGATCAGGAACCTCTCCTCTTTGTCCCAGCTCTCGAAGTGGAGCGTGCAACCAATACTGTTTCCTTCCCAGTTGTGGGCTATGTGGATTCTGAAAATCCATGGCAAAAAATCAAAAACGCTTTGCCGCAGCACGACTTCAAACGTGTTGCTGTTGAGTTTGACAACCTCATCTTAACCAAGTATCATGGTTTGAAAACAGTCTTTGAGACTGCTGAGTTTGAAAACCTCACTCCTCGCATCCAACGCATGCGCCTCATCAAATCAGCTGACGAAGTCCAAAAAATGATGGTTGCAGGTCTCTATGCCGACAAGGCGGTCAAAGTTGGTTTTGATAATATTTCTCTTGATAAGACGGAAACAGACATCATTGCCCAAATCGACTTTGCTATGAAACGTGAAGGCTATGAAATGAGCTTTGATACCATGGTCTTGACTGGCGATAACGCTGCAAATCCGCACGGAATTCCTGGTGCAAACAAAGTTGAAAAGGATGCCCTTCTCCTCTTTGACCTGGGTGTTATGGTCAATGGCTACGCATCAGATATGACTCGTACAGTCGCTGTCGGTAAGCCTGACCAATTCAAGAAAGACATTTACAACTTGACACTTGAAGCCCAACAAGCTGCCCTTGACTTCATCAAGCCAGGTGTGACTGCACATGAAGTTGACCGCGCTGCCCGTGAAGTCATTGAAAAAGCTGGTTATGGTGAGTACTTCAACCACCGTCTCGGTCACGGTATCGGTATGGATGTCCACGAATTCCCTTCTATCATGGAAGGAAACGACATGGTCATTGAAGAAGGCATGTGTTTCTCTGTTGAACCTGGTATCTATATCCCTGGTAAAGTCGGTGTTCGTATCGAAGACTGCGGTGTTGTTACCAAGGATGGCTTTGACCTCTTTACAAGCACCAGCAAAGATTTGCTTTATTTTGATTAAATATAGACAAGCAAAAAGTCAGCTATTGAAGCTGACTTTTTTATTTTATCTTCTTGACGCTCTGAAAGACTACAAACCCCACAACCATTCCCAAGGTATTTTGCAGGAAGTTTGGAAGGATTTCTGGTAAGGCTGCTGACCAGCCATTCATCAGGGTAGAACCTAGGGCGTAGCCACTTACCATGACGATAGTAGCCAAGACAAGGCCTAGCCATTGCCACTTCCCTTTAAAACCTGCAAAAAATCCTTGCAAGCCATGATTTATCAAGCTAAAAAACATCCACTGTGGATAGCCTGATAGAAGGTCAATTAGGAATCCTGCTAGTCCTCCAACGACAGCTCCTTCTTTACTGCCAAAGTAAAAAGCAGTAAAGAAAATACCTGCGTCCAAGAGAGTCAATATTCCTGTTGGCGTTCCAATTTTCAAGTAATAACCTAGGACTACTGAAAGGGCGGTTAAAAGAGATACAAGGGCGATTTTAGTTGTTTTGGTTTGCTTCATATTGTCTTACTCCATATTGATCTGCTTGTGCAATAGCACGGTAAACGAAAGCTTTCGAGCTCTCTACTGCTGGTAAAAGTTCATCACCTTTAACCAAGTGACTGGCAATGCTTGAGGCAAAGGTACATCCTGCACCAGCATTTTGGCCTTGAATGACTGGGTTTTCTAGAACAGTGAAAGTTTGTCCATCATAAAAGACATCCACTGCCTTGTCATGACTGAGGCGATTGCCTCCCTTGATAATGACTGCTGGCGCTCCTAAATCATGCAATTTCTGCGCTACAGCTTTCATGTCTTCCAATGTTTTAATTTCCTGACCAGCCAATAATTCTGCTTCAGGAAGATTTGGCGTAATCACACTGACATGAGGGAAAAAACGAATCAACTCTTGGCAGAGCTCACTAACAGCCACGTCGTGCGTTTCCTTGCAGACCAAAACGGGGTCCAATACCACAGGCACTCCTGGACGTTGCTTGATAAAGTCCAAGGCCTTCTCAGCCACACTGACAGTAGGAAGAAGGCCAATCTTAATCCCTGCAAACTCGACATCACGTAAGCTATTCAACTCATGCTGGAAAATAGTATCATCCGTAGGGAAGACTTCAAAGCCCTTTTCGGTCAAGGCCGTCAAACAAGTGACAGCTACAAAGCCATGCAAGCCGTTTAAGGTATAGGTGGCCAAATCAGCTGACAAACCACCACCACTAAAAATATCATTCCCAGAAAGGGCTAAAATACGATTATTCTTCATAACGAATCTCCTTTAAATACAAGCCATTTGGTGCCGCCGTTGGACCTGCTAGCTGCCTGTCCTTCTTCTCCAAAATCAAGTCAATCTGCTCAACTGGCATTCGATTATTTCCGATTTTGAGCAGTGTCCCCACCATATTGCGAATCTGCTTATACAAGAAACCATTTCCCGAAAAGGTAAAGGTCAAAAATTGGCCTGTCTCATCAACTGTTAGACTTGCTTCTGTGATGGTACGAACCTTGTCCTCTACACTGGTTCCAGATGCTGTAAAACCGGTGAAATCATGAGTTCCCTCTAGCTTTTTGATTGCCATCTGCATCCGCTCTACATCAAGCGGATAGGGAAAGTGAGTAGCGTAGTGACGACGCATAGGATTTTTGGGACGTCCTCTATCCACGATAAACTCATAGGTCTTGCTGTGTTTGGCATAACGGCAATGAAAATCATCGGCCACAATCTCAATTGAAATCACATCAATATCTTCTGGAGACTGGGTATCCAGAGCAAAACGGAGTTTTTCCTCATCCATCTGATAGGGCAGATCAAAATGAATGACCTGTCCCAGAGCATGGACCCCACTATCCGTCCTACCAGCACCGTGTACAGCGATGGCTTGCCCCTTATTGAGTCTCGTTAAGGTTTTTTCGATTTCCTCTTGAACGCTCCGCACATGAGGCTGGCGCTGAAAACCAGCAAAGGCATAACCATCATAGGAAATGATTGCTTTATATCTTGTCATAACTTCTATTTTATCAGGAAATAAAAGTGTAAACAAGTTTAAAAACCAAAAATTGTATGGGTACAAAATTCCCAGAAAGAAAAACTTAGGAAATTAATCCTAAGCTCTCTTTTGAAGTGCGTACATAACAAAGATAGAAGTGACAATCAACCAACATCCTAAAATGGTGAAGACCAACATACCATTTTGAGTCACCAAGCCAATCGCCCCAAGAATGAAAGGTGTCGTAAAGGCTCCAAAGCTGCATCCTAGCACTGCAAAAGATGTTGCCTGATTAAGGAGCTTGGCTGGGATTCTTTCAGAAAGAAGCTGAAAGACAGTGGTCAAGGCCACACTGTAGGAAAAACCTGCCACAACACTTCCAACTACCATCACACCCAATGACGGAGACAAGGCAATCACAATCTGCCCCAATCCAAAGGTGATACCTGACCAAAGGAGCAATCTTTCTTTAAATAGAGAGATAAAGAAAGAAAAACTCACACCTGCCAAGATACCAATCAACTGCATGATACTTAAAACCAAGCTCGATAACTGGGCATCCCCTAGACCTCTTTCCACCATCAGACTAGGAATACGAATGGTGATAGCTGTATTGGTGCAGACAACAACTGCTGCTTCGACAGCCAATAGAAAAATCAAGCCTTTCATCTGTCCTGTCAAACGAGTCGTTTCGGCCTCTTTTTTCTTTGTTTCTTTCTTTTCTTTCCCATAAGGGACAAAGAGCAGATAAAGGATCAATACTAAAAATCCCGCACTGTAGGCCAAGAAGGTCACTGTCCATCCCAAGGATAAGAGTTGACCGACCACTAGAGTCAAAATCGATGCCCCGACAACTTCTGCTGACCCGCGAAGACCCAACATCTGAATCCGTGTCTTTCCATGATAGCGTTCGCTGATGATAGAAATAGCCTTGGCATTGATCATCCCAACACCCAAGCCAAATAAAATCCGCATCGCAAAGACAAAGTTGTATTCCTGATACCAGAAAGGGGCTGTTCCTCCTATAGAGAGGATGAGAAGCCCTAGACTAATCTGAAGACGCTCAGGAAATAACCGCTCCAAAAACCCATTTAAAACCAGCATAATCATGATTCCAAAAGAAGGAAGACTGACCAGGAGCTCGATTTGTTCTTTGGGGTATCCTTGATAGTAGTCAAACATGGCTGGCAGAGCACTTGAGATGGAGAAGGAGGTAATCAAAACGAGGGAGAGGGCCAAAATACTAGCCCGTTCTAAATATTGTTTCATGAATTTTCTTTCTGTATATTTCTCACTGTTGATCCTTTTAAAAGGAAGATGGCAAGAAAAGAAGGAGCCCGATTGAACTAGAGACTCCGTCCTAACTTTCCTAATAGGAAGACTATTTTCGCTTGATTTGCTTGATCAGATAGAAGATGAAGCCTGCAACCATATACGCCGCAAAAATGATCAAACACCATTTGATAACCACGTCCCAACCCTTGTTCACATTTAAAAAGAAATAAGGGAAGGGATTGTCCTTGGAATTCGGAATATTGAGTTTTAAGACCAAGCCATTAAACAAGGCAAAAATCATATAAACCAAGGGCAAGATAGTCCACAAGACTGGATCCCAGATCTTGTATTGACCCCGTTTATCAAAGAAAAGGGTGTCGGCTAAAAACCAGAGTGGAACGATATAGTGGCAAAGGAAATTTTCCACACGGTAAAAGTCTGTCGCAATCGGAGCAAGCATAAAATGGTAAATCACACAGGTAATCATGATACTCATGGTAACACCACCCTTGAGACGAAGCAAGGTCGGACTTTGCCAATTTTCACCTGAACGGCTCATCACACGGAGTAGATAACCCGTGAAAATCGTTACCAAAAGATTGGACAACACTGTGTAGTAAAGGAGCATACCAAAGCCACCGTGCTTGGTAATCTCCAAATAAACTCCTGTAAATGCCGCTAAGAACAAGAGCACACGACTATAAAAGATAAATTTGTAGTTCAGTTTCATGGCTAGATTTTCTTAACAAATTCTGACTTGAGTTTCATAGCTCCAAAACCATCAATCTTACAGTCGATGTTGTGGTCACCTTCTACGATACGGATATTTTTAACGCGAGTTCCTTGTTTCAAATCCTTTGGCGCACCTTTTACTTTCAAGTCCTTGATTAAGGTTACAGTATCGCCGTCAGCCAATTTATTTCCATTGGCATCGATAGCAACTACACCTTCTTCTACTTCTGCAACTTCTGCAGGATTCCACTCATAGGCACACTCTGGGCAGACCAAGAGACTTCCGTCTTCGTAGACATATTCTGAATTACATTTTGGGCAATTTGGTAAGTTGTTCATAAGTCCTCCTTAAACTAACAATTATTCTTTAAAATTCATATGTTATTGAACAGCAACTATTATACCGTAAAATCCTACTTTTGACAATGTGTCCTAAGTCCAGCAAACAAAAAAATCATGCAACTGTTTACAGTTACATGACTTTTAAAAGATGATTGGTCATGGGCACTTATCAAGCACCTCATGATAAAAGGGGTAGCAACTATATCTTACAGACCAGGAGCTTGTCCAAGTTCTGCTGTAAGCATCCAAACTGTTTTCTCAAGTTCAGCCTTAGCCCCAACAAAGATATCGTTTGTAACATCATCTCCTTCTTCATCAGTCACATCCAAAGCTTTTTGGAAAAGAGTGATGAGGTAGCGATAAATCGCTAGAACACGTTCCAAGCTTTCTTCAACGTTACGGAATTCTCCTTCTTCTTCTTCGATTTCACTGTGTTGAAGGAACTCTGTCAAAGTTGAGTAAGGTTTGCCACTAAGAGTGATCAAACGTTCACTGATTTCGTCAAGATAGCCATCAAGGCTGTCCATGTATTCATCCATTTTTGGATGCCATACGAGGAAACCACGACCACGCATATACCAGTGAACTTGGTGAAGGGCAATATGAGCCACATACAAGTCTGCTACTGCTTGGTTCAATACTTCCTTTGTTTTTGCCAATGCTACTGGCGCTGTTTTAGATAATGTTGTTACGTCTTTTACTGCTTCTTTTTTCAATTCAACCATGTTGATCACCTCATAATATTATTTTTGCAACCATATTTATTGATTACTATCTCAGTATACTACTCCTAGTAGACAAAAGCAAGAAAATTAACCCATATTAAAAAAGTTGTAATAGACTGATAATTTAAGAAAAATATATGACCTCTATAAAAAAAGACAGTCTTAGAAGACTGTCTGGAATAACTTAAATTATTTTACAAAATCAAGCAATGCCAAGAAGCTTTCAGCTTCAAGTGACGCACCACCTACAAGGGCACCGTCAACGTCTGGGCAAGCCATGTATGAAGCAACGTTTTCAGGTTTAACAGAACCACCGTATTGAACACGAACTTTTTCTGCAACTTCTTGACCAAAGTCAGCAGCTACAACATCGCGAACAACTTTACACATTTTTTGTGCATCGTCTTGTGAAGCTGATTTACCAGTACCGATAGCCCAGATTGGCTCATAAGCGATAACTGATGCAGCAACTTGTTCTGCAGTCAATCCAGCAAGAGCAGCTGAAACTTGAGCACCTACGAATTCAGCAGCTTTACCAGCTTCGTAAGTTTCAAGTGACTCACCACAACAGATGATTGGAAGCATACCGTTTGCAAAGATTGCTTTTGCTTTTTTGTTGATATCTTCGTCAGTTTCATGGAAGTAGTCACGACGTTCTGAGTGACCGATAACAACGTAGTCAGTACCGATTTCTTTCAAAACTTGTGGGCTTGTTTCACCAGTGAACGCACCTGCATTTTCAAAGTAGCAGTTTTGAGCAGCAACTTTAAGGTTTGAACCTTTAGCAGCAGCAAGAACAGCTGTCAAATCAACTGCAGGAGCTGCGATACCTGCTTCAACAAGGTCTGATGAAGGAAGTTTTGATGCAACGGCCTCAACGAATGCTTTTGCTTCTTCTGGATTTTTGTTCATTTTCCAGTTACCAGCGATAAATGGTTTACGTGACATTTCACATACCTCTTTTTTCATTTTATTCACTATTATTCTATCATATTTATAAGGAGCTTGCAAACCTTACTCTAATTTTCAAGATTTTTCAAGCGGCTAATCTTGCCACAAATTCATGGCATCGAGGAAATCAGCCGAAGCCTGAACTTGTTTGGGATTATTCGCTTCTCGCTCTGCTCGTTTTGCCTCTACCTGAGCCACAGACTGGATACCTTCATGACGCCAGTTTCGTAGGATTGCCTGAATATATTTCCAGTTTGGCTTGCCATTTAGGACGGCCTCTCGGAGAGCTTCCTTGATTAAATCCGCCTTAACTCCATCTTCTTTGACAGTCTTGGATAGATCTTCGATTTCAAATGGCGTTAACAAGCGTCCCAATTCCTGCTGAAAAGTTTCAACCAGATCCTTCAACTGATTCTGCGGGTTTGGGGCAGTTGTAGCTGGAGTTTGGCTGTCTAGCAAGCTATCCAAGCGTTCAAAAGCCAAACTAGCATCAAAGATCAGCTCAATTTCCCCATTTAGTTCAATGGTTCGATATTGTAGTAGCCCATTTTCAGTTAAGTTTGAAATAGACTGGTTGACATCTGCTACCTCTTTGCCAATAATTTCAGCAATCTGACTAGGCGAAACATCTCCTAGTGCTGTGGTATTTTGTAAATAGAAAAATTGCCAGACGAGAAAATCTTCGCTGGAAGGAAAGAGTTCCTTAAAATGCAAGAGCAGGGCACTTGGCAAAACCAAGTTCCCTGATTTAAAAGCGTCAAAATATGTCATAATTCCTCTTATAGATATCCAAATGCAGCCGCATCATCCTCTACCTTTCTCCAGTCAAAAGGGGTTTCTTGATAAACTGCATAGTTTACCCAATTGCTGAAAAAGAGGGCAGCTGATGAAGACCAACAAAGACAGGGCGTCTCATTTACATCATCATTTTTAAAGTAGTTCTCTGGGATATGAGGGTCGAGTCCCGCCTCATAATCACGAAAATACTCTCTTGCCAAAGTGTCACGATCGTACTCCAAATGACCAAAACTATAAATCTCACGCAAATCTCGACTAGCTAGGATAGAAACCCCAACCTCAGGACCTTCTGACAGAATCTCCAGATTGGTCTTGTTTAAGATTTCTTCTTTTAAAATCTCAGTATGACGAGAATGAGGAGCTACATAGCGATCATCAAAACCTCTAAAAAGAAGGTGCCCTTCTTTCAAGGTGTCCTGTGGATAAATTCCTGATAGTTTCCGATCCATCTGGTGCTTTTCAACGCCATAGCGAACATATAGACCTGCTTGAGCTCCCCAACAGATATGGAGGGTTGAAAAAACATGCGTCTTGGACCATTCGATGACCTGCTTGAATTCCTCCCAGTAGTCCACCTCTTCAAAAGGCAAATGCTCCACTGGAGCTCCCGTGATGATCATTCCATCAAAAAAGTCATTCTTAACTTCTGAGAAGGTCTTATAGAAGGTCTCCATATGTTCGGCACGAGTCGTCTTTGAACGATGCGTTTCCATATACAAGAAATCGATATCTAACTGAAGAGGCGTATTGGCCAAATGCCGCAAGAGTTGTGTTTCTGTCACAATCTTTTGAGGCATCAGATTTAGAATCAAAATCTTCAAAGGTCGAATATCTTGGTGAGCAGCCCGTTGGTCGTCCATAACAAAGATATTTTCTGTCCTTAAAATCTCCACAGCTGGTAATTTTTTATCAATTCGAATCGGCATAATACCCTCCTAACAGTTCTCTATTTCGGGAATGATCTTGTCTGTTTGAAAGTAAAAACCTCCAAATACTTCTTCCTTTTATTATACTGTATGAAGATATAGTTTTCAATTATAGTTTTTCTCTAACTAGCTATAGTTAATTTATATAGCAGATGAAGAGAAAACAGCCCCAAGGACTGTTTTTCATTAATAATGCATAAGTACCTTGTAATCGTAGTCTCCGATTTTTTCACGGCCTTTAAGCTCATCCAACTCAATCAAGAAAGCACAACCGGCTACAACTCCACCAAGCCTTTCAATCATCTCAATCGTTGCCTTGACAGTTCCACCTGTTGCCAAGAGATCATCTACGATGAGAACACGTTGGCCTGGCTTGATCGCATCAGCATGCATGGTCAAGGTATCAATACCGTACTCTTTCTCATAGTCAGCAGAAATGACTTCACGTGGCAATTTCCCTGGTTTACGAACAGGAGCAAAGCCAATTCCCAACTCAAAAGCAACAGGACAGCCCACGATAAAGCCGCGAGCCTCTGGGCCCACGATCATGTCGATCTTCTTATCGGTTGCATACTGAACAATTTCACGAACAGCGTAGCTATAAGCATTTCCATCTGCCATCAAAGGGCTGATATCACGGAAGGTAATACCTTCCTTAGGATAATTTTCAATCGTTGCGATATAATCTTTTAAATTCATCTTTTTCTTTCTTTCAAAGTTTTTTACTCTCTATTATAGCATATTTTTTAAGAAAGAAAAAAGGAAAAGTTAACTTCAATAATTATCTAACGATTTGACGATTTATAACTAGCCATAGCAATAAAGCCCAATTTCTGTTTATTCTTAGCAAACATTTTATACATAGTTAAAAACTGCTTTCTATTCTCCTTTTTACAAGCATTTACGCAAATTTTCAAAGTTCCTAGCCAACCTTCGTCATAAATCATACCTGATAATTTCATTAATGTCATTTCACCAGTCAATATTTTCACATCACGATAACCTGATTCTATCATCACCTGTTCCCAACCATCTTGAGTTAAAGGACCTACATTTACATGAATTGCTTGTGACAATTCCTGTCTGACAGACTCTTTAGCTTCCTTAAGAAGCACATCATGTGTCAAAAGAAGACCTTCAGGTTTTAAAACCCTTAGATACTCCATTACACATTTTTTCTTAGCTTGATCGGCTTGCATAGTCAGCATAGCTTCATTTATAACAATATCAAAACTAGCATCTTCATAAGGAAGTTTCATTGCGTTTGCTCTTTCAAATCTGATCAAATGACCAACACCTGCCGTTTCAGCAGATTTTTTAGCCACTTCTAAGGCTTGTCCATCCATATCAACAGCAGTTATCTTACAACCAAAACGCTGTGCCAACTCAATTGCTGTAGTTCCCCTATTGCACGCAACTTCTAGTATTCTCTTTTCTTTTGAAAATCCTCCTTCCGCAATTAACCAATCTGTAGCACGTTTTCCACCTGGACGTAAGCGTTTTTTTCCCAGTTTTGCTAAAAACTTATGACCTGCTTCTGACATTTGAACACCTCTATTTTTTCTTCATTATAACATAAAATTATATTATCTGACAATTCTAATCTATTATTTGATAAACTAGAATCAAAAGTATACAAACTGCCATGACTATAGCATAAATCTATTAATCACCTCTCTAGTTCGAATTCAATTGCTCACGTAGTTTACGCATATAGGTTACGACTACATATTTGTACTTTAGAGTTGCTGGCCTCCTTATCCACTATATACGCTTTACTATCACGTGCCTATTCGTATAGCCAAGATTTCTCTATCTCTTTCTCTGCCGATTCTTGTTTCCAACGTCAGACTTAAACAGTCTATCCTAATGCCGTTCGATCAGCTACTCACAATAGTCAGGCTTGGGAATCACTTTTGGGTTTACTAGTATATGGTACCCACAGAGGACTTACACCTCAGATGAACGGAATGCCCGTTGTACCTAAAAAACGAGCACATTCGTACTCGTTTTTAAAAATCTGTTAATTAAAGTGAGTTTACGTCAACCTTGATACCAACACCTTGAGTAGTTGTGATTGTCAAGTTAGTTACGTAAGTTCCTTTAGCTGTAGCTGGTTTTGCTTTTTGGATTGTTTCGTTGAAAGCTTTGAAGTTTTCAACCAATTTTTCAGCTTCAAATGATACTTTACCGATGATTGCTTGAACGTTACCCGCACGGTCAGCACGGTAAGTGATTTTACCACCTTTAGACTCTTCAACTGCTTTAGCAACATCCATTGTTACAGTACCAGTTTTAGGGTTTGGCATCAAGTTACGTGGTCCAAGGACACGTCCAAGACGTCCAACAAGAGCCATCATGTCAGGTGTAGCGATAACTACGTCGAAATCCAACCAACCGTCGTTGATCTTCGCAACAAGGTCATCTTCACCAACAAAGTCTGCACCAGCAGCTTTTGCTTCTTCAGCTTTTGCACCACGTGCGAAAACAAGAACGCGTGAAGTTTTACCAGTACCGTTTGGCAATACCATTGCTCCACGGATTTGTTGGTCAGCTTTTTTAACGTCGATGTTCAAGTTGTAAGCAACTTCTACAGTTGCGTCAAATTTTGCAAAGTTAGTTTCTTTTGCAAGTGCTACAGCTTCTTCTACACTGTATGCTTTTGTGCTGTCGATTTTCTCAAGAGCAGCACGAAGTTGTTTGCTTTTTTTAGCCATTTTCTATTCTCCTTGTAAGTGGTTCAATCGATTTTCATCTCCCACGTCACTTCTCGAAATGATGAAGTCTTGCGGGTATTCAGTCTATTAATTTTCTTTTTCCACTTCATTAAGTTCCTTTGCCGTACTCAAGTACAAGCATCAGTCACTTGCCTAGTATGAAAATCAACTAATAGACTGCTGTGAGATTTTCTACTGTGTTATTGATTAGTCAACAACAGTGAATCCCATAGAACGAGCAGTACCTTCGATCATACGCATTGCAGACTCAATGTTTGCTGCGTTCAAATCTGGCATCTTAGTTTCTGCAATTTCTTGTACTTGTGCACGAGTAACTGTAGCAACTTTAGTTTTGTTAGGTGTACCTGATCCTTTTTCAACACCTGCAGCTTTTTTCAAAAGAACAGCAGCTGGTGGTGTTTTTGTAACGAAAGTAAATGATTTGTCTTCGTATACTGAGATAACAACTGGAATGATCATACCAGCTTGGTCAGCTGTACGAGCGTTGAACTCTTTTGTGAATCCCATGATGTTGATACCAGCTTGACCAAGAGCAGGTCCAACTGGTGGAGCTGGTGTAGCTTTACCAGCAGGGATTTGCAATTTTACAAGTTTTTCGACTTTTTTAGCCATTTTTAAATCCTCCTTTGTGGTTTTGGCGGTAATTAGAGATTTTTACCTCCCACAAGTATGCTTTACACATACCTTTCCATTATACACTATTTATCTAAAAATGCAAGAGAAAAATTACTTTTTTAATCGACGTAATCGCCGCCTTCAAAGCCATAGTACTCTTCCAAACTGAGGCCACTTGCAGCAATTTCTTTGGCTTCTTTTCCAACGTAGCGGAGATGCCATTCTTCTGCCATGTAGCCAGTCTCTTTTTCCTTGCCTTTGAGATAGCGAACGACAAAGCCATAGTCAGCCGCATGATCCAAGAGCCACTGGGCTGCCTTTTCTTCAGTAACTAAATCACCATCTGTCCCAATAAGGTCAAAAGCAAGGCCCGTCTGGTGTTCACTGTAACCTGGGCGTGCTGAGTAGCGATCTGCTGCTTCCTTGCCATCTTGATTGACATAGTCTTGATAAAGTTTGGTTTGAGTTTCATAACTTCTAAAACCACTGTAGTGATCGCTGATTGGGTAGCCAGCTGCTTGCATTGCTACAATGAGCTTCAGCAACTCTGCTTTAGCTGTTGGATTTTCTCCTGGGTTATAGTCTTTTGACAAAGGATAGTGCTTATTAGCTATGACGATTTCATCGTATTTCCCTTGAATACTATAGTAGTCTCCTTTATTCACAACTTCTGCCTTCTTCTGACTAGAAGCTTGGGATTTGCTCCCTACAGTTCCTTCAGGTTGACTAGTTTGTTCCGTTTTTTGAGTGTTTTCTTCATTTTTAGGTTTTTCTTGAGAACATGCTGCTAGGGTTACTGCCAGCAAACCAGATAAAACAATGTATCTTTTTTTCATTTTTTCTTCCTCTCTTAGACCAAGTGCTTCTCTAATTCATCGGATAAGGCTTTAATCATTTGTTCCAACTCATGGGATTTCACTTGGCAATCTTCTGCCGCCATTTCTTCCCATGGCACCCACCAGACTGGACCACGACCATTAAGACCATAACCTTTCATATCACCTGTTCTTCTCGGAAAAAGATGCCAATGAGCGTGGGCATCTCCATTTCCTAGAAGTTCAATGTTCATCTTTTCAGCTTTAAACGTTTTGGCAACAGCTTCTTGGACCAAACTCATTTCCTCTAGAAAACGAAGTTTTACAGAAGTCTCCATATGGTGGAGTTCTGTAACATGCTCTTTTGCCAGAAATAAGGTATAGCCCTTAAAGTATTGGTGGTCTCCAATAACAACATAGCCTGTTTCTAGTTCTTTTACAAAGTAGGGATTTTCCCCTGCCTTGATCCATTCAATTCTTTGACAAATCAAGCACATATTAGTCCACCAATGCACTCTTGAGATAGGCGTCTACCATACGCTCAGTCGCCACTACTGAATCAATGTGTGTTCGTTCGTAAGAGTGACTGGACTCGATACCAGCTCCAAGGAGGGCATGCTTGACCTCGGCTCCTGCTGACATAGCTGCGGAAGCATCCGAGCCGTAAAATGGATAAATGTCGAGCTTAAATGGAATATCTTGCTCCTTTGCCAAAGCCACTAAATGTTGACGGAAGTCGTAGTGATAGGGACCTGAAGCGTCCTTGACACAGATAGACACTGTATACTCATCCGTCTGCTGGTCATCGCCCATAGCTCCCATATCTACAGCCAGATATTCTACTACCTGACTTGGAATATTGGAGTTTGCACCGTGACCCACTTCTTCAAAGACTGAAAAAGCAAAATGAGTTGTTACTGGCAATGCAATCCCCTCTTCCTTGTAAATACGAAGAAGATTGAGCAAAATCGCTGCGCTGACTTTGTCGTCCAAGTGACGTGACTTGATAAAACCAGTCTCTGTCACGATAGTTCGTGGGTCAAAGCTGATAAAATCACCGACCTCGATGCCCAAGGCGCGCGTTTCTTTTTCATTGGTTACTTTTGCGTCCAAACGCACTTCCATATTGTCCTGAGTGCGTTCAGCAGTTCCTGCATCTTTGTAGACATGGCAAGATGTCTGGTGGATGAGGATCGTTCCAGATACCGTTTTACCTGTACTAGCCACATGAACGGTACAATTCTCACCTTCAATCATGTTCCAAGGAAAACCACCGATACGGTCCAATTTGAGACGACCATCTGGCTTGACTGCACGCACAATGGCTCCAAGTGTGTCTACATGGGCAGTTACATAGCGATGTTGTTCGTCATTTTGACCTTTGATTGTTACATTGACACCACCCTTAGATGTGCGAACAAGCTTGTAACCAAGCTCTTCTAAAGTATGGACTAGGTAGTCTGAAATCTCACGAGTAAAACCCGTTGGGGATGCAATAGCGGTTAGTTCTTTGATATAGTTTATAGTCTGATTCATTTCTTCACCTCTTTCCTACCATTATAACATTTTTCTAGTCAGACTCCTTATCAAAAGGAGAAAAACTGTGTTTAGTTGCTTTCACTATCGATCCATGTTATAATACGAATACTTTGATTATGAAAGGAAAGTAATAGATATGAAATCATACTTTAAAGTATCACTAGCCCTTGTGGCTTCACTTGTCCTCCTGCTCGGATGTTCCAAACAAGCATCAACTACTGCTAGCAGCAGTACCAAAGAAGACACAACAACTCAGTCAAACGAGACTAAACAAAGCAGTCAACAATCATCTGAAAAGAAAGAAACAACTAAAACACATACCTTTGTAAACAAAAGCAATTCTGGAATCACTTCTACCTTGATTTATACTGTAGAAGGGGACAATGTTATCAAGCAATCAGCTAATAACATTGCTGATCCTGAAATCCTTGGTGCAACTCCAGAAGATGTCAAGAGTTTTATCGAAGAAAAGTACAAAGGTTATAATGGACTCAAAGGTGTTAAACAAACGATTGAAATCAAAGATGGTAAAGTTGTTCAAGATCTAGAAGTTGATTTCTCAGTTGCAAGCATTAGCGAACTTAGAAAAGCACTTCCTGAAGAATATTCTGGTATCGGTAATCGTGTCAGTTTCTCAAATTCTAAAAAAGCACTGGAAAAAATGGGATTCACAGAAAAGACGAACTAATCTCCCAAAATTTCATATAGACTAGTGTAGGTCCACCCCAAAAGTTAGACACAACTCTGACTCTTGGGGTATTTTACTATATTCCTAACTGATGAGTCCGATAGATTCCTCCAAATCCCATAAAAAGTGCATTTAAAACTTCCCACTTTTCAATCCATACGATAAAAAATTTTTGAAACAGATAGAGACAAAACTTTAATCGTCAGACTAGTTTCTGTTCATTGTCATGTCAAATCAGATGAGAGGGGAGGTCTAGTTGATTTTGTAGTAGAATCATGTTATAATACAAAATACTTTGATTATGAAAGAAAATTCTATGAAAACTTATGTTAAAACTTCACTAGCCCTTGTGGCTTCACTTGTCCTCCTACTCGGATGTTCCAAACAAGCATCAACACCTGCTAGCAGCAGTAGCAAAGAAGACAAAACAACTCAGTCAAGCGAGACCAAACAAAGCAGTCAACAATCATCTGAGAAGAAAGATGAGACAAAAAACTACATTTTTGTTCACAATAGTAATCCCGGAAGAACTTCTACCTTGACATACACTGTTAAGGGGGATGATGTTGTAAAACAAGAAGTCTATAATGTTTTTGATCCTGAAATACTGGACAAGTCAGCAGAAGAGATTAAAGAACTTATCGTGAAAACTTATAAAAAGGAGGAAGGACTTAAAGGTATTACACAAAATATCGAATTCAAAGATGGAAAAGTCATCCATAGCATGGAGGTTGACATGACTGTTGTGAATCTCGAAGAGATGAAAAAAGCAATGCCAAATGAAGTTTCTGGCTCTGGAAGCCGTGTAAGTTTCCTAAAAACTAGAAAAATGCTTAAAGAGGCTGGTTATACTGAACAAACCAACTAACGAGTCGTGCTTATACAAAAAATTCTTGGTCGTTGACCAAGAATTTTTTTATTCCATCTCAAAAACATCACTCTCTTGTTTGTTTGGTAGAACCAGCGAAAGCAAGATTCCAATGATAGCAGGTACCAACCATGGGAGGGATGCCTTAGCAAAAGGCAAAGCATTCACAAGATTTTCTAGAAACTCAATTTTAAAAGAGCTTCCAAGAACACTTGCAAGAGCGATTGCTGTGACAACTCCCATTGTTAGTTGCATACCCGGTTTTGATAGGGGTACAAACTTATTAACAATCACAATCATCACAATGGCAATGGTGATTGGAT
Organism: Streptococcus sp. HJ1; assembly: GCF_052399005.1. GTDB lineage: Bacteria > Bacillota > Bacilli > Lactobacillales > Streptococcaceae > Streptococcus. The sequence continues at coordinate 641,497 of NZ_CP199005.1, read as the reverse complement.
ACAAGATAACCAGTACTGGAATGGAGTACTTGATAATCGCATCAAGACCAAGATTTGCAATGGCAAATCCAATCAAGGTAAAGGCTGTTGCATAGACCTTGTAGCTGATTTGTGGGAAACGTCCGTTAAAGAACTCTGCTGTCGACACAATCAATCCAACTGTCGTTGTGAAGCAGGTTACAGTTACCATAACAGCAAGGAAGAGTTGAGCTGTTGAACCAAAGATTTCCTGAGTTGCTTGCGACAAGATATAAACACCTGGTGTTCCACCCTTCATCACTTCAGCTGGTACTGGGAAGTGATTTCCAAGGAATCCTAAACCAATGTAAAGAGCGCTAAAGGCAAGAGCTACAACGATACCAACAACCCAAATAGTTGAGATGTATTCTTTCTTACTTGAAAATCCAAGTTGTTTCAAGGTTTGAACAGCGATGACACTGAAGGCAACTGAGGCAAGGGCATCCAAGGTGTTATACCCCTCTAAGAATCCTGTTCCGAAAGCAGATGCTTGATAGGCTTCTGAAGCTACTTGAGGACTTGTTCCACCATATTTAAAAGCACCAAGTACTACTAAGATAACGATAAGCAAAGCAAAGACTGGCGTCAAGATTCGTCCGATACGATCCAAAATCTTTGAAGGATTGAGCGAAATCAGATAGGCCGCTGCAAAATATAACACGGTAAAGATAATCAATCCAAGTCCTTTATTTGCTTCAGATAAGAGGGGGCTGATGCCGACCTCATAAGCTGTTGTTGCTGTACGTGGAATGGCAAAGAATGGGCCAATCGATAGATAGAGGACTGCAAGATAAAGAGTCGCAAACCAAGGTGAGATTTTCTTAGAAATCTCATAAATGTATCCTTTAGGATTGAGTGTTCCGATGATAAGTGTCAAGACGGCAATACCGACACCTGAAAAGACAAAACCTGCGATGGCAGGAAGAAACTGTTCTCCAGATAGGGCACCTAGAGAAGGTGGAAAAATCAAGTTCCCCGCACCAAAAAATATTCCAAACAGGAGCAAACCTGTTAGGGCACCTTTTTTAGCCATAAAAATCTCCTTAATATTTCTAAAATACTGACCTAGTATACCATGATTAAAACTTTGAAAAAAGTATCTAAAATTAATCATTGAATGTTTTCAATATTTTAAAAAATAAGAATAGTCTAAAAATAAAATCCCTCACTCAGTTAAAACCAAGCAAGGGAAGATTAGGATTTATCGCCATATTGGTTTAAAGATTTTCAAAGGCCGTCATTCCACCTTGGACATTGATAACCTTGCATCCATGCTCCTCTAAGAACTGGCAAGCACGAGCTGATCTCATCCCTGATTTACAAATGACATAATGCAAGAGGTCCTTGTCCAGCTGATCATAAGTATCAGCAAGTTGACCGAGAGGGAAATTACGAGCACCTTCTAAATGAAGCGTCTCGAACTCTTCTGCTTCTCTCACGTCCACTAGAGAAAGTTGGTCGTTTTGGTAAAGTTGGTAAAATTTGTCAAAAACAATTTCTTTCATCATTTCTTTTTTTGATGCCTTTAACGCAAAGTTAAAAACTTATAGGTAAATCCAATCGACTCTAAAAATCGGAACAAGTCTTTGCTTTTGATAAAGATGGTCTTTTCATTAGTATTGGGATGGAAAGTCATGATATCCTCCGATACAATGTCCTTATCAAAATAAACTAGAATGTCTTTTTCTTCATTATTTAACAAACCAAAAGGTGATACCGTTCCTGCTGGTAGGGTCATTTTCTCAGCCAAGGAGTCCAATGAGGCCATTCGAATCCGATCGGCTCCCACTTGAACTTTAAAGTCATCCATATCCAATCGTTTCTTGTCATCCATTATGAGCAGATAGTACTGAGTTTTCTTCCTATTGGTCAAAAACATGGACTTAGTCCGGACTCCTTCCCTTCCTTCAATATAGCTATCTGCCTGCTCTGTCGTAAATACAGGTGGGTGCTCCACCACATCAAAGGTGATTCCCAACTCTTGCAAGGTATTAGCTACTTGTTGATAAGCATCCATAGTTTTTCTCCTTTATTGATGAATAATCTTTTGTACCAATGCTTTCAAATCTGGCACCACTTCTGACTCAAACCAAGGATTTTTGGCCATCCAGATTTGGTTTCGTGGTGATGGATGCACAAGAGGGAAAAATTCTGGCAGATAATCCTGATGGCGTCGAACTCTCTCAGTTACCTTGCCACTGACCTTTTCATTTAAATAATAGGCTTGGGCATACTGTCCGATTAAAAGAGTTAATTGGATATCAGGTAATTCTTGCAAGAGTTGGGGATGCCACTTTTCTGCAAAACCAGGTCTAGGCGGTAAGTCACCAGACTTTCCATGTCCTGGAAAATAGAAGTCCATGGGTAACACCGCAAAATAACCTGAATTGTAAAAAGTATCCTCATCAACGCCGAGCCAGTCCCGCAAGCGATCCCCGCTTTTATCCTTCCAGTAAAGACCTGCCTCCTGAGTTTTGAGACCAGGCGCTTGACCGACAATATTGATACGAGCAGTTGTTGGCGCTGCAAAGAGGGGCTCTATCCCCTGATCTGTATAGCTTTTGTTTTGCGAATCTGCCATGATGGCTTGTTTGATCTTTTCGATTTGAGACATCTGTTTTCCCTCCAAAAAGAAGTCCAAGCATAAAATCTCAGACTTCTAAAGGCTTATTTAATCAATTCATAGATAGCTTCAGCATAGATTGCTGCTGCTCGGAAGAGATCATCTAAGGCGATAAATTCATTGGCTTGGTGCATGGTATCGATAGAATCTGGGAACATAGCACCGTAGGCAACACCACGTTCTAGCAAACGACCAAAGGTTCCACCACCGATGACTTGCTCATGACCTTGAAGTCCAGTTTGTTTTTCATAGACATTCAACAAGGTTTGCACAAGTGGATCTTCCATTGGCACATAGTGAGGGGTGTGACCGTGTTCTGACAAGCTAACAGAAGCAACTGGCAAGTTTTCAAGAACTGACTTGATTTGCTCTGGGCTTGTTCCTTTTGGATAACGGAAGTTAAGGGCAATCGTATTGTCAGCACTTGCCTCGTCGAAGCGGAAGACACCGGCATTCATAGAAAGGGCACCCATCTTTTCATCCACATGAGCAACCTTCAAATTTTTACCTTCATGGTCATTCAAGAGAATCTTACCAGCAATGTCAAGGAAATCTTTTGCAGGTCCCGCAAAGTCAAATTGGCTGAGGAAAAGGGCAAGGTAGGTCGCACCATTGACACCTGATGCAGGCATAGCACCGTGGGCTGATTTACCGATGATGGTAATCTTGTATTTGCCAGCTTCTTCTTGGATTTCTCCTCTGAGTTTGTGTTCTGCAACGAAGGCATCTAGTTTCGCTTGCAAGTCAGCCAGGTCCCCTGAAACGACTGCTGTCGCTGATTCAGGTACCATGTTTTCACGCAATCCTCCTGTGAAACTGTGAAGACGGGCTGCACCTGTATTTTCACCTGCAAAGTGGAGGTATTCGGTAATGTTCCCTTTTTCACCATTGATGATAGGGAATTCAGCGTCTGGAGAGAAACCGAAGTCTGGTTTCGCAAGTCCTACATGTTCAAAATAGTAGTCCATGTCTGCCCAGCCTGATTCTTCGTCTGTTCCAACAATAAAGCGAACTTTCTTAGAAGTTGGAAGACCCAATTCTTTGATGATTTTCAAGCCATAGTAACAAGCTGTTGTAGGTCCCTTGTCATCTGAAGCCCCACGCGCATAAAGGCGACCGTCTTTGATAGTTGGTGTATAAGGGTCCGTGTCCCAACCGCTACCAGCTGGCACCACGTCCATGTGAGCAAAGATTCCGAGAACTTCTTCTCCTTCACCAAACTCAAAATGTCCTGCGTAGTTATCAACATTTTTAGTTGTATAGCCATCGCGGTCTGCGATTTCAAGGAATTTTTCCAAGGCTTTTACTGGACCAGGTCCAAATGGATGATCAGCATTCGCCTTGCTGTCATCACGTTCTGAGTTGATTTCCAAAAGGCTAAACAAGTCAGCCAAGAGGTCTTCTTTGCGTTTTTCTACTTCTGCTGTAAAATCAATTGCTGTCATTTTTTCTTCCTTCTATCTTTTCTCGATGATTTCATCCACTGGCAAGCGGTAGCTTGGTTCTAATTTCTCGTCTGTGTAACCTACAGTAATCAAAAGCTCAGGACGGAAGCGTTCTTCAATTTCCAAGATTTCGTTGGCTTTTGATTTGTCAAATCCAAGAATAATGTTAGAACCGATTCCTTGGTCTGTCAGAGCAAGAACCAAATTCATGGCAACCAAACCTGCATTGAGTGCTAGGTAGTCGCTGACTTGTTGTTCACTGTAACGCGCAAACTCGGCAGGCAAATTCTTCATGAAATATTGAAGTTGCTCTTCTGAGAAATTCTTTGCACCACCAACTCGGGCAATCTTGCGGGCACGTTTGGCAAGATCTGTATCTGTAAACAAGGCAATGGTCACTGGCGCTGATGATACCTGCTCAAAGTTCGAACCATAAGCTAATTTTGCCAATTCAGCATTTTTCTCACGAACCACCACAAACTTCCATGGCTGGCTGTTATGGGCACTTGGGGCCAAGGTTGCGATTTCGATAGCCGTACGCACATCTTTGGGATCTACCGGTTTATCAGTAAAATGCTTAGTCGCATGACGTTTTTTATTTAATTCAAGAAATTTCATAATCGATTTCCTTTTCTAATTCTACTGCATCCATTCTACCATATTTTGAAAGAGCTTGCAGAGATTTTTCATAGAAAGAAATTGGAACAAGGATGAAGCCATGGATTTAAACTTATCATTAAAATCAGGTTTCCCCTCACCCAGTTCCAACTAATTTTCAGGGGTTTAAAGAAACTAGTCTATCTTGTATTCTGACTTTATAGCCTCCAAGAAATCCTTCACATCCTCTACATACCCATGCTTTTCAATTAAACTAGCTAAGAGTTCTAGATTGTGCCCCCGATAGTTGTCATCTCGACGTAGTTCTTCATACATTTCGATAAAAGGAAGACCCTTGGACTTGGCCAATTCTAACTCTGCTTCATAGTCATAAGCAACTTTTCGGAATAGAATATTTACCAATTCCCCATCTTCCACTTCTATCACGGCATACTGGGCACGGTGATTTTTTAACGCCTCCCAATCAAAATAGGGCATGCCAATCGTACCTGGATTGATGATTTGTTGCCCTTGACTACCGTAACGAAGCAACTGCTTGTGGACATGACCATAAACTGCCACGTCCGTTTCCTCGTTTAGGAGTTGGTCAAATTTATCTGTGTTATTCCCAACAGACAAGTCACCACCATAGTTCTTATTTGGCAAATTATGAGAAAGAGAAAAGCGCAGTCCGTCAATTTCTTTCTTTTCTAGCATAGGTAAGTTTTGTAGCCAGACAATCGTTTCAGGATCCATTCGCTCCATCAAATACTGCGTCATACGCAAGAGCTGGACTTCCTGTGGGTCTTCCAAGCCATATTGCCCATCTAAAGCCTCAAGGACACAATCATCCCAATTGCCTCGAACACTTGCTGTGATAGGAAGGTCTTTTAGCAGAGCGACCAAGTCATTTGCACCTGGACCAGGAAGAAAAATATCTCCCAGAAGCCAATATTCACTGACTTCCTGAGCTTTAGCATCTGCAATCACTGCTTCTAAGGCCGTTGCATTGCCATGAATATCTGATAAAATTGCGATTTTATGGTTCATGATAATTTCCTTCCGTTTGGTAATCTACTCTCTCTTCCGCTACTTGAGCCAATTCCACTTCTTCCTGAGGGTTCAACTTTCTCTGCACAGCTTCTGCGACTGCCCTTGGTACCCCAACTTCGACGATCTCATCCACACTGGCTTCCTTGATTTTAGTGAGAGATTTAAAATGCTTCATGAGATTCTGCTTGCGTTTAGGTCCCAGACCGTCAATCCCATCCAATTGTGAT